>CANJSG010000317.1 GCA_947476875.1 Verrucomicrobiota bacterium | reverse complement strand
TCCTGCTGCTCGGGGTCGGTAGCGGACAGTCGAAGGTGTTTGAGCTGTTCGACCACCACGCGCTGGCCGGGCTCGGACATCCGGCGGACATGGAGAAGATCCGCCAAGCCGCAATCGATGCCGCCCATGTCGAAGGGTTCACCCGCGCGCCGGAAGACGTCAGCCTGCGTCGGCTGGTCGGGTTCGGCCTCGGGCCACTGCTGAAGACCGGCTTCGAACAGATCTTCCAGGCGCCCTTCCTGGTGGAGCTCATCCTCGCGGAGTTGGCCGATGCTCCCGAACGCGACCAACTGGTCCGACTTCGCTACGACGGCACGTTCCAGATCCAGCCCGGCGGTCTGATGCTGGCGGCCGGCAACAACGACCTCGAAGCTGCGGCCACCGCGCATCTCCGCGAGATCGTCACCCCTCAAACCCCGATGGCCGACGCCGCCCGCGCGTTTCTTGAGGTCTGGTTTTGTCTTACGAACGACAAGCCATTGACGACTCCCCGGACTGAACTTGGAGCGGGCTGGCGGGCCGGTGTCGTTGGGAAGACGATCGAGCTTGGTTGGCTGAACCGTCGAGGACAACGGGCGGCACGGTATGAACCGTTGACCGCCGCTGGCTTGGGGCTTTGATCGATCGCCAGAGGGTAAAAGACGCATGAACCGCATCGTCGGCCTTGAAACGGAATACGGCTGCCTTGCGCCCAATCTTCCCGGGTCTCCTGGAGCGGTGAGCCGGGTGCGTGATTGGATCTTCGCCCGGCAGCGTTACGGACTCATCGACGTCCACCAGCGCGACTGGGACGAGCCGGCGGGCAATGGAGGTTTTCTCTTCAACGGCGGTCGGGCCTACGTCGACA
Source organism: Verrucomicrobiota bacterium (assembly GCA_947476875.1). GTDB lineage: Bacteria > Verrucomicrobiota > Verrucomicrobiia > Limisphaerales > CANJSG01 > CANJSG01. Next base: position 2,266 of record CANJSG010000317.1, on the reverse strand, counting down.
TGGGCCATCTCGAACTCTGCACGCCCGAGTGCCTCTCGCTTCTCGACGTGCTCCGCTACGACCAGTCCGGCGACGCCATGATCTGCCAGGCCGTTCAGGAAATGGGCATGGGCGACGAGGTCAGCTTCATCCGCAACAACGTCGACCACTATTCCGGCGCGACCTTCGGATGCCACGAGAACTACCTCGTCCGCCGCTCGGCGCAGTTGACCGAGGGAAACGTCCTGTCGCTGCTGACGTTCTTGACCTTGCGTGTGTTGCTCTGCGGAGCGGGCAGGGTGGGTTCCACCGTTGCGGCCGAGACGCGTGGTGATCTGACGCGCCCGGGTGAATCGAATCTTTTCCAGATCAGCCAGCGGGCGGACTACATCAACAACGACCTCTTCGAATGGGTGCAGTTCAACCGCGCGATCATCAACACCCGCGACGAGCCCTTGGCTGATGCCCGCCGTTACCGGCGGCTTCACTTGCTGCACGGCGACGCGAACGTCCTGCCGTATTCGCTCCTGCTGAAAGTGGGGACTACTTCGCTCGCGCTCGACCTTCTGGAGATCGATCACCTGCCAAACCTTTCGCTGGCCGATTCGGTCCAGACTTTCCGGTCGCTGTCGCATTCGCCCGAAGGACCTTGGGACGTGCTGCTGTCGGATGGCCGGACGCTCGGGGCCGTCGAGGTGCTGGCAGCCTATTGGGAGGTGGCGCAGGCGGAGTTTCGGGGCCGGGATGCCGAGACGGATTTTCTGCTGAGCGCGTGGAAGCAGACGATCGACGCGTTGGCGGGGGATCAATCGGCGATGGTCGGCAAGGTGGACTGGATCACCAAACGCTGGTTGTTCGGCCAGTTCATCGAGCAGGAAGGGATCGACTGGGGACACGCCTGGCTCAAGGCGCAGGACCTCGAGTATCATCACGTGGATCCCGCCCGGAGCCTTGGGCTCGCCCTGGCCCAAACTCCGCCGGAGTGGTTTCTCGGCGAGGACCAGCTCCGCGAGGCCTTTCTCAAGCCGCCCGAAAACACCCGGGCCGCAGTGCGTTCACGGCTGATGAAGGAGCTGCAATCCGTCGGAGCCAGCTACTACCTCGATTGGGAAGTCATCGGCGCGGAGGGCGGTAATCCGGTCCAGTTGCTGAATCCCTTCGAGATCAACCCACCCGAAGCGGAGGAGTGGTTGACGCGACTCAAGAATCCTCGTCCCCGGCCGGCCTGACTCCGCATTGCTTGCAGTGCCGGCCGGTTGCTCCGCATCTTCAATCCGTGCCTCCCGACGACTCACCCTCCGCTCAACTCGCATCGGCCAAAGCTTCTCTCGGGCTGGAGAAATACAGTCGCCATATTTTTCTCTGCGCGGACCAGACCGAGGCGAAGTGCTGCCCAAAGGAAGCGGGGTTGGAATCGTGGGAATACCTGAAGCGCCGGCTCAAGGAGCTTGGCTTGGCGGGATCGGATCCGGCGATCTTCCGGACCAAGGCGAACTGCCTGCGCGTCTGTGTGCATGGTCCGGTGGCCGTCGTCTACCCGGACGGCATCTGGTATCACTCGTGCAGTCCCGCGGTGCTCGAGCGGATCATCCAGGAGCATCTGATCGGGGGAGCGGTTGTCGGCGAATTCGCGTTCGCCCGGAATCCACACTTTCCCACATGAGTTGAAGGCACCCGCTACTTCTTTTCCGTGGCTGGCTTCTCGGTGTTGAGACGGTCTTCGTGCGCTTTCTTCCAGTCGGCGCCGAGTTCCTGAACGGTCTTGCCGGTCCATTCTTTCCAGAGCTTCTCCGAGTAGTTTCCTTCCCGGGCCGCGGCGTTGATCTTGCGAACGATGTCCTTGTCCTGGGTCCGGACGAGCCAATCGAGAAAGTTCCCCGAGACGCGGTAACTGGCGTCGTAGCGCGCGTTGGCGAGGTTACGCCGGGTGATTTCGGCGCCCTTGGTCTGCGGTTCATAGAGGAACCAGCGGATGTAGTCGGGGATGCCTTCGACGAGCCAACCGGGCGTGCGGATCGCCTCGGGATTGGTGCGGCGTGCCCGACCGTAGCTCTGCACGACGTGGACGAGTTCGTGGACGACCGAACCGCGGGCCTCGCGCTTGAGTTCCTTGCGGAACCATTGGCTGTTCATGTTGACGCCCGCGCCGCCGGCGGACGCCGGCACGCCGCCCATGTCGTTGCGGAAACGCAAAGTGACATTGGTGGGCGCCCGGTAGCCGTCGCCCGGGAGCATCGCGACGATCTTCGGATACCATTCGACGATGACCGGTTGGAGTTCCTTTTCG
>CANJSG010000316.1 GCA_947476875.1 Verrucomicrobiota bacterium | reverse complement strand
GCCCGAGGAATTGTCGACGCTCCGGCTGTTTCCTCTTCGGGAGATCACCCTGGAGATCGCGCGAATGACCGGCATGGGAATGTTTTCGACCGAGATCACGTTGAGCGATGCCGGGCAGTTCGTAGTCATCGACTATGTGAACGACCAGATCCACCTGCTCACCCAGTCCAGCAATCCCGCCATCGGCGTGCCGGACGCCGTGGTGCTTGGCATCGCCGATACCCTGGTGGATGTGGTGCTGGGCAAGACGGTGCTCCCGGTGCTGCAGGAGGACGCGACATGATTTGGCGTTGCGGCCGGCTGAGCTGGCAATTCCCGAGACCGACGCTGGTGATGGGGATACTCAACGTGACGCCGGATTCCTTTTCGGATGGCGGTCAATTCCTCGATCCGGCCAAAGCGGTCGACCAGGCGTTGGCCATGATCGCGGACGGAGCGGACATCATCGACATCGGCGGGGAGTCGACGCGGCCGGACGCGCCGGTCGTCGACGAAGCCGGGGAATTGCGACGCGTCCTACCCGTCATCAGGGCGCTTCGCCTGGCATCTCCCGTCGCGATCTCCATCGACACGATGAAGCCTGCCGTGGCCCGTGAGGTCATCGAAGCCGGAGCGGACATCGTCAACGACGTGGCGGCGGCGTTCGCAGATCCCGCGATGGCCCGGCTGATCGCCGAATCCGGCGCGGGCTATGTCGCGATGCACATGCAGGGCGACCCGCGGACGATGCAGGCGAACCCGACCTACGAGGATGTTGTCGGCGAAGTGGGGACGTTCTTCGGAAGTTGCCTCGAACGCCTACGACAGGCGGGCGTCGCGGACGAGCAGGTCGTTCTGGATCCGGGAATCGGCTTCGGAAAACGGCTCGAACACAATTTGGCGTTGCTGTCGTGGATGGACGCACTTAGGAACTGGCAGCGCCCTTGGCTTGTCGGTCTTTCCCGCAAGTCGTTCCTCGGACAGATCACCGGTGCGGACGTCCAGGACCGGTTGCCGGGTTCGCTGGCTGCGACGGTCCTCGCGGTGGAGCGCGGCGCGGCGATCGTGCGGACGCACGACGTCCTGGAGACGAAGCAGGCGCTCAAGGTGACGGAAGCAATTTTGCAGGCACAACGAAGCTGATGGGAATTTCATGGACCAGCGTGGTTCGCGCCGGCGTGGAGGTAACGATCCTCGCCGTGGCGATCTACTATGCCCTGAACCTCATCCGTCGGACCCGTGGCGCTCCCGTGGTCTACGGCCTTGCCGCGGTCCTTTTGGGGATGACGGTGCTGGCCGCCGTGCTGCGGCTCGAAGTCCTCTGGTGGCTGCTCAAGACGTTCTTCGCCTTTGGCGCGATCGCGATTCTCGTTCTCTTCCAACCGGAGCTTCGGCGGATCCTCGCGCGGCTTGGAACGTCGACGCTGTTCAATCCTGTCCAGGAACAGCGCGAGAACATCGAGGTGGTCATCCAGACGGTGGAGCGTTTGGCCGACGTGAAGATCGGCGCGCTCATCGCGATCGAGCAGACGGAGAACCTGGAGGACGTCGTGGGTTCGGGAATCGCGGTCAACTGCGAGGCGACGTCGGAGATGCTGGAAACGATCTTCTTTCCCAACAATGCCATCCACGACGGCGGCGTGCTCCTGCGCGGTGACCGCATTGCGAAGGCGGCCTGTATTTTCCCGCTGACCCAGCGCTCGGACCTCAATCCCTCCCTGGGCACACGCCATCGTGCGGCCATCGGCTTGAGCGAGGAGACGGATGCGATCGTCGTGGTCGTGTCGGAGGAGACGGGCTCGATCTCCTATGCTTATGACGGCCAGTTGACCCGAGGAGTGACCGTCGAACAGTTGCGGGCGTTCCTCACCTCGGTCGTGCTTCGCAAGGCTCCGGCACGGGCGGGAAACGGGTTTTTGAAAGGCTTCTTCAATGCGACGGCGAATCGGGAAAAGAAAGGAGGCGGGGATGCCTGAATCCAATTCGCTGTTCCACAATTCGTCCCTCAAGCTGTTCTCCATCCTGTCGGCCATCCTGATCTGGGTGGCGATTCAGAGCGATATCACCGGAGGCCGCCTGGCGGGGGTTTTCCTCGAAACGGGCGAACAGGAATCCTCAATGCTCGTGGAGCTCCACGTTCTGAGATCGTCATCCAACGTTGAGCCGATCGTCGTGGCCACCAACCTCGTGGCGGTCCGGATCCACGGAGAACTGCGCCGGATGAGCGGCTTCCGCAACGACGAGGTGCGCGCCTATCTCGACCTCACTGGCGGGATCGGCGGAGACGCCACGAATTGTCCTGTCCGTGTCGATATTCCCGACGGAGTGGCCCTGCGCAGTGTCGTTCCCGAAACCATCGTCGTTACCCGTCTCCTCCGTTGAACTTTTCTTCATGAGCCAGCCTAAACGAATTTTCGGCACGGATGGTGTCCGTGGAACCGCCAACATTGAACCGGTCACGGCGGAAACCGCCCTCAAGCTCGGCAAGGCGGCCGCGCACGTTTTCAAGACGATGCAGACCGAGTCCCGTGGTCGCGGAAAGCACAAGATCGTCATCGGCAAAGACACGCGGCTCTCGGGCTACATGCTGGAAAACGCCATCTCCGCCGGGGTTTTGTCGATGGGCGTCGACGTGCTCTTTATCGGACCGCTGCCGACTCCTGGCGTGGCCTATGTGACGCGGAGCCTTCGTGCCGACGCGGGCATCGTGATCACCGCCTCGCACAATCCGTATGACGACAACGGCATCAAGTTCTTCCGCGCCGACGGCTACAAGCTGGACGACACGGTCGAAGGCCGGATCGAGGAGCTCGTGTTTTCCGGCACGGTCGATTCGCTCCGTCCCAGCGCCAGCGAGATCGGCAAAGCCGTCCGCATCGACGACGCGCTGGGCCGCTACATCGAGTATGCCAAGACGTCGTTCCCGCGCGGACTGACGCTGGAAGGCCTGCGCATCGTGGTCGATTGCGGCAACGGTGCGGCCTACAAGGCGACGCCCTGTGTCCTGCGCGAACTGGGCGCCGATGTGTTCGTCTACGGCAACACGCCCGACGGCCGGAACATCAACCGCGAGTGCGGCTCCATAGCCAATTCTGCCACAATGTCGTGGGTGGGCAGCTGTGAGCACGCAATAAACAAGGCCTCGGCACTCTCAGTCATGGT
>CANJSG010000315.1 GCA_947476875.1 Verrucomicrobiota bacterium | reverse complement strand
GTGGGCGGGCACCTTGAGGTTTTCCCCGAGGACCTGCTCGACGAAACGATGATCCTTGGTCTGGCGATAAAGGATGACCGCGTTGCGGGCGGCGTCGCAGACGAGGATGTCCATCAGGCCGTCCTTGTCGAAGTCGACGATCTGGACGTTCGTCGTCCGCTTGGCGGCGGTGGTGGCGGCGCCGATGTCCTCGCGTTGGAAACCGACGCGCGACGATTCGGGGAACTTGGGAAGCACCACCGGCATCGGGATGCGTTGGGTGGCGGTGCCGCTGGCGACCAGGACCACTCCCACGATCAAGGCGGCGAGCCCGAGCAGGCCCGTCGTTCGGCTCGGAAGATTATCCGACGGCGGGATCGACTTGTTCTTTTTGATTTTCGACATGGTTACGACGCAACGAATCCGCCGAAGGCCATCAGGTTAGTCTTGAGTCATGGGGTCGGGCAAGGGGACGGTCGAGGTGTGCGAGAGAACACCCAGGCGGTCATATTCGACATGGACGGAGTCATCGTGGACAGCGAACCGCGTCACGAGCGGGCGTTCATGGAGGTGTTCGCGGAGATGGGCCTCGGCGATCGCCACGGCATCCACTTCCCCAGCTACTACGGGACCTCCGACGTGACGTTGTGGAATGATTTCATCGCGAAGCACAGCCCCAGGGAATCCCTCGCGGAGCTGACCCGATGGAAGCAGGGCAAGTTCCTCGACATGCTCGCGCGCGAGCAGCCGATCTTCCCGACGCTCCCGGAACTCGTCCGGGATCTCGCCGCGAAGTATCCGATGGCGGTCGCGTCAGGATCGTTCCACGTCGTGATCGACGCCGTGCTCGCGATGAAGGATCTCCGGCAGAACTTCAAGGCGGTCGTCAGCGTGCAGGACGTGGGTCGCCCCAAGCCCGCGCCGGATGTGTTTCTCCGGGCGGCGGAGCTGCTGGGCGTCGCGCCGGGACGTTGCGTGGTGATCGAAGACTCGGCCTTTGGCGTCGAGGCCGCGCTCAGCGCCGGGATGCAGGTCATCGCCATCACCAACTCGCTCCCGCCGGACAAGCTCCAGCGGGCCCACCACGTGGTCAGGACCTACGCCGAGATCGAGACGCTGCTGCTGGGCTGAGGAGGTTCCTGCGACGGCTTGATGCGAAGCATTGGAAATGGCGGCGGCTTCGACACGGTGCTCGCCGTCTACACGGGCAGGTCGCTGACAAACCTCTCCATCGTCGCGACCAACGACGATTCAAACGCGCAACTGACCAGCCACGTCCTGTTCAGGGCGCTCGGCGGCGAGACTTACTACGTCGCCGTGGACGGTGTCGACGGCGAAACCGGGGCCATCCAACTGAGCCTGAACATCGCCGGAGTCTCCGGTGTGCCCACGTGGGAACTCCCGGATGTGATCGGAAACCTCCTGCGCTCCACCGACCACGCCAACAAGGTTGTCCTCATCGATTTCTGGGAAACCATCTGCTCCGGGTGCATTTACGAGATCCCGGAGTTGACGGTGTTGCAGGACCGCTACCGGACGAACGGCTTCCAGATCCTCGGCCTCTACAAGAACTCGGGGCCGACCGACGAGGTGTTGGCCTTCGCGCAGGACATCGGGATCAACTACCCGATCGCGGAACTGACCCCGGAAGTCGAAGCCGCGTTCTCCGCGCTGCAACCCACTCCCGGGCCGTTCATCCAGACCTTCCCGACGAAGTATCTCATCGACCGCGAGAACCGCCTCGTCTTCCAGGTCCTCGACGGCGCCAAGACGCTCGCGCTCTACGAACAGACCGTCGTGCCGCTCCTGCGCACCGCGTCGACCGTGAAGCTGGAGACGCGGATCGACTCGGGATTCCTCGAGCTCAAGTGGCCCGGCGGGGAATACGGCTACACCCTCGAAGGCTCCGACACGCTGGCGACGAACGGCTGGTCGATGGTCCTTCCCATCAATGGCGAGAGGAAACTCCTCGTGTCTCCGGCGTCGGGGAACCGCTACTTCCGTCTCCGGAAGACCGGTCAATAGATGCAGACGGAGTAGGTCTTCCGCGCGGCATCGGTCACCGCCCACTTGTTGTCCGGACAAAGCGCCCGGCCGAATCTGTAGTAGCGCACGCTGCCGTCGACAAACGCGTGGTTCGATCCGCCGCCCTCCGCCTTGCCGCCGCCTGTCCTGGAATGGCGCGCCTGTTCGGTCACGGCCAATAGGCTCGAAGCCACGGAACGGACGTCGCCGTAGAGTTCATCGGCCTCCGTCTTCTTCTCGCCGAGCAGCACCGTCTCCGTCGGATGCGGAATGTTCTCCTGGCGGATGCTCCCGGGAAAACGGCCCTTCACGAACAGCTTCCATTCGATGGCCGACAATGCGCCCTCGAAGTAGTCGCTGAACATGTTCAGGAGGTAGTTGCGCGGTGCGGAAGAGGCCTCGGCGGTGGAATTAGTCGGCGGCTGGACATCGGCCGGGCAGAGGAGGATTCGCAGGTCCTGGTAACCGCTCTTCAGCTGGCTCGGCCACGGATTGGCGAGATCCCGCGACGGGAAAACCCCGTCCTGATCGCCGGAGTAGAGGGCGGCCGCGAGGCCGAGCTGCCGGAGGTTGCTCGTGCAGTTGATCCGCTTGCCGGTTTCCTTGGACTTCGCCAGCGCCGGCAGCAGCAGCGCCGCGAGGATGCCGATCACCGCGACGACGACGAGGAGTTCGACCAGCGTGAATGCCCGGCGTGAATTCATGGAAAACTGCCCCGGAAAACTAGCACGTGCCAACCGCGCAGCAAGGTGCATATCGGGAAGACGGGGGCTCCGCGAAGGACGCAAAGAAACGCGAAAGGGAAACATCCAATGGCACGGGACGTCGTCAGGTCGGGTAAGCCCGTGTGGCAACACCTCCCGGCCGCTGCGTTCGGTAGGGCGCGTCACTCCGTGCGCGCCGTGGGCGGCCTGTCCTGGTAGGGCGCGTCACTCCGTGCGCGCCGAGGGCGGTTACGGGAACGCTGGTTAGCAATCGGCGGCTGGCAGAGGACTGCCCGCCCTACCCATGGGGTCCAACACGTCTTGGTAGGGCGCGTCACTCCGTGCGCGCCGCGAGCGGTTCCGGAAACACAAGGCGGATCGGGAACGTCGGTTGGCATTCGGCGGCGGGCAGGGGACTGCCCGCCCTACCCATGGGGCCCAACACGTCTTGGTAG
>CANJSG010000314.1 GCA_947476875.1 Verrucomicrobiota bacterium | reverse complement strand
TGCTCGGATTAATTGGGAATCGCTTCACGGGGTCGACCAATCCTTGCCTTGCCAAGGATTCGCGACGAACCCGATCTCGCTCGATTGCTTCGGGACTGACGTGGTGAGTCACAATCCACTGCGTCATCGCGTTGGTGAATGCAACGAGCTGCAAGGGCGAATCGTCGAGCACACGATGCGGAACAGCGTGAGCCGTGTTTTGGTCCGTTGCGGCCAAATGAATGCCGCACGGGTGAGGAGGCGTCGGATGCGGGCCGACGACCGCTACGACGTTTATCTGTGATTTGCTCAAGCAATTTCCAGCGCCTTCAGCAACGCCGTTCGGATGTCGCCATAGAAAACCGGGTCAACGTGTTCGATGATCTCGGAGTTCACTTCCAGGAATTGGCGTTTGTTTTCGACGGGCACGAGCACCTTTTTGGCTCCGTTGTCTCTCGCCACTTGTAGGGGTTCGACGAGTGAGCGAACGGGTTTGATGTTGCCTTGGATGCTGAGGTCGCCCAAGGCGAGCAGGCCGGGCATGGTAGAAGCGCGACGCAGGATGGAGTAGCAGGCAACCAGGAAGGCAATGCCCAACTCGCAGTCCACCTTGTTTCCCAGCAGGTCGATGCACTCGACGTGGAAATCCGAAAGGTCCACGTCCCGCGCGACCCCTAGAGGTGTCTTGTTGGCCGACAGGTAGCTAAAGGCGCGCGCAAAGGATTCCTTCATCGATCCACTGACTCCGCCCGCCAGCTTGAGTTTTCCCGTCCCACCTGAGAGCGTGACCTCGATTCGGAAGAGGCCAACAGTGCCGGTAGAATCGACCGAGGCCGCGTAAACGGAACCGGGAGGCAAAGGGTCGGCTGCAATTAGGTCGCGGCCACCCTGTTCAGGGACACCAACGAAATGCTCTTCGCCCGTCTCGTTGTCGAGGTAGCTGAAGGCGGTTTGGTAGTAGTCAAAAGAACCCATCTTCTTGAGCTGCTCCTTGACCCTGCGGCGTCCTTCGATGGCGAAGGCCAGTATTTCGGCCATGTCTTCTTTGGAGACTTCCCCGTGAGGGTGGAGGACTTTGATCATCCCTGAAACCGTCCGTCTCACCGCCTTTCGGTCACGCGCATTGAGGTGAGCGCCCAGCGAAAAATGCTGATCGAGCGTCTCGGTGAAATTTGCTTTCCTCAGTTCCCGGAGCGCCTCGGCGAGGTAATCAATCACCAGCCCGTAATGGTCTGTGAAAAGTTCATTTCGCATCACGGGCATTTCCCAGCCCGGCAGGTAGTAGTGGATGCGGTCGAGAAAAGCCACGTCGTCCCGGATGACGTCCGGCATCGGATCGAACAGATGGCTGCTCTGCACCATCACTTCCACTGGTTGTCGAGTGTTCCCGAACATTCCGATGCTCGCGTAGCCCGCACTTTCTTCCGGCCCGCGTTGGAATTTCCCGGACTCGCAATAGGTCTTCATGGTGGTGATGACCTCTTTGGGCATTTTTTCCAAGTCGGCCACTTCGTCGAAACCGACAGCGTCCCAGATTTCGACCATGCCCTTTCGACGCCCGCTCATGTGACCGAACATATTCGCGACCGTGGTTGGTCCGGTCAGCAAGGCGGCATAGGGGGAAAGTTCCTGGACGGCGTAGCTCTTGCCGGTGCCGGGTGGGCCGAGGTCCACGAAGTTGAAGTTCCGCTCGCACAACTGCACCAAGCGGAGGCAGTAGAACATCTTTGTCCGCTTCTCCAGACGGCCCGTGTCGTAGCCCATGCTGCGGACGATCAGGTCGCGCCACTCATCCGTGGAAAAGTCCTTCCGGACACGGCGGTATTCCTCCATGTCGAAGGAGGCCAGTTGGATGGGCGTCAGTTTATCGATCCAGAACGGGTATTTGCCCTTCGTCTCCTCGTCGTATTGAAAGACCATGTCCACCTGCGCCCAGATGCCTCCGGTCAGAAGGCGTTCAAACTGGCGCACGTAGTTGACGGGAATGTGGACGAAGGAATGGCCGAAGTTCACGACCTCGGCCCAATACTCCGAATCCACGAGCCGCACCTTCACCTTGTCAATGAAAGTGAACCTCCCGATTTCCTTCACTTTGGACTGCGCCTTTGTGGATTCGTCCGGTCGGATGTAATTGTCGCGGAGCGTGTCGTTCACGACCTGCAAGCCCATGGCGATGGCCATCGGGTCCGACGATGCGCAATACTTGCCAAGGAGAAACTCCAGGACAAACGCGGGCACGTTGGCCCCGACCTTGACCCGTCGAACGAGGTCCTTTCGCACTACTCGTCCAGCAAATACGCGGTTGACCTTGGCATCCAGCGCATCGGCGGCCGGTATGTTATTCGCTTCGTTGCTCATAATTTACGATTTCAGTTGGACCGGGATAGCTTTGCTTTCGGCTAGGACACTGCCCGATAGGGCGTCTTGGACGACGACGCGCAGGGTGGAGACATCGTCACGGGTCAAAACCATGGCGACACTCACTGAACTTCCCGTGGCCAGAGTTAGCACGCCAGTCTCGCGGTTGAATTCACCTCCCAGCACCATTCCGGCCCTTCCGGCTTCTTCGCCGCCGCTGATGAGCAGCACGCGGACATTCAACGGGTCGTTTCTGAGCAGTTCCGCTTCAACATCCAACTTCACGCCGAACGTGCGGTTGGTGATGGATTCGGGATGCTCGGAAATGCGAACCACCGCGCCAGTTGTTTCCGCGCCCGATTCCTTGAGGCGGAAGCTGATCACCGGGATGACCAATTCCTGAAGGCTGAAGCCGCCGTGGTGATAGGCGAGCCCGCCACCGGACAGGAACACGCCGAGGCCTCTTGGAAAGACGAACTCCAAGTTGGAGTCGTATCCTAGTTCCGGGGCTTTCACGGTTACAGTTCCCGATGGGGCGCTGGCACCTTTGCCAATCCAGCAACGGCGATGCAGTTCCAAGGTGCCTCCGGCCGGCGCCTCCAGTTTCATGTCATCTTCTTTGCGGGCCGAGAACTGGTGTCCGTGGTCGGCGGTCAACACGAACCGTTCAAATCCAAATCCGGCCAATCGCCGAATGGCCCGTGCGAGGTTGCCGATGACAGTGTCCATGACATTGCGCGCGAGCAGTTCATTCTTTTCTCCCAGCGCGTCGATTTCCTGGGAACGCACCACCACGACCCGAGAGTTTCCGAGCTTCTGCTGAACCTTCGA
>CANJSG010000313.1 GCA_947476875.1 Verrucomicrobiota bacterium | reverse complement strand
GGCGCTCCCGGCCCGCCCGCCCTACTACCGGCGCTGCGGATGTCCGGATTCGCCCGCTCGCTTCCCCGCCCAGTTTCCCCGTAACCTCCGCTCCGTTCCTCCTCAGGAAGGGGCACGATGAACACCGATCCTTCAACCAACGCCTGCCCCAAGTGCGGCGGCGTCATCACCGCCGACGCCCCTCAGGGCCTCTGCCCCCGCTGCGTGCTCGCCGGCGTCGCCGCGCCGACAGAAGTCACCCGCACGACCGGACCGCGTGTGGCCGCGCCGCCCATCGACGCGGTCCAGGCCGCGTTTCCCCAGTTGGAGATCCTCGAACTCATCGGCCAAGGCGGCATGGGCGTCGTCTACAAGGCCCGCCAGCCGAAACTCGACCGTCTGGTCGCGCTCAAGATCCTGAGCGGGAGCCTCGCGACCGATCCCACCTTCGAGGAGCGCTTTACCCGCGAAGCCCGCACGCTCGCAAAGCTGAGCCACGCCAACATCGTCACCATCTACGACCACGGACGGGCTGGGGAGTTCTTCTACCTGCTCATGGAGTTCGTCGACGGCGTGAACCTCCGGCAGGCCATGGCCGCCGGACGCTTCACCGCCAGCGAGGCCCTTGCGCTCGTCCCGCGCATCTGCGAGGCGCTGCAATACGCCCACGAAGAAGGCGTGCTCCATCGCGACATCAAGCCGGAGAACATCCTCCTCGACGGACGCGGCCGGGTGAAGATCGCCGACTTCGGGATCGCCAAGATGCTCGGCGAAGCCCAACCCGGCGGCACGCTCACCGCCAGCGGCGCATCGCTCGGCACGCCGCACTACATGTCCCCGGAACAGATCGAGCATCCGTCCGAAGTCGATCACCGCACCGACATCTTTTCGCTCGGCGTCGTCTTCTATGAAATGCTGACCGGCGAACTGCCCTTGGGCCGCTTCGGTCCGCCTTCGGCCAAGTCCGCCGTCGATCGGCGCGTGGACGAGATCGTCTTCCGCACGTTGGAAAAGGAACGCGAGCTCCGTCAGCAAAGCGCCGGCGAAGTGAAGACGCAGTTGGACACCCTTTCGCGAACCGCCGCTCTTCCGGCAAGCGATCCCCAACCGGCCGGCAACCGCACCCCGCGCATCCTCAAGGGCCAAGGTTGCATTCTCATTCGGCCCGAAACGATGGCAACGTTCGACGGCCAGCTGTTCGCCTATCAGAACCGTGGCCAACTGCTGCTCGATGAAGAACGCCTGACCTTTACCAAGGACGGATTCCCCACGGTCATTCCGCTCTCGGCCATCACCGACCTCAGCATCGGCAAATATCCCCGGTCGATGAACCCGGCCGGGATCAACCTGATCAGCCTGAACTACACGGACGGCACGACCGACAAGCGCGTCTATCTCTCGCCGATGGACGGCTGGCTTGGCTTTCTGGCCCAACGGAACCGCGACGTGGCCGACTGGCATTCCGCCATCCGCGAAGCCGTCGTGGCGGCCACGGGCAAGCCGCCCGGAGAAACACCCGCCGATCAGCTCGGCATTCCCGGCGGCAAAGGCACCGGCCTGCTGCTGATGCTCATGCCGGCCATCGTGATTGCCGTCAGTCTCGGCGTAATCGTAAGCCTGAGTATCAAAGGCGGCGGATTCGCAGGCGCCCCCGAACTACTCTTGGTGTTCCTGGCGGTGTTGATCCCGTTGTTGTTCGTCTACAATCATCGCAGACGCGGCCCGCACTTAGACGGGGGCGCCACTCCAACTAAAAACGGGTTCGGGTGGTTCCGCTCGGAGCTTTTGATCCCGTTCCTAGTTGGGTCGGCCGTCGTCGTCTTCTTCGCCCTCGATCCAAGACGCGCCCGCGAGCCCTTGGTCGTGCTGCCTCAACCCGCTCCAATGCCAGTCGCAGTCCAGGCTCCACAGTCCACGCCCATCGCCGTTTCGCCGAGTCCCAGCGACCCGATCCGCGACCTCGAACTCAAGGTGGCGAAGCAGCAGTTGGAGAAGACGTTCACTGAGATCGCCGAGGCCGAGAAGGAGTTGGCGACGTCGGAAACGCTGGTCGCGCTAGGCGACAATCATCCGGCGCGGAAGGCTGCGCAGGATCGACTTAAATTCCTCGCAGAGCGACGGGCGGTTCTCCAAAAGGAAATCCAAACCAAAGCGGCATCAAACGACGAAGGGGATACTGCCATCCGGGAGATCAGGGCCCGGGTCATCCGCGACCAGTTCGAGAAAACATTGATCGGCATCGCCGATGCGGAGAAGGAACTGGCCACGTCCCCGGCCATGATGAGCTACAGCGACAACCATCCGGCGAAGAAGGCCCTCCTCACCAAGATCCAGTTCCTCGAAGAACGTCAGGCTGTCCTGAAGAAGGAACTTTCGTTCCTCCAATCGCAGCCGCCGAAAAAGCCATGAGCGAGTCACCGGCCTTTATCACCACCCGCTGGACGCGCGTGCTGGCGGCGCGCGGAGATTCGCCGGAGGCCAAGCGGGCCTTGGGCGAGCTGTGCGAGGCCTATTGGCCGGCGGTCTTCCGCTTCCTGCAACGCGAGGGCCGCACGGAGGACGCGGCGCGCGAGCTGGCGCAGGAGTTCTTCGCCAAGGTGCTGGAGCGCGACGCCTTCGCCGGCGTCGATCCGGCGCGGGGACGGTTTCGGTCGTTCCTGCTCGGGGCGCTGAAGCATTTCCTCGGCGACCAGCGCGACCGCGAGCGCGCGGCCAAACGCGGCAGCGGCGCCGTCCACGAATCCATCGGCCCGTCCACGGACACCTCGCCCGGCATCGAGATCGCCGATCCGGCCCACGCCTTCGACGAACGCCGCTTCGACCGGAGCTGGGCGCTGGCCGTCATCGACCGGTCGCTCATCTCACTCGCCGCCGAGCTGTGCGACGAAGGCAAAGCGGCGCAGTCCGATATGCTGAAACCCTGGCTGGCGGGAGATCCAGCCACATTGTCGCAGGCCGAGGCGGCGACGCGGCTCGGGATGAGCGAAGGCGCGGTCAAGGTGGCGATCCACCGGCTGCGGAAGAGGTATCGCGAGCTGGTGCGGACCGAGGTAGCCCAGACCGTTCCAGAATCGGCGGACGTGGACGCGGAGCTGCGCTATCTCGTCGAGGTGCTGGCGGCATGAAGTAGGCCGGGCGTCCCCGCCCGGCCGGAGGGTATTTGGAGGGAAGGGGGAACATCGAACATCGAAGGTGGGTCG
>CANJSG010000312.1 GCA_947476875.1 Verrucomicrobiota bacterium | reverse complement strand
AGAGCCCTTCCCGGGTGCCGATGACGTCCGGCTTCGTAGCGTCGAGGATGGCCTTCACGACCGGCCTACGCTCGGGCGACCAGTTCGGTTTGGAGGTGCTCGCAAAGCGAAGGTTGAACGGCATCACGTTCAATTCATGGGTCGCGCCGGTCAACGATTGGGCCACCATGAGCAGGGCGAGAGTCAGGACTTGGATCGGGCGTGAGGGGGGCTGGGTTCGTTTGACAATCCGCCCTCGGCTCCTAGCTTCGCGGTGCATGAAACGCCTGTTATTCCTGTTTGCCGTCATGGCAACGCTGCCCGTGCTCGCCCAAACCATGAAGTCCCTCCACGACATCCCGCTGAAAACCATCGAAGGCAAAGACACCTCGCTCAAGGCCTTTGAAGGCAAGGTGGTGCTTCTCGTCAACGT
The DNA here is from genome assembly GCA_947476875.1 of Verrucomicrobiota bacterium. GTDB lineage: Bacteria > Verrucomicrobiota > Verrucomicrobiia > Limisphaerales > CANJSG01 > CANJSG01. The sequence continues at coordinate 2,771 of CANJSG010000312.1, read as the reverse complement.
GGCTTCCAAGTGCGGTTACACCCGTCAATACAAGGGACTCGAAGCTCTCTACCAGAAATACAAGGCCAAGGGCGTCGTTGTGGTGGGAGTTCCCTCGAATGATTTCGGCGGCCAGGAGCCGGGGACAGCGACTGAAATCGTGGAATTCTGTCAGAAAAACTTCGGCGTTTCGTTCCCGCTCATGGCCAAGTCGGCCGTCCTCGGCGCCGCCAAGCACCCGCTTTTCGCCGCCATGACCGGAAAGGAATCTCCCTTCCCAGGCGATGTGAAGTGGAATTTCAGCAAGTTCGTCATCGGCAAGGACGGCAAGCTCGCCGCTCGATTTGCCAGCGGAACGGAGCCGGAGTCGGCCGAACTCGCCGCCGCCATCGACTCTGCCCTCAAAGCCGGGAAGTGAGTTCGACTGCCAGGCCAATTTCCCCGGAAAACAAGAAGCCCCCGGGTGACCCCGGGGGCTTCGAGCGTCTGGACATTGCCGCTTCTCAATGCTGGCCGAGCAGCCACCAAAGGAACGCCAGCAGCGACGCCAGATAGATTGCCCCCGTCCGAACCTGACCCAAGACGATGTCGCTGGGCGACGCCGAATGGACCTGAATCGAAACCGGAAGCCGCCCGTAGGTTTTTGTCTGTGTTTCTGGTTTGTTTTTGAAGGTGTTCACGGAGTTGGAAGATTTGGCGGAGACTATTTTGCAGTTTTGAAATTAGGCTTTTTCCGTGATCGCCTGATTTGCTGGCGACAAATAATGTATTACAACGAGACACAAAGAATGGCAATGACAATATTAAAGACTGTTTAGGATTGTGAGTGTCCAGCAATCAGGCTTCAAATTTGAACGGACGTTGAACTGGGTTGGAGAAGGGGCTGTTCGGGGATGGCACCTTGGTGCCCAGCTCTTTGTCGCGCGAGTCGACGAAATCCTCCTCGATTCAGCGATTGGGGACGCCTCGCTTGGTCGGCCGATGGGCGCGGGTTCGATCGGGCTTTGGTTTTCCTCGGGCAAGCCAATCACGGCTGTGGCACTGGCCCAGCTCGTCGAAGCGGGTCGGCTTTGCTGGGATGACCCTGTTGCGCGATGGATTCCGGAGTTTGCCGCCCATGGCAAAAATGCGGTCACGGTGGAGCATGTCCTGACCCATACAGGTGGCTTTCGATCCGCGGATGCAGTGCCTGAAACGACTCCGTGGCCGGAAACACTCTCCCGGATCTGTGCGTCATCGCTGGAACCGAACGCCGTTCCGGGCGAAACAGCCGCCTACCACACCCACTCCAGTTGGTCCGTGTTGGCGGAGGTGATCCAACGGGTTTCCGGGGAGCCGTTTGAAGAGCGGATCAGGAAATGCATTTTCGGCCCGGCCGGTATGGACGATTCTTATGTCCTGCTTTCAGTGGCCGAGTTTCAAGGCGTCGAGAATCGGCTCTCGAAGATGCACCTGACCGATCGTGGTCAGATGGATTCCGACCTTTGCTGGAATACCCCCGAATGTGCCGCGATACTCCGTCCTGGCGCATTCCTCCGGGGGCCGATCCGGGATCTTGGCCGGTTCTATCAGGCCCTGTTGCGTGACCCGAGTCCGCTTCTCCGGCGGGAAACCATCGAACTCATGACGCGGCGGCATCGCGAGCGGAAGTTCGACGACACGTTCAAGCACGTCGTCGACTTCGGCCTGGGGTTCATCGTCAACAGCCGCCGATATGGAGTTGAAACCGTCCCCTATGGTTTCGGGCGCCATGCCGGGGAGACGGCTTTTGGTCACGGGGGACAGCAGACTTCGTGCGCTTTTGCCGATCCGGAGAACGGCCTCGTCGTGGCTTGGGTCTTCAATGGTCTGCCGGGTGTCCGCATCCATCACAAGCGGGGCCGGGAGCTGAACACGGCCATCTACGAAGACCTCGGAATTGTCCGCACGGACTGACCTCCGCGTCGTCAGGGTTTCGGGTTCGCAGCGGGGGCGAGGGTGGACTGGATGCCGCTGGAAACGTCCGTCAACGATTTGCCCGTCTTGTCCGCCAAACCGGCCGCTAGACCCGAAATGTAGGCCGACGCCGGCGATGTTCCCGACACGTAATAGGTTCTTCCGTTGTAGGTGACGGCGCTGGTTCCCGGCGCCACCACATCGACGAAGTCTCCCCGGTTTGCGTAGCTCGCGATGGTGCCTCGGCTGTTGCCGGCCGTGACCGCCAACACTTCCGGATAGGCCGCCGGATACGTCGGGCTGGTGGTCGGAGTGTTGCCGGCCGCCGCGACGATAAGAATTCCTTGGCTCGTCGCGTCCCGCACCACCCGTTCCAGGACGGTGCTGTTGCCTTCGCTGCCGAGGCTCAGATTGATCACTTTCGCCCCTCCCTGCGCGGCCAGATAGATCCCGTAAGCCACGTCAAAGGTGCTCGTGCCTTCACCGCCGCCGAAGACGTCGATGGGAAGAATCTGGATTCCCGTCGCGCCGCCGTCGGTCGCGATGCTCGTGCCACGGAGAATGCTGTCCGCCATCGCCGTGCTGTGGGTGGGGGAACTCTGCGAGACTTCTACTCCTGTCACCGCGTGGACGGCCGGAAGGAGAAACTGATCCCGCGAATCACCGAATGTCTGGATGGCCGTATCCACCAGTCCGACGATCATCCGGCCTGAATCGCTTGGGGGTTTGATCTTCAGGTTGAGCCCCGGTGTATTGCCCATGGCCAGCGGCTGCACTTCTGTCGGGCGGCTGACGAAGTAGTTGGCGTCGACGGACGCGACTGCGGGGTTCTGTTCCAGTGCAATCTTGGCCGCAGT
>CANJSG010000311.1 GCA_947476875.1 Verrucomicrobiota bacterium | reverse complement strand
GAGATCATCCAGAACGTGGCTGTGAACGAGTTCAGCCGCTCCAAGATCACCGCGACCGAGAACGAGCTGAAGGAAGAGAAGGCCCTCGTCAGCGACCTACTGCCGAAGTGACGATGGCAAGGAGGGGTCATCAAGCTGGCCTCCGGCCCGATTCGACGTTCTCGGAAGGCCCGTAGAGCCGCCATCAACTTCGTTTGTTGTTTCGCGTCGTTTCGCAGTGTTCTGCCGATCAGCAGGTTATTAAGCTTCGGGGCTGTTCGAGGCCTTCGCCCTGACCCTCATGCGCGAGATGCCGATGAAGAAGGCCGGCGACATCCTCGGCGAGAGCGACACCCGGCTCTGGCGTCTGCTCTTCAAGCACGTGGCCGAGGCCCATGCCGCGCTGGATCTCTCCGGCCTGGTGCATCTGGGCGTCGACGAGATGAACTGCCGCAAGGGCCACAACTCCCTGGCCGTGTTCGCCGACCTGGTGGCCCGGACGGTTGAACCCCGGCTTCCTGAGGGTCTGAGCAGCGTCTTCAACGCGCTGAAACGCAAGGCCCGCAGCTATCGTAGCCTGGATTACATGATCGCCATGCTCTACTTCGTCGCCGGAAAGCTCTCCCTACCGTCCCTAGCCGGCCACCGAAAGCAGCGAGGAACCAAAATTCATGGTTTGCGCTCCTGAACCAGGTTCACGTCAATGAATGAAGCGGCGGTTTTTCGACGCGTATGCACGGCGATCAGACTAACGCCGGGTTGGAGTGTCTGCGCGGCGGCAGGCTTGATGTCGAACTGGTCATAGTTAGGGCTGCGGCCGGTCAATTTCGCCGCGAGCACGCCGTTGAGGAACACTTCGACATCCTGGCCGTGAAACACTTGGAGCATGGGAAAGCAAAGCTTCCCCTTCGGTAAAACAATTTGCCGCCGTAGCCAGAGTTCGTCCGTCTCCCAGGTGGTTCGCACCGGCGCGTTGGTGAAAGTCGTCGCCCCGAAACCTGCCACGCCCACGCGCCAGGTCGCGTCATCGAACGAACGCTTGGCCCAATCCGGGCCGGGCTGCTCGGTGGTGTAACGCCATGAAGCCGCTTCGGTCGCAGAATTTTGCCCGACCACCTCGAAGGTCGTTGGCGGGGCAAATCGGCCCTGATGCGCGGCCGCTACTTGTTTCGCATCCACCTTGAGGCGTTTGCGGTCGTAGGTGAACAGCCCGTTCGCCTCTGTTTCAACATCGGTCAATTGCGTGTAAACGGCGGCGCAGAGTCCTTTGTTCCTGAGCTGCCAGACTTGGCGCCACAGCTCGACATACTGGCGCGTGAGCGTTCGTTCGCTCGCGACGCCGCGATAGCCCCACGCAGTTGCCGCCCAGGAGTGATCCGGCACCGGCAGGCCGAGTCCGCCAAATTCGCCCAGCACGGCGGCCCGCGCCGTTTCCGGTTCGGGACACCCGGGGCCAGGATAACTATGCTGATCGCTCACGTCGCCGGCTTTTCGATCAATCCAGCCGCTGGCGCTGTTCACAAGGCGCGAAGGATCAAGCCCCTTGACCCTGGCGGTCAGTCGCGCCGTATCGTATTGCCCCCAACCTTCGTTGAAAACGACCCACATGATGATAGACGGATGATTCCAGTGCTGTTCGATCATCCTTTGCAGCTCGGTCTCAAACTGGGGCGCAAACTCCGACGGGACACCTTCCAGGTCGCGTCCGCCGCCCTTGGCTCCACCACCCGATGGCATGTCCTGCCAGACGAGCAGACCCAGTTTGTCGCACCAATAAAACCACCGCGCGGGCTCAATTTTGATGTGCTTCCGCACCATGTTGAATCCAAGCCGCTTCATTTCAGCGATGTCCCAGCGCAACGCTTCATCCGTCGGCGCAGTGTAAATGCCGTCCGGCCAGAATCCCTGATCCAGCGGGCCCGATTGAAAGACGGCCTTGCCATTGAGCAGCATCGTTGTGAAACCATTTTCATCCCTCCCCAGCGCAATCTTTCGCAGCCCGAAGTAACTGGCCACCACGTCGTCGCCCATGCGCACTTCCAAGTCGTAGAGGAACGGATCGTCCGGCGTCCAGAGCCGCGCGTTGGGAATCGGAAGCCGCAACTCCTCGCCCGTCTGACCTGTGATGCGCGCGACTTCTTTGCGGCCATCGCGTGCGATGATTTCCACCTTGGCCGCGGACGCCGCGCCACCGATTTTCACAGTGGCGTGCAAGCATCCCGCGTCCACATCGGGAATCAGCTTCAGCGCCTTGATGTGGGCAGCGGCGACCGTTTCCATCCACACCGTCTGCCAGATGCCCGAGCACGCCGTGTAAGCAATTCCGCCGGGCTTGTTGAACTTGTTGTAGTTCTGTTTCCCATTCGCCTGTCCTCCGCCCGTCGCGTCAAATACCGCTACCACCAATTCATTCTCCGCGCCGGGCTTAACCGCATCCGTGATGTCCAACGTGAATGCATCATAGCCACCGCGATGCTCGCCGACGGCTTTGCCGTTCAGAAAAACCTTCGCCTCCCAATCCACCGCGCCGAAGTGCAGGAGCAGTCGTTTGCCGCTCGTGACCCTGGGCGCCTTGAAGGTGCGCCGATACCAGAGCCGCTCGTCGCGCCAGACGGGCATCTTCACGCCCGACAAAGCCGACTCCACCGGATACGGCACGAGAATCTTCCCGGCGAATTTATCCGGCTGGGGCCAATCCAACGGTTGAATCGCATAGTCCCACAGCCCGTTCAAGCTGACCCAGTCCGCGCGCACCAACTGCGGCCGCGGATACTCCGGCAATGGGTTCCGAGGGTTCACATTTTTTGCCCACGGGGTCATGATATGGCCAGGCACAGGTTGCCACTTCGCACTGGGACTGCGCTTGGACGGGATTGAGTTCGCGCAATGGCGCTCGATGAAATCAGCGACCGGCTTGGGATCAGGCGAACCATGGGGGTGATGCCCCTCGCCCGGATGCATGATCAACTCGAACACGCCACCGAGCCGCTTGTATTCCGACTGCATCTTCCCGCCGTTGTCGGCGAACGGCACGGCTTCGTCTTTTTCTCCAGCGAGATAGAGGATGGCGACCTTGTGCGCGGCGAGTTTCGGTGCCAAATCGATTGGATTGCGATCAAACGCCAACGCTTCGGTCTCGGACTTGAATCCATATAGCTTTTTGAGGCTTTCCCAATCGGATGCACTGCCCTTGCCGGCGCCGATCTTTCCACCGGGCCAGCTTTTGAAATCGCACACGGCCTTGTCCAGGTAGAGACACGAAACCTTTCCCGGATTCGCCGCTGCCCACCGCGAAAT
>CANJSG010000310.1 GCA_947476875.1 Verrucomicrobiota bacterium | reverse complement strand
TCCCTCGCGGTCGGTCCTGTTATGGAGCGGCTGCTCTGGGTAGCGCAGGCCTCCGGCCTGCTGTTCCGGGTCTCCGACCCGGAACGGACTGCGGCATCCGCACGAACTAACGGTGCCGGAGAAACCGCGGCTCCCGCCTCTCGGCTCTGCGTCAGCTCAGGCTGGCTCGGGACCATTGTTTCAGGCGACGGCCGCTCCACGCTTTCCGGCGGGACGCCGGAAAGAGCAGGCCGGAGGCCTGCGCCAGCCAACGCAGCCACGATCTCATCCAGCGCCACCTTCTGCTCCGTGCTGAGCACAAGCTGCTGCGTGGGAATGATCTGTTCATTGGCATACGGGTCGCGTTCCATCGTCTTCTGCGCGATGCGGAGATAGCCCTTGTCCTCCAGGCGTCGGACGGTTTCCGCCGTCGTCTCGGCGAGTTCGGCGAACTGTTGCAGGCGCATTTCACCGCGCTGGTGGAGCAGGTCCACGATCTCCTGCTGGCGTTTCGTCAGCTTGGCCGCCGGTTCCGGCGGGGTGACCGGCGCGACGTGGAGCTGCTCCTTCCAACCGTCCTTCTCGCGGCGCACGGATTCGGGCAGGACGCTCTTCAAGGCCGTCTCCGGCGCGCAGCAGTAATACTCGCCGATCCAGCGGGCGATGCGCAGCACCTTCGGCGTGACCAGGCTCTGCGTGCCGATGATGCGGCTGATGGGACGGAGGTTCTTGTGTTCGGACGTCTCCACGAGCGCCGTGACGCAGCCCATGACCTCGCGGTGGCCGAAGGGCACCTTCACCCGCGTGCCGATCTCCACCTGATCCTCCAACGCCGCCGGCACCAGGTAGTCGAACTCCTGGCGCAGCGCGATCTCGAGGGTGACGCGGACGATCATCGGCCGCCATTCAACGGCCGACGGCGCGTGAGCGCAAATCCCGCGTCACGCGTGGGCGATCAATCGGCGACAAAGTCCGCCACGTGGAGCAGGCTGTTTTTTTCCGCGTAGTGAAATTGTCCTCCTCCATCCTCGTCCTGGTCCTGATCGGGATTCTTTTTGCCGTCCTCGTGCCTCGGCCCCGGGCGGCATCCCTGCTCCAGTTGGATGAACAGATCGTCTTCCTGCCGGCCATTGGCCGGATGATGACCAATGGTTCGTGGGAAGTGTCGGTCAGTGGATTCGTCTACGAACAGGAGACGCGGCCGGGCGCACGCGGGCTGGTGAGGAAGTATCTCGGGCTGGACGACGAAACCATGTCGGCCGAGGAGACGCGAATCTTCGAGGAACGCATCCGCCGGTTCCTGATCGATGCGGAAGGTGGCAAACGAATCGCCGTCCGCATCGGCGACGCGACCGCAGCCATGGAAGTCACCCATGGCGACGGACATTTTTCAGGCTTGATCACGCTGGCGGCTGCTGCCGCTACCAATACCGCGCTCCGTTTGGCGGCGATGTTGCCGGCCGGCGACGCACGGAAGTTCTCCGGAGCGGTCCAACTCGTTCCGCCTCGTGGCGTCTCCGTCGTTTCGGACATCGACGACACGATCAAGGTCTCCAACGTGCGCGAACGACGTGAGCTTCTGCTGAACACCTTCGTGCGTCCGCTCAAGCCCGTGCCCGGCATGGCGGACACCTACCGACGTTGGGCGACGAATTCCGGCACCGCCTTCCACTACGTTTCGGCCAGTCCGTGGCAGCTCGCGCCCGTGCTGGAGGAGTTCCTGACGCACGACGGCTTTCCGGCGGGCACGCTCCAGCTCCGCACGCTGCGCTGGCGCAAGGAACTCTTCGGCGGCTACTCGCCCGACACGCATAAACGCACGGAGATTGGCCGGTTGCTGGCGATGTTTCCCGAGCGGGAGTTCGTGCTCGTGGGCGACTCCGGCGAACGCGACCCGGAGATCTACGGCACGCTGGCCCGCGAACATCCCGGCCGCATCCGCGCCATCTGCATCCGCGACGTGACCGGCGAACCGCCGCCGGCGGAGCGATACAAAGAGGCGTTCAAGGGTTTGCCGGCGGAACGGTGGAAGGTGTTCAAGGAGCCGGGGGACCTGCCGTCGGAGGTGCGGTGACGTTCGCAGGAATTGGGTCAGTCCGGCCCTTGGCGGCTGGCGACGTTCACTCGCTGCTGAACTTGTAGGCCGTGCCGGGGATCAACGAGAGATTGGTCTTTCCGACGGGATCGACGAGAGGAGCAGGCAGATAGGTGGGGATCAGGTCTGACCAATTGGTGGGAGCCGAACGTTTGTCCAGGGTGTAGCTGCGGACGACCAGATCGCGGACTGTGGTTTGTTCGATCCGGTTGATCTCGGTCATCTTTGGCTCAAAGGCACCAATCAGGGGGGCGAAGATTTTGGTGAGCCCATCGCCCTTCAGATCTTCGATCCACGACTCAATCTTCACCTTCACCGGGACTGTCGATGCAAAGAAGGCCTCCCCGTCGCGGTAATCTTCGAGCCTTGGGGCCCGCTTGATTAACTGGCCCAGCTTGACGGCGGCAGACTTGAGTTGGGCGCTGGTGGCGTTGCTACTGCAGGTCGAAAGGTTCCTCAGGCTGTTGATTCTGACCGCCGCCGAGACGATCCCGTCGAACATTGCTCCACCGCGAGTGCCGCGACTGCCGAGTTCGTAGGTGATCAGGCAAATCTCCATTCGATCTGCGACGGGGACCGATTCATCCCGTGCTTCGGCGAGAAGCCGTTTCTCTAATTCACGCAGGGCCATCATCAGGCGCACGGAACTATTCGAGGAGGTGTTGCGAACCAGAAACTCCTTCTTCAGGAGAGTGGTGATGGCCGACCGAAATGCGGGCGTGGCCGCAATCCATGCCCGGATCTCCGAAGCAGGGGCTTCCGTGTAGTTTGGACCCTCGGGCCTTTTTGGGATTGAGCCTGCCAGCGGTATCACCTCATCCGCTCCATTTGGCAGTGGGACGGGAATGTGCTTCGGCCGGGCAGACAGCCCCCAACCGATCAGCCCGAATAGAATCGCCAGCATGGCAACTCCGCCCACCAGAACTCGCTTCCCCCACTTTTTCATGCCCGTTGCACCACTAGCCTCAAACCACCACCACCTCGTTCTCTAGGGTGCCGATGCCGCTGATGGTGATCTTCACGCGGTCGCCGGGGGCGAGGGTGAATTCGTTGGCGGGCACGACGCCGGTGCCGGTCAGGAGGATGGCGCCGTGCGGGAATGTCTGGCTGCGGAAGAGGTAGCTGATGAGGTCCTGGAAGCCGCGTTTGATCTGCGAGACGTTGACCTCGCCGTTGAACACGGCCGCGCCGCCGCGAGAGATGGTGATCTGGATGACCCAGGTGCGGGCGGCGGTTTCGGACACGCCGGCGG
>CANJSG010000309.1 GCA_947476875.1 Verrucomicrobiota bacterium | reverse complement strand
CCAAACCCGACTTCGTGGTGGCCGATCTCAGCGGTGCCGCCGTCGAGATCCTCAAGACTTAAGTTCTCTCTGGTTAAGTTTCCGTTTCGCCGACTTTTCGCCCCGGCCGATCCCTGTCCGGACGGCTCGATGAAGTCGGGAGGGGCGGCGCAGGAAACGCCCGTTGCCGACGGCATGGGCGGCCGTTAGCCTTTCAGCACCGATGAATTCACTCCTGGCCGATCTCCGGATCAAAGTCTTCGCCGATGGCGCGGACAAGGCGGGCATTCTCAGCCTCAACGCCAATCCGCTCATCAAGGGCATGACCACGAATCCGACCCTGATGCGCAAGGCCGGCATCGCGGACTACGAGGCCTTCGCCCGCGACGTGCTTGAGACCGTCACGACCAAGCCGATCTCCTTCGAGGTCTTCTCCGACGAGGTTCCCGAGATGCGCCGCCAGGCCATGAAGATCGCCGGATGGCAGAAGAACGTCTTTGTGAAGATCCCGTCCACCAACACGCGCGGCGAATCCTGCGTGCCGTTGGCCAAGGAACTGGCCGCCGAAGGCGTGCAGCTCAACATCACCGCCATCCTCACGCTCGGACAGATCCGCGGCTTCGTGGAGGCGCTCAATCCGAAGGTTCCGAGCGTGCTCTCCGTCTTCGCCGGCCGCATCGCCGACACGGGCCTTGATCCCGTGCCCGCGATGAAGGAAAGCCTGCTGATGATCCGCTCCACGCTGCCCAAGGGCGAACTGCTCTGGGCCAGCGTCCGCGAAGTGCTGAACATCTACCAGGCCGACGCCTGTGGCTGCGACATCGTCACCGTGCCGCACGACATCCTGAACAAGTCGATCAAGATGTCCGGCATGGACCTCGACGAGCTGTCCTTGGATACCGTCAAGATGTTCGCCGGCGACGCGCTCGCGGCCGGCTTCACGCTCTGAGTTGGTAGGGCGAAGGCTCCGGCCGAGCCGCCTTGGGTTAAACGGATGGCGAACAGGTTTCTCGCGGGAAGACCGTGATGCTCCAGGTTGCCGAGGCCACCTGCTTGAAAGAAGCAGGCCGATGAGGCGGCTCGGCTGGAGCCTTCGCCCTATCAGCCTCAACTCTTCGTGTCCTTCGTGGATGAACCTCTTTTCATCCATTCTCGGCATCCGTAGCCTCCGCCGAATCCCATGACGTGGCTCCAGCAATACGACCCGGTTGGCTCCCAATGGCTTTCCACCCTGATCGCGGCCTTTCCCGTGATCGTCCTGCTGGGCGCCATCGCCAGCGGACGCGTGAAGATCCACATGGCCGCCGTTCTCGGACTGGTGGCCGCGTCGGTGGTGGCGCTCTTCGTCTACAAGATGCCCGTGGCCGCGTGGGCGGGCGCGGGAGTCTACGGCGCGTTGTTCGGCCTGTTTCCCATCGGCTGGATCATCCTCAACGTCCTCTTCCTCTACCAACTCACGGTGAAGGCCGGGCTCTTCGCCGTGCTACGCGACAGCCTCGCCCGTGTCGCGCCCGATCCGCGCGTGCAGCTCATCCTGATCGCGTTTTGCTTCGGCGCGTTCATCGAAGGCGTCGCCGGCTTCGGCGCACCGGTGGCGATCACAGGGGCAATCTTGATCCAACTGGGCTTCAATCCCGTGACCGCTTCCTGCCTCGCCTTGATCGCGAACACCGCTCCCGTCGCGTTTGGTTCGCTCGGCATTCCCATCACCACGCTGGAACAGGTCACCGGGCTCGACGCGTTGAAGGTCTCCAAGATGGTCGGGCGGCAGCTCCCGTTCTTCTCGCTCATCATCCCGTTCTGGGTCGTCGGTGCCTTGGCTGGCTGGCGCGGAATGCTGGCCGTGTGGCCGGCCGCGTTGACGGCTGGACTCGCCTTCTCCATCCCGCAGTTCCTCGTCTCCAATTTCCACGGCCCGTGGCTGGTCGACACCATCGCCGGTGCGTGCTCCATCGGTGCCGTCGTCCTGCTCTGCCGCTTCTGGAAACCCACCGACGGCTGGAAACTTCCCGCTGATCCCAGCTCTGCTGCACCCCTTCCCGCCAGCTCACCCGCTGTGTCCGGAACCACCGCGTCCGTCTTCCAAGCCTGGATGCCCTGGCTCATCCTCACCGCCTTCCTCCTCGCGTGGGGCACGCCCGCCGTGAAGTCGCGCCTCGACGCGGTCTACAACGGCAAGGTCGCCATGCCCGGCCTGCACAACGCCGTGCAACGCACGCCACCGGTGAGCCCCGCGAATCCGAAACCCGAAGCCGCGGAGTTCAAGCTGAACATCCCGTCCGCCACCGGCACCGGCCTGTTGTGCGCGTCCATCGTGGCGGGATTCGCCATGGGCTTCCGGCCCGCCGCCTTGTTCAATACCTACCTCGAAACCATCTGGCAGATCCGTTTTTCGCTCATCACCGTCGCCGGGATGTTGGCGTTGGGAAACATCACCAAATACGGCGGCATCGACGCCACGCTCGGGCTGGCGCTGGCGGGAACGGGTTCGCTCTATCCGTTCTTTGGCACGCTGCTCGGCTGGCTCGGCGTCGCCCTCACCGGATCGGACACGGCGTCGAACGTCCTCTTCGGCAGCCTGCAGAAGATCACCTCCGAACAGCTCGGACTTAGCCCCATCCTCATGGGCGCGGCCAACAGTTCAGGCGGCGTGATGGGCAAGATGATCGACGCCCAGAGCATCGTGGTGGCCAGCACGGCCACGCGGTGTTTCGGACAGGAAGGCGCCATCCTCCGCCGCGTCTTCTGGCACAGCCTCGTGCTGGCCTCGCTCGTCGGCCTGCTCGTCTACCTCCAGGCCTACGTCCCGCCCTTCACGGAGATGGTGGTGAAGTAGGCTGGTGTTTCTTGGATGAAAACTCTGCGGCGATGCGCGAGGCTCCGGGCATGGCCAGCGAGTTCAAAGTCATCCGCCGCGTCGAGTTCTCCGATACCGACATGGCCGGCATCATGCATTTCTCCATGTTCTTCCGCTTCATGGAGACGGCCGAGCACGCCTTCTTCCGCTCGCTCGGCTTCTCCGTGGCCATGCGCATGACCGATCCGGCCGTGGGCTGGCCGCGTGTGCACGCGAGCTGCGACTTCAAGGCGCCGCTGCGTTTCGAGGACGAGGTGGAGATCCATCTCCGTGTGGTTGAGAAGAAGTCCAAGGCGCTGACCTACGAGTTCCGCTTCACCAAGGTGAACGACCCCGAGCGCACCCTCGCCGCCATCGGCCGCATCACCGCCGTGTGCGTGAGCAAGACCGCCGATGGCAAGATGGCCGCGACGACGATCCCGACGGAGTTCGCGGATAAGATCGAGGTGGCCACGGCGGCCGTAAACCCCTGAGCGGCGGGAGCCTTCGCCCTACCCAAACTTCGTAGCCGTGAGGTG
>CANJSG010000308.1 GCA_947476875.1 Verrucomicrobiota bacterium | reverse complement strand
TGAACTTGACCAAGGTCTGGCCGACTCCCTTGCCGCGATGCTGCGGATCGATGACGACGTCGCAAAGGTAGGCGTGCGTCGAGTAGTCCGTGATCACACGGCCAAAGCCGACCTGGGCGCCCTTGTGGAAGACCGAGAAGCAGAGCGAATGCTGGATGCTTGTCTCGATGTGTTCCCGGCGACGTTTGCTGGCCCAGTAGGTCTCAGCCAACAGGCGGCAGACCGCGTCGATATCCACCCGGGTGCGTTCGTCGGTCAGCGTGTAGCCGGCTTCGATCAGTTGCATGGGGTAGAATTCCCCGGCGGTCCCGGCCTATGGCAAGCGCCAACGCAGATGCCGGAGAGTCCTCTCGCCACCGCACCGGGACGGTGCTACCCCATGGGCTCATGCAGAGGCTGATCCTACTTGTCGCCGCCCTCACCGTGCTGCCTTCCCTCATGGCCACCCAACGTCCCGTCAACCGCGCTTTCGCCACCCGATCGGAAACCATCGCCCCGAACGCCATGGCCTGCACGAGCCATCCGCTGGCGACCCAGGCCGCGCTCGAAGTGCTGAAGGCAGGGGGTTCCGCCGTCGACGCCGCCATCGCGGCCAATGCCTGCCTGGGTTTGATGGAGCCGACAGGCAGCGGCATCGGCGGCGACCTGTTCGCCATCGTCTGGGATCCGGCCACGAAAAAGCTTCATGGCCTCAATGGCTCCGGGCGTTCGCCCTACGGCCTGACCATGGAGGAGTTCAAGAAACGAGGGCTCAAAAATGTGCCGAGTTACGGCCCGCTGCCGGTGACGGTTCCCGGCGCGGTGGACGGGTGGTTCGCGCTGCACGGAAAGTTTGGCCGGGTGTCGATGGCGACCAATCTGGCTCCGGCCATCGCCTACGCCCGCGACGGTTTCCCGCTGAGCGAAGTCATCGCCGAAGGCTGGGCGCGCAATGTGGCGGTTCTTTCGAAGTGGCCGAACGTGACGAACCTGTGGGCCCCCGGCGGGCATGCCCCTCGCAAGGCGGAGATGTTTCGCAACCCCCAACTCGCCGGCTCACTCGAGAGAATCGCGGCCGGTGGACGCGACGCCTATTACCGTGGCGACATCGCGAGGGTCATCAGCGCATTCATGCACGAGCAGGGAGGCTTCCTCGGGGAACGCGACTTCGCGGAGCACAAGTCCGAGTGGGTCGATCCGGTCTCCACGAACTACCGCGGCTACGATGTCTGGGAACTTCCCCCGAACGGGCAGGGGTTGTCGGTGTTGCAGACCCTGAACATCCTCGAAGGATTCGATCTCAAGGCGATGGGTTTCGGGAGTTTGGCCTACACGCACACGTTCATCGAGGCGAAGAAGCTGGCCTTCGAAGACCGCGCGCGGCTTTTCGCCGATCCGGAGTTCTCCAAGACGCCGATCGCCGAACTGAACTCCAAGGACTACGCCGCGAAGCGACGCGCGTTGATCAAACCAGAGCGCGCTGCGAACCGATACGACCCGGGAATTCCGGCGCTCCGCACCAGCGACACGGTCTACCTCTGCGTGGCCGACGAACGCGGCATGATGGTGTCGTTCATCCAGAGCAACTACCGTGGGATGGGCAGCGGGATGGTTCCGCCCGGGCTGGGGTTCGGCCTGCACAACCGAGGCGAGGCTTTCGATCTCACGCCTGGCCGGCCGAACAGCTACGCGCCGCACAAACGCCCGTTCCACACCATCATCCCGGCGTTTGTCACTCAGGGCGGCGAACCGGTCATGGCGTTCGGCGTCATGGGCGGCGATATGCAACCACAGGGCCATGTGCAGGTGCTCGTGAACTGGATTGATTTCGGCATGAACCTCCAGGAAGCGGGCGATGCCCCGCGCATCTACCACACTGGGTCCAGCGATCCGGACGGCGCGGTCATGAACGACGGCGGGACGGTGAATCTGGAGGCCGGTTTTCCGAGCGAGACCGTGCGCGATCTCTTGAAGTTCGGGCACAAGCCGGGCTCGGCAGGGATTCCTTCGTTCGGTGGGTATCAGGCGGTGATGTGGGATCGGACAAACCGTGTTTGGATCGGCGCAAGCGAAAGCCGGAAGGACGGCATGGCGGCCGGCTACTGACCAGACTCCTGCAGTTGACGGGCATTTCCTCTTGTCTCCATGCCCGTGACCTCCTTCTTTTAAGGCAGTTCCTCCTCCAAATGATTCGTCGCCGCCAATTCTGGGCCCTGCTCGCCGTGACCGCCTTGGTCGGGGGCACGGTGTTGGCGCAGATGAGGGGAGGCCGCGGCTTCGGCGGGCGAAGCGGGAGGAGCCTGGTCGAGGTGACCACCGAGCGGGGCAGCGTCCCGAACTGGCCGGTCGACCCGAGGTTCGCGAAGGATTCCTTCACCTTCGCCCGGCTGAAATACCGGTCGAGCCGCCCCGAACGGTCCAGCTACGGGTGGTTCACCGACTATCGCGACGCGGACTTGAACCTCTCCTTTCGCCTTCAGCAGTTGACCGCGATCAAGGTGAACCCCGATCCGGTGGTGCTCGAGATCACTGATCCGAAGCTCGGCGACTATCCGTGGATTTTCATGAGCGGCGCGGGAAACATCACGCTCGACGAGAAGGAAGCGGCGACCCTGCGGCGGTATTTCCTGAACGGCGGATTCATGATGGTGGACGATTTTTGGGGCCAGGCCGAGTGGGATGGAGTCGCCACGGCGTTGAAACAGGTGTTCCCGGAGTTTGAGCCGCAGGACATTCCCCGCAGCCACCCGATCTTTCACGCCGTCTACAACATCGACGACAACCTGTCCCTGCAGACGCCGAACATCATGGCGGCCCGAAGAAGCCGGGACACAGGCATCACCTGGGAGGACAACCATGAGGGAGGCAACACCCGTGACGTCCACTTCCGCGGGATCTTCGACAGCAAGGGCCGGCTGATGGTGATGCTGTGCCATAACACGGACAACGGCGACGGCTGGGAGGAGGAGACGACGGATGACTGGTTCTTCCACACGTTTTCGGAGAACAAGAACTTCCCCCTTGGCATCAACATCATCTTCTATGCGTTGACCCATTGAACGGTCGGGAGGTGCGTCAAGGGGGCGTTCGAAACTTTGAACCTTGAAGTTTGGCGTCCAGCACGTGAAGTGGAGCCAATCAATGACCAGCCGCCATCAACGGATTTCCTACATCTTCATGCTTGTGGTGCTCCTGCTCGTGGGATTGCTCCACATGGCGACGCTTCTTCTGGCGACTCTGTTCGGGTATCTGGCCTTGAGAAATTTTTCTTTTGGGCGCAGCCGGATACTCGCCGCTTTCCTGTTTGGATGCATGGTTGTTGGGGTTTCCGTTGGTGTCCTGCATTTTGGAAACAAGGCCTATGAGACGGTTCCAAGCAT
>CANJSG010000307.1 GCA_947476875.1 Verrucomicrobiota bacterium | reverse complement strand
CTTCAACAAACAGAGCGCCGACGCCCTTTCCGCGCAGCGTCCGAAGCTTGCCGAACCAGAGCGGCAGAAAGATGAGCTGCGTAACCGGCCGTCGGTCCTGCCCTTTCCGAAGCGAGGTTTTTGAAGTCAGTCCCAGAGGAGAACGTCGACCCTGTCCCCGGCATTGATCTTGGTGGCAGGAGGCACTGCGACGAGCCCGTCCGACAGGGCGAATCCCCCCAGCGCGTGCGAGGCTTGCAGACCGCATTGCTCCACGGTGCCTGACGCCGTAAACCGCACCCGGACGTAGTGCCGGCGATTCCCGTCGTTTTCCAAGGGCGTCGCCAATTCCGCGCGAACCGATTTCGGCCCAGTTGCCGAAGCACCCTGCATTCTCAGTAACGCGGGTCGGACAAGCAGGAGGCACGTCACCATGGCGGAAATCGGATTGCCGGGCAGACCGAACAGGCATTTCCCATCGAGTTTTCCGAAGGCGAACGGTTTGCCCGGTTTGATGGCGACCCGCCACAAGTCCAGACGGCCACCCGCCAGTTCGAGCGCGGGTTTCACGTGATCGTGTTCGCCGACGGAAACGCCGCCTGATGTCACGACCGCGTCACATTCGGCGAATGCTTCCTTCAAGGCTGCTGCCGTTGCTTCGAGACCGTCCCTGACGATGCCGAAGTCGCGCATTGTCGCGCCGGCGGCTTCGAGCAGCGGGGTCAGGCAGGCCCGGTTGCTCTCGTAGATTTGCCCGGGTCGCAGCGGACGACCGCTCGTCACGAGTTCGTCGCCCGTGGAAAAGATTCCGACGATCGGCTTCCTTGAAACGGTCACGACCCCAAACCCCAAGGCGGCCAGAAGCCCAAGCCGGGCGGCCGTCAGTTTGTCGCCGGCTTTGGCGACTTCGCTTCCAGCCTTCACATCTTCCCCCGCGAACCGGACGCCTTCCCATGGTTTGGAAACTTCCAGAATGCGGACCGTTCCCGGTTCCGATGGCTCGGGGAGCGTGTCTTCCTGCATCACGATCGCGTCGGCCCCTTCAGGCAATGGAGCTCCAGTGAAAATGCGGACGGCTTCGCCGACGTCGACGCGGCCCGGCCAATCCGTGCCGGCGGGTATATCTCCCAGAATCTTGAGGCGGGTTGGATTGCTCCGGCTTGCGTGGCAGACATCGGCAGAACGCAGCGCGTAGCCGTCGAACATGGAGTTGTCGAAGGGCGGCAGCGGAATCGGCGCCAGTAGAGGCGCCGTCACGAAACGCCCCGCAGCCTGCCGGAGCGGTATGGTTTCCGATGCCAGCGGAACAATTCCGGCAAGCACGCGCGAGAGGGCTTCCTCGAGTTCGATCACGGGTTGAACCTACGGCTCTGCATTGTGGCAGAGCGAGCTTGGGCTGGCCCTCAGGCGCGGGGCTTCACGTAGACTTCGGCGTCGTGGAGGTGGGGAAGGATCATGTCGACGGTGCGATCGGCCGCGCCCAAGTTTTTCAGGACGATCTCCTTGGCCCGGGCGCCCAGTTCGGCGCGCGCGTTCCCGTCGGACAGAAGTTGATCAAAGGCCTTCTCCAAACCGGCCGCGTCCTTCACTTGGACGGCGCCGTTTCCGGCAGCGAATGCGGCGACGATCGCGGGGAAGTTCTGCATGTTCGGACCGTAGACCATCGCCTTGCCGAGCGCGCCGGGCTCGATGGGGTTCTGGCCGCCTTCGGCCGTCAGGCTCTTGCCGACGAAGACGAGATCGGCGTGTTCGTAGAAGTAGCGGAGCTCGCCGGTCGAATTGACGAGCAGGGCGTCGAGGCAGCCTTCCGCGAGTTGGGTTCGAACGTTGACGTCGCTGCGGAACATGGACCGCAGCCCGTGTTTCTCCAGCCCCCGTGCGGCATCCTTGCTGCGTTCGACGTGGCGTGGGACGACGACCAGGAAAGCATTCGGATACTTCGTCTTCAGCTTCTTGAGAATCCCACCGAGGATTTCCTCTTCCCCGGCGTGGGTGCTGCCGGCCACGATGATTTGGCGGTGGGACGGGACGCCGACTTGAGCAAGCAATGCGGGCACGTCGAGAAGGGAGCGCTCGTTGAGTGTGGCGGCGTCGAACTTCAGGTTTCCGACCACTTCGATCGCTTCCGGTCGGAAGCCGAGTTCGCGCAGGCGGGCGGCGTCGGACTCGTTCTGGCAGCCGACTCCGGCGAACTGGGCGAAAATCGGGCGGAAGATGAAACCGAATCGTTTGTAGCCCCGGTAGGAACGGTCCGAGAGGCGGGCGTTCACGAGGAAAACGGGGATCCCGCGTTCGAAAGCGCGCCAGAGAAAATTGGGCCAGATCTCAGCTTCGACGAGGACGATGGCTTCCGGGTGAACCGTCGCGAGCGAGCGCACAACCGTTCTGCGGAAATCGATGGGGTAGTAGATCGGGGTGACGTGCGACGGCAGGTGCTTTTCGAGTTCGCCCATGCCCGTGGAGGTGGTCGTGCTGACCACGATTTTCACGTTGGGCACCCGGGGCTCGATGGCCCTGATCAGCTGGGTGCAGACGTTGACCTCTCCGACGCTGACGGCGTGGAACCAGATGATGTGCCGGTTCGTCAGGGCCTGTTTGATCTTCGAGCTGTATTTTCCGAAACGCTGCCCGAAGCCCGGGCGCCAGTTGCCGCGCCGCCACATCTTGAGGAAGTAGAAGGGCGCGCTCAGCCAGAAAAAGACGGCGAACAAAAGTCTGTAGATAATCCTCATTTGATGCTGCTGCGTCCGGATGCCGTTCCCGTTTTCCCCCGGCAAGGTTCTGCTTCCGGGTCAAGCGACGAATACGTGACGTCGTTGCGGGAAATTTATTCGCGGAAAGATTCTATTCCGGCCAGTGAATTCTTTCCCGGACCCGGGTTTTCGCGCCGACAACGGCCCCAGCGTCATCCGAGACGTTTTGCCAGCCGGCCGACCACGTCGTCCGCGAACCGATCGATGAAACCGCGGACGTAGGCGGTGATGTCCAGTCCGGGATCACCGATCAGGGGAGTCAGATCCATCGCGAATTCGAGGAGCTTGGCCTGATCTGTGGCGTGCGACGCGAAGTAGGTGGCGTTGGCGCGCTTTCGGCCCGCGGTGGCGAGGTCGTAGCGTTTGCCGCCGCTGATCTGCGAATCGAACACGCCCATCAGCGCGTTGGAGATGTTCTCACGGGCACCTACGTCGAAGACGACCTTCTCGTCGTCGAGCATCCAGTCGAGGTTGCGCCAGACCTCGCACCCGTAGACCGCCTTGGGCCGTTGCGCGGCGGGAAGCTCCCGGATGGCCTGGATCACGGGGATGGCGACGCCGATGTGGGTGTCGTGTTTGTCAGCCAGATTGTGCGTGTAGACGACTTCGGGGCTGGTCGCGACGAGGATACGCTTCAGGTCTTCGATCAGGTGGCG
>CANJSG010000306.1 GCA_947476875.1 Verrucomicrobiota bacterium | reverse complement strand
GTCCCAGTCTGCGCTCCAAGGAGCGGTGGTGAGGCCATAGATCGCTTCCATGGCATTGATGGCGCGTTGCAGGAGTGGACGGATGGGAACAAGTCGCATGTCAGTCATAGGATACCTCCAGTAGAAACTTCATTTTACCGTGCGGCGGTGTGATCCGGCAACCGAGCCCCGGTCTTGGTCCGGGAGTATTCGGACTCCACCACGAAGGTCAGCGCGACCGTGCCAGCGGGATACCAGCAGGCGCGGAAGCCACCGATCTGGTGCTCCACGAAGGCATCCTTCTCCTGGGCGACGCTTTCCAACAGGTGGCGGGCGGTGTCCCGAAGGGTTTCGAGGGTCGGAGACTCAGTCTCGTTGAAGTAGGTCCAGCCGAGCGCGCGCATCGCGGTCTGCACGCGCTGAAAGTCGAACCGGTTCATCACCTCTTCGACCAGTTGCGGAGTCGGATCAGGTTGTGGGAGGACCACGTCTCCCAGCGGCAAGTATGGTTGGCAATTGTTTGTCATAATTTGGTGGGGCGGATTTGCCCTCTGATCATGCAGTCGGGGTCGAGGTTGGGATTCGAACAAGGAATCTGTCGCGACCTCCGGAATTTCGGTGACTCATCCAAACTCAGCGAGAATTCGGGCGGCCTTAGGGGGCAAAGCATGACTGCGCTGCGCGGTCGAAACGCTCGTGGTTGCAGGAGGCGGATTCGGCGAAAGTTTTCCGAGCCCGGTTTGGCTTCGCCGCCATTCGACAAAATCTCCCCAGAAAACAACTCCTCTGAGCACCGGAAATCCCGGCAACCGGAACCACTCCCGCGCCGTGGAATAGGAAATCCCCGCGAGCACCGCGAATTCCTTGGCGTTAAGGGCCTGGTCCAGTCGCCGCTTTTCGAGGACGGCTTCCAGCCGGACGCTTTGGAGTTGGAGATCGTTCGCCATGCGCTGGGTCAGGCGGCATCCAAGGTCGATGTGCGCGGCGTCTCCGGCACCGACGGCCCCTGTGAGCAGGGGACTTTCCGGACGCACTCAACATCCGCCGATTCTTGGACGAGTTGCAGGTTCACAACTTTCCAGTCGGGAATGGCAGCCGCATCGAACGAAAAAACTACGGGAGTTTCACGGGCCGCCTCTTGAGAGTCGACGGAATGGCTGACGCAGGCCAGAAGCGGTCCAGGCAACCATCGGTTGGCGACCGCTCGAAAAGCCTTTTCCCAAGGCGACCTTGAGGGTGCTGAGCCCCTGCAATTCAATCCTTCGCGGGGGATCAACTTTACGAGCGGAATCCGGGTCGAAAGGGATTCGGATTTGCGGCTCCGTTGGAATCGAACTCTGCGGGAAATGCCGAAAAGCTGAGTGTTTCGAGGGGGAAGAAAACGAGGCTTAACCTCGGTGATTCACTTGCACTTTACTTGCACATCTTCGTAAGTGCTTGATAATGAATGGAGCGGGTGAAGGGAATCGAACCCTCGTAACTAGTTTGGAAGACTAGCGCTCTACCATTGAGCTACACCCGCTTCCGGACGGCCAGTGGAATACGGTGCTGCGCTTGCGTTGTCAAACCTGCTCCTTGTAGCGTCCGCCTCCGATGCTTTCGCCCGCTTCTTTGCTCATCACCGGAGGCCGCATCGTGGATCCCGCCAACCGTGTCGATCTGACCGGTGACGTGTGGATTCGCGACGGCAAGATTGCCGCCGTCGGACCCGGGGTATCAGCCCAGGTGCCTGCCGGTGTGCCAACGCTGGACGCCTCCGGCAAGGTGGTTAGTCCGGGGTTGATCGACTTGCATGTTCACCTGCGGGAACCCGGGCAGTCGGCCAAGGAGACCATCGCCACCGGGACCCAGGCGGCGGCGCGCGGTGGGTTCACCTCCATCGTCTGCATGCCCAACACCTCGCCTTCGATCGACAACACCAGCGCGGTGGCCTTGATCCAGGAGAAGGCACAGCGCGAGGGGGTGGTGAACGTCTTTGTTGCGGGCGCTTTGACCAAGGGAATCGCCGGAGAGGAACTGGCCCCGATCGGCTCGCTGAAGAACGCGGGCGTCGTGGCTGTCACTGATGACGGGCATTGCATCCAGAACAATGATCTGATGCGCCGGGCTCTGGAGTATGCCCGGATGTTCGACCTGACGGTGATGGACCACTGCCAAGATTACTCGATCGTGACGGACGGGGTGATGCATGAGGGTTACTGGAGCGCGTCGCTTGGCCTGCGTGGATGGCCTTCGGCGGGCGAAGAGATGATTGTTGCGCGAAACATCCTTCTAGCGGAACTGACCGGATGCCGGGTCCATTGCCAGCACATGAGCGCGGCGGGAAGCATCCGCTTGATCCGTGAGGCCAAGAAGCGTGGGGTGCCTATTTCCGGAGAGGCTTGCCCGCACCATTTCACGCTGACGGACATGGCGCTGGCCGGCAGCGAGGCTTTCTGGGACGGAGACGGCAAAGGCCTCGTGGATCTAGGCGGACTTGCCGTTCCGAAATGGCCCTCCTACGACACGAATTTCAAGATGAACCCTCCGTTGCGGTCGGCCGCGGACCGGGAAGCGATCTTGGAAGGTCTCGCGGACGGAACTCTCGAAGTATTGGCCAGCGATCATGCGCCGCATTGCGATTTTCAGAAAGAGGTCGAGTTCGACTACGCACCCTTCGGCATTACCGGACTGGAGAACGAACTCGCTCTTTCCCTGATGCAGTTGGTCCACACCAAACGGCTCTCGCTTTCGGCGATGATCGAGAAGTTCACCGTCAATCCGGCGAGGCTTCTGGGGCTGCGGACCAAGGGCCAGTTGACGGTCGGCTGCGACGGCGACGTCACGGTGTTCGATCCGAACGCGGAATGGACCTATGACCGGATGGCGTCCGTCAGCAAGTCCAAGAACAGCCCGTTCCACGGGTGGCCAATGAAGGGGAAGGTCGGCGCGACTGTCGTGGCCGGAAACGTGGCGTTCCGGGCCTGATCGCGTGGGGTTGGCCCGGGCGGACATGCTTCAAGGGATTGTCGCTTGACCTCACGGAGGTCGCACCTAGCATCCCGGCGCAATTTCTACGATGAATCGAGCGATATTGGCCCTTGAAGACGGAACGGTATTCCATGGGAGGGCCTTTGGCGCCGACAGCGCCACGGCCGGCGAGGTGTGTTTCAACACCTCCATGACTGGCTACCAAGAAATCCTCACCGATCCGTCCTACAAGGGGCAGATCGTGACGATGACCTACCCGTTGATCGGCAATTATGGCATCAACGAGCAGGACGTGGAATCGTGGGCCCCGCACGTGGCCGGATTTGTCATCCGCGAGCTTTCTCCAATCGTGAGCAACTGGAGGGCGGATTGTTCGCTCGACGAGTATCTGAAGAAGCACGGCATCCCTGGGATCCAAGGAATCGACACTCGTTCTCTTACGAAGAAGCTGCGTGTGCGAGGTGCTTTGAGCGGTTGCATTTCCACGCTTC
>CANJSG010000305.1 GCA_947476875.1 Verrucomicrobiota bacterium | reverse complement strand
CACTCACCGACACAAGCCGGTTGAACGTCTCTCCGGTGGCCAGGGCATTGGTGGGGCTTTGGTCGAACATCTGGACTGGCCAGGTCTCCTCGCCGCCGGTCAGCATGGCTTCGCGGACGGAATTCGTGAGGCGTGGAATGCCCCATCCCTGATGGTTCAGCCGTGAAGAAGTCCGGTAGTCGTAGAATGTGTTGGCACTGCGGGAACCGTTCACGAGAAGGGCCTTCATCAAGGCCGGACTGTTGGTTCGACGGAGATTGCCGGGGAGCTTTTGCTCAAAGAACTCCTGCATCAGGGCCAGCATGCCCGACACGGCCGGAGCTGCCATGCTGGTGCCGGTGGAGTATCCATAGTAGGGCTTCACCGGAGCATCGATCTGGTCCAGCAGGCCGGAAACTCCGCCACTGGCATCCGCCGTCACCACAATGGCACGGACATCCACCGAGATCGGCACAAGGTTGGTGTTGGCGATGCCGTAGTCGACCTGCCCGGGTGGAAACGGGTTCGGAGCGATCACAACCAAGTTCGTCCCGCGATAGGTCGACGGAGGCGAGGTGGCGTCGGCAACGAAGACCAGAGGCGGAATCGTCAACGGGGAGTCTTCATTGGGCTGGACCTGAAGAACGATCGCGACCGTCGGCGGAACGGCGGGAACGGCCAAGGAGAAATAGTTCGTCGTCCCGGGCTGGATGCGGACATTTTCGTGGACGGAAACGATGTAGCCGGGCGTGCCTCCGCCGATCAACCCACCGGCGGCGGCGTTCTGAAAGTTGGTGGGACGAGTCGAAAGGACAAAGGTTCCAGGAGCGACGACATCCGGCTTGAAACGGCCTGCCACGCCTTCAGTGCCTTCGCCGACATTGCCACGGCTGGAGTATCCTGCGACCTGGTTGTCGCTGTCCGTCCGGCCGAGAAATATCTGGTTGGTGGTGGTGCCCTCGATGAATTCGTTCGTTATGTTGCGAAGCTGTTCCAGCGCGCCCACGGTGATGATGTTTTTGGCCGTGGCCGGGGACGAGATCGAGTCGGAGGTCGCGAAGGTTCCGTTATCGTTGCCGGAACCATCGTTCCCCGCTGCAAACACAAACAGCACGGGTTGCGATCCGGAAACCTCCGGAAGAGCATCGCGCACAGCCGCGTCAAAGCTGGCGGCGGAGTCGTCGTATTCGTAGGTCTGGATATAGCCCCAGCTGTTGTTGGAAATCAGGGCATTGGTCAACGCCACCGCGCGTTGCAGATAGCTATCAGAAACTTGGGGGCCAGTGAGTCGATCAACCGTCAAGACGTGAAGCCTCGCTCCGGGAGCCATCCCGCGAAAATTGGCGCCGTCCGTGGACCCGGGAGCATTTGTGGCGGGTGGCGAGTTCAGGCCGGAACTTGCGATGATGCCGGCGACATGAGTGCCATGGCCTGCAACATCCACAAGCCCGAGGGCGTTGTCTGCGGTGACGCGTCCTTTGAGATCGGGATGCGTCGCATCGATGCCGGAGTCGGAGACCACGACCAGGACGTTCGTTCCGGTCAGGTCGAGCCAGTTGTTTGCGGCGACGACATTAGTCGTAATGCGAAGCCGGAAACGGGTGAGGTCGTTCGCGAGCTTTCGCGAAGGAGCATTTTCGATCGACTGGACTGCGTCGATCCGTGCGATTGCCGCCACATCTACCAAAGGCGACGTCACCACCAAACGAAGACCGAAAGGTGACGTCCCTTCCTGGATCACCTTCAGTCCCAGGGCGTCAATGGCTGTCCGGCCAGCGGCAGCGGAGTCGGGAAACAGCGTGATCGCCAGTAAGGGATTGGCTTCGAATGCTCCCTGTCCCAATGCAGCAGCCATCAGCTTGGGCTGGATCTTGTAGTAGGGCTCGAACGGGATGACGGACTGGACGCGAGGATGGGCGGAAAGGCGGGACTCCGCACCGGAATCAGCCCGGACGAGATACGCGTTGTTCGGGATGTAGGACACCACCTGCCCTCCAATCGCCGCGATCGCCTCACGGAACGCATTGTCGGTAGCTCCCCTCGCCTGAACGATGAAGCTCCGGTTCTGCTGCGGATTGCTTCGCAGAACGGCCGGAACGTTTGCTCCGGACGCAGAAGCGGTGTCGATGAACGCATTCTCCAGGAGGATGGCCGACGGCTTTCTGAAGAGGGCGTCGGCTGTTTCGGTTGAATTCGTCAGCCGAAATGGGAAGCGGTTGGTGGGATCGGGCTTCGCTTGGGGAACAGCCAGGCCGGCGGCAGGAACAGGTGCGGCGTTGGTGCCATTAGAGGCAGCAGCGGCTGCTTTGGCATCACGCCTGGCTTTGGTCACGCGGTCACCCTTCCACATGAGCGCCGTTCCGGACAGGAACAGCATCACACTCAGGATCGCCCAACCTTTTGGACTAAGTCGCATAGAAATCGGTATCTTCAGGACAGGACTACTCGGTCGGCAGCACGTCGAATTTTTCAACCACCACCACCGGGTTGGTCAGGGAACCCTCTAGCCGGATCAGGCTCCGGGTCACGTATTCCCCCGTTACCTGGTAGTTGGTCACCATGTTCTCGTATCCCGGATTGAACACGACGGAACGCTCGGCAGGTTTGAGCGCCTGCCCATAGGCGTAGATCATGTAACGCGGCTTGCCCAAG
Source organism: Verrucomicrobiota bacterium (assembly GCA_947476875.1). Taxonomy (GTDB): domain Bacteria; phylum Verrucomicrobiota; class Verrucomicrobiia; order Limisphaerales; family CANJSG01; genus CANJSG01. The sequence continues at coordinate 838 of CANJSG010000305.1, read as the reverse complement.
GTCAGGAGCGAGAGGGTTTGCCGTGGAATGGCCTCGTAGGCGGCATCCGAAATCCCATTGTTCTGTTGGTCCGGCGTTATGTTGAGAAAAGGCGATGCGATGGTCAGTTGGGGCACCCGGAGAATTTCCCCAACGCCGGTGAACATGCCGCTGGGCGGGTTTTTGATCCTGAAGGAGTTCAGGTTGGTGACAATCGAACGAAGGCCTGCGCTCGAAGGTTCGATGGTGTAAGCCCCGAACCTGGCAGAAGGGGTGAAGTCGGTCACCGCCGGGAGGTTGTTCGTCAACACGACTACGCCCGAGAGCAGCGCAGACCACGAGGCGATCTCGGGTTGGTTCACGGACAGGAGTCCGGCGCTCGATGAATCTGAGAACGCGGTCGTAAATGTGTCGACCAGCTTCCAGTCGTTGGTGGGATGTGAATCGAAATAGCCGAACCGGTCGTCTTTGACCCACTTGGCCCACTGATCCGCGCCCCCAGTCGGAGGCGCTTTCAAAAAGACGGTCTGCCATGGCGTTCCCCGATGAACACGCCCTATGTGACCAACTCCGGCGAATTTATTGGTCGGGAACTCCCAATCGTCGGCCTGCCGGATCAGGGGATCTTTGTAGAGAAGATTGGAAGCGAATCCGGCATCCGAGTTATCCGAATCGTTGAGAGGACTAACTGTTCCTGGGAAGCGGCGGCTGCCCCAAGGAGCGTAGCGTTTGTTCAGCTTGCCGATCGTCAACCGAAGATCATTCGCATTGGTCACCGTGATGGACTCGCCGGTGTTGGGCCTCGGAAGCAGGATCGGGTTCTCATCCAGCGGATCAGTAAGCTCGGCCTTGGTGTAAT
>CANJSG010000304.1 GCA_947476875.1 Verrucomicrobiota bacterium | reverse complement strand
CGGATTCGAGCCGAGGATGAACTCGGCGAAGTTGCTCAAGCCATCACCGTCTTCGTCGTCGGTTCCGTTCTTCGCCAACGAGCCGAAGTTCAACCGTTCCCAGTCGTCGTCGAGCCCGTCGTTGTCGGTGTCGCTCAGGACGAGGGCGACCCGCCGGACGATGGGAAGTATCTGGTCGCCTGCTGCGCTCAGGATCTGAAAACCCGAACCGCCGGAGAAGATGACGCCCGATTCATCACCCAACCAGAAGGCCGCGCCCGCACCGGAGAAACGCAGTCCCGAGCCGGTCTCGGGACTCAGCAGCTCCAAACTCTTCGTCACGCGGTCGTAGACCCAGACGCGCGAAAGCCACTCGCGTTCGCCGGGTTCCAGTTCCTGCTGCGCCGACGTGAAAAGGATTCGGCGGCCAGACGGGCTGAGGCGGGCCGAGGCATAGATGGGCAACGACGGCCGGGCGGTCCCAAGCTTCATCTCGTCGACGGCGCCGGTGGCGAGGTCGAGCACCTGCGGGAAGTTGTTCGTCGTCAGGTTGACCAGCATCAAACGGCCATTGCGGGAGAGCGAGATCTCGGACACGGGCGAAACTCCCGGCGATCTCCAGCCAGCGGCCGTGTTGGTCACGCTCGCGGCCAGGAGATCCCGAACAGCCACATTGCCAGCCGCCGTCTTCGCGACGACACGGGAGCCGTCCGGAATGACGACCGGGGAACTGACAGAATAACCAGCCCCAAGGCCGCTGAGCACGACGTTTGTTCCAGCTGAAAGATCGACGACGAGAACGTTGCCCAAGCCACCGCCGACCGACGCCGCGACGATCCGCCCATCGTCCGAGATCGACGGCAGGACAAACGTCGCTGAGATGCCCTGGTTCATGGCGAGGACGAGGCGCGTCTGGTTGATGAGGAACGCGGCAACCAGTCGCTGTCCGCTGACTCCGGGCGGGAACAGGGAACTGTCGGCCGTCTCAAAAACGACTGTCTGACCCGCCCCGTCGACCACCGGGTTCTTGCAGTTCGAGCCGGCCCGGTTGGTTCCGTTGGTGGAAAGCGAGAGGCAGCGGAGAAGACGCGTCTCCATGTCGAAGGCGAAGACATTGAGCGGTGCCACTTCGTTCACCAGCTTGGCAACCCCGGGCAGGTTCGTGGAATTCGCCGTGAAGACGGCGGTCTTGCCGTTCGGGCTCAGGATCGCGTCCGCCACAAAACCCGACCCAGCGGTCATCCCATCCGCCGCCGAGGCCCAGATGTTCGAGCCGGTCCAGCGGTCGAGGATGTAGAGATCGGGCTGGCCGTTGGTGTCGGTGGCGGCGATGGGCGTCGACGTGACGAAGCCGACGTAGCGGCCGTTCGTGCTCATGAGCCGGGGACTGAAGCGGTAGAACCGGTTGTCAGGAACGACCTCGCTGCCCGGCAAGGCCCGCGACACCAGCACCGGCGTCATGTTGGTGGGCGAGACGCGGAAGACGTCCATCTCCCCGTTCCGGTCTCCGAGGGCCGTAAGGTCTTCCGTCGTCGCGAAGGCGATGACGTTGCCATCGGCCGACATGGAGAAATCCATGGCAAAATCCAACGGCACGGGCGGTGTGGCGCCGTTGTGGATGACCTGCGAAAGGCCGGTTTCGAGATTGAAGACGACGTGCTGGAATCCCGCGTTGGTCAGATCGCGGGCGACCATGATCGTGCCGTTGCTGTTGATGCAGGCCGGCAACAGACCGAGCAACGGCGTATTCGTCTCCCAACGGATGTCGCGGTAGCCGCCAATGTAGAAGATGCGGTTGCCGTCCTGCGATATGAGGAGCTTCGTCTGATTCGCCAAGTCTCCACCCGAAACTTGGATAGAGCCTAGGTAAAGGTTGGAGGCCGAACCGGAAGGTGAACCCAATGAATCGTATGTCGCCCAGTAGAGCGGGTAGAGGGTGAATCCCGCATTGGTGGGAGCCAATAGAGCGGCCGAATATCGACCGTCGGGCGTAGCCATGGCGTCGGTCACCAGCCCAGCGTTCGGCGGAAGCAGTGGAATCGGCAGCCATCCGGAAGACAGGTTTGTTCGCGCTCCCGTCAGCACCCGGTTGATGCCTAGGTAAACAAGGCTGTTGCTGCCGTTGGCGCCCAAGGTGATGCCATTGGAAATAGCGCTCGTAATACCAGTGCGTGGATCAAGCAGATACACCGAATCCGGTAGGTCCGAGACACTCCGGGCGTCGCCGGCCGTCGGCCGCCGAAACAGGAATCTGCCGTCGGACGAAAAAAATGACTCCCGTCGCCTGGATTCGGCAGCCAACGGAGGATACGAAACCAGAGACCACTCCGCCGGACCGCCTGCATCGAGCGTCCGCATGAACAGATCCTGAGCCCTTCTGTTGCTTCCGGGAGCCAGATCGGTGGCGAACGTTGCGACGCAGACCACGCTACCATCCGGAGACACGAAGAACCGTTCGCATTCGCCGTTCATCGCGACCGCTCCATTTGACGCGACAGTCAGCAACGAGACCGTCGGCGAGCTGGAACCACTCAGATACAAGTGCCGATGCCTCGCGCGGTGTTCGTTCGTGGTCAGATTGGATGCCGTGCTGAGAAAAAGGATGCCTGAACCGTCCGGCAGAACCGTTGGGATCCCCGAAAGACCATTCCCGGAAAAGGAGTTGGTGCTCTTCCGATTGCCAAGCGGTTGTTGGGCCGCTTCGACAGAAACGGCCACCGCGACGACGAGCAGGCAGCAAACTGCTCCCAGAAATCTCCTTTGCATATTTTCACTAGATTCGATCTTGAAAGGCCGAGCAAGCGCGCCCGCAACTGTGCTGCCAAAAGCCCACCTCCTCGGCCGTAGGGAAACTTGCCTCCCGCATCCGCTCCAAGGCATACAGAGAGCATGGAGTCTGGATTCAAGCGGACCAATGCACGGCACCACGATGGAGGCTTCGCGCGAATCGACTTGGTAGTCCTTCTAGCCCTCGCCTTCTTGGGCAGTGGGCTTCTCCTGCCGGCCTTGCGCCGACAAAAGGATTACTCAGCCACAATGGTTGGCGGCTCCAACCTCAAGCGCCTCACGGCGGCATGGCATCTTTACGCGAACGACAACGGCGAAAAACTGGTGCCCAGCGGCGATGGAGGGGACTCCGGAAAGGTCAGCACTAAGCCGGCCTGGGCGGGCGGGTGGCTGAACTTCGACAACCAGAATTCGGACAACACAAACACGTCCTATCTGACCAATCCTTTTGGGCAGCGCGGAGGCTTTTTGCCTGGCTCGACCAATCGGAGCGCTGGCAGAGAGCCCTCGCACTACGGAGGACTCCTTGGTTCCTACGAGTCCGATCCGCTTGTCTTCCGGAACCCGAACGACCCTTCTCAAATATCAGCCATCAACGGCCGTTCCTTGCCTCGGGTCCGGAGCGTTTCAATGAACCTCATGCTCGGCAGCGCACCGCAGACCAACGGCTGGGCAAGCTGGAACACCGCCCTCGGCTACCGAGTCTTCCCCAGCCTACCGAGCTTCGGATCCGTGTCGCCGTCGTCCAAGTTCGTCT
>CANJSG010000303.1 GCA_947476875.1 Verrucomicrobiota bacterium | reverse complement strand
GACCGGGTCATCGTCACGGGCGGCGGCAACAACACGAATACGGTTCTCGCGTATCACCGGCTCACCGGCGACGTCTTGTGGAGGGTCGGCTCGGACAAGACGGCCTACTCCTCCCCCATTGCCGCCAAGATCGGCGGCAAGACCATGATCCTTTCGGTCAATGCCTCGTCGCTCACCGTTCATGAACCGACGACCGGAACCATCCTCCTCGACTATCCGTGGTCGAACGACAAGTGGCCGAAGGCCTCGCAGCCGGTGGTCGTCGGCACCAATCGCGTGTTCCTCTCCGCAGGTTACGGCGTGGGCTGCGTGATGCTGGAACTGACCAATGCTCCAGGCGGCAAACTGGGCGCGAGCGAGCTCTGGAAAACCAAGACGATGAAGACGCAGTTCAACAGCGCCACCCTGCTGGACGGCCACCTCTACGGATTGGACGACGGCCTCATGGCCTGCATCGAGGTCGAAACCGGCAAACGCGTCTGGAAGGACGGGCGCTATGGTTCCGGGCAGTCCCTGCATGTCGACAATCTCGCCGTAATCCAAGCGGAACGCGGATTCGTCGCACTCGTCGGCGCGAGTCCCTCGGGATTCGAGGAACTCGGTCGCATCGCGGCCCTCAGCAGCAAGACATGGAATAATCCCGTGGTCGCCGGACGCTATCTCCTCGTGCGCAACGACCGCGAAGCCGTCTGCTACGAATTGCCCATCAAGACGACCGAAGCCCGCTGAATCCCGTCTCAGACTGCCGAGCCATCCCAGAAATGAAAAAGGCCGGAGGATCCAATCCTCCGGCCTTCGTGCATTCGACGTCCTTAGAGTTCCTTGGCCAACGGAGTTACCTTCGCAGCTTTTGGCCAGATGAGCGATGTCGCCACCGACACCGCGAGGATCAGGACGATCACCGCCAGCGAGACGAGCGTGTCGATCTTGTAGGGCGAATGGGCCAGCAGCATTTTGACGCCGACAAACGAGAGGACAACTCCGAGCCCCGTCTTGAGATGGTGGAACTTGTCCATCACCCCGGCCAATGCGAAGTAGAGCGAGCGCAGGCCAAGGATCGCGAAGACGTTCGACGTGTAGACGATGAACGTGTCGGTCGTGACCGCGAAGATCGCGGGGATCGAATCCACCGCGAAGATGAGGTCGGTGAACTCCACCAGGATCAGCACCACGAACAACGGCGTAGCCATCAGGACGCCGTTCTCTCGCACAAAGAACTTGTCTCCCCGGTAGTCCTTCGTGACCGGCATGAACTTCTTGAACAGCCGGACCAAGGGATTCCGTTCGGGATGAATCGCCTCCTCCTTCTTCACGATCATCTTGATGCCGGTCAGGATCAGGAATCCGCCGAAGACATAGATGATCCACGCGAATTTGGCAATCAGGGCGGCGCCGAGGAGGATCATGATCGCACGCATGACCAGCGCGCCGAGGATTCCCCAGAACAGGACCTTGTGCTGATACATCGCCGGCACGGAGAAGTAGGTGAACAGCAGGGCGAAGACGAAGACGTTGTCCACGCTGAGCGATTTCTCGATCACGTAGCCGGTGAAGAACTCGAGCGCTTTCGTCGGGCCGGCAAAATGCCAGACGCCGAAGTTGAAGATGATCGCAAGGCTGATCCAGACGACGGACCAGGTCATGGCCTCCTTGAAGCCGACGACGTGCGACTTGCGGTGGAAGACACCAAGGTCCAACGCCAGCATCGCGAGGATGAAGCCGTTGAAACCAATCCAGAGCCATTGGGTTTCTGTCATTTAAGTGGGAAAGTTTCTGAAAACAGGGTCGTGGAGTTTCGAGTTATGGGATCGATCAACGAACAGTGCGTCGGCCTTCGCGTCCGGCCGGCCGTTTGAAGGACTCCTTGAGGCGAGTCGCCCGTTTCAGGCACCGGGCATCCACCTTGGCCCGAAGTGCCTTGAACATCTTGGCCACGGCGGCCCGCAGGGAATGATCCGTCCCCTCGGCTTCCAGATCGGGTCCCGGGGTGACCAGGTGGACGTGGGCCTTGAATGCCGGGCTTTGGCCCTCGTTCCATTCAACTCGCACGATCGCCTCGTCGATCTGGATGAGCGGCTGCAGGGCGAAAACACCCTTTTCGATCAGGGTGTCCATCGCATCGGTTGAAGGAACGTGCACGTGCTGGAGGGTCATTTTCATGGTATCGCTCGATTCGTTTTCGGACCGACGGCCAGGTTTTCGATCCCGGCCACATCGTGTCGTTGGAAGATCCTCGGTCACGGAGGCGGCTTCCACTAATACGTCTTCCTTGGTTTACAGTTAGTTTAATCCGAATAGTTTCCCGCCATGGATTGGCTGAACTACCACCACCTCCGTTACTTCTGGATCGTCGCCCGCGAAGGCAGTCTCAAGAAAGCCGCAGCACGGCTCCACGTGTCCCAGCCGTCCATTTCGGGCCAGGTCCGGGAACTGGAGGAAATGCTCGGCGAGCGGCTCTTCCGCCGCACAGGGCGGACCAATACCCTGACCGATGCCGGGCAGATCGCGCTTCGCTACGCCGACGAGATTTACGGACTCGGCAGCGAACTGGTGAACGCGGTGAAACAACGCCCCGGCGCGGAGACGCTCCGTCTACACGTCGGCGTCGCCGACTCGTTCCCCAAGCTCCTCACCAACGTCATTCTCAAACCCGCATTCGACCTGCCGCAGACCGTCCACGTCATCTGCCGGGAAGGGAAGATCGGCGACCTGCTCGCGCAACTCGCGTCCCATCGCCTCGACATCGTGCTGGCCGACGAACCGGCTTCGACCAGCCACGGCCTTCGCACCTTCAACCATCGCCTCGGCGAATCCGGAATCACGTTCTGCGCCGAACCGAAGCTGGCCGCATTGTTGAAACAGGGTTTCCCCAAGTCGCTCAATGGCGCCCCTGCTCTCCTGCCGGCCGAGAACACGGCCTTGCGGCGAACGGTGGAGAACTGGTTCCAACGGGCAGGCATCCAACCGAGGGTGGTCGCGGAGTTCGAAGACGCGTCCCTGATGAAAGTGATGGCCGCCGACGGAAAGGGCTTCATTCCCCTGCCCTCCGTGGTGATGGCCGACGCGGCGGAAAGCTTCGGATTCGTCGCGATCGGCCACGCCGCCAAAGCCAAGGAAGAGTTCTACGCGATCACGGCCGAAAGACGCATCACCCACGCTGCCGTCGTGGCGATCACCGAACACGCCCGGAAGCGGCTCATCTGAACGTTGGGGGCGGGGGAAAGCGGCCCCTGTTGAATTCCGCGCTTCATCAGGCAACCCTCCCCCAACCTTATGGAGATGCATCAACTCCGATACCTGCTGGCGGTGGCCAAGACCGGCAATTTCAGCCGCGGGGCCGAGCATTGCCACGTGTCCCAGCCGTCCCTGAGCCAGCAGATCCAGAAACTGGAGGATGAACTCGGCGAAAAACTCTTCAGCCGTTTGAAGCGTCGCGCCGTTCTCACCACTGCAGGGGAAGCGCTGGTCCTCCGGGCCTCACGCATCCTCGCGGAGGTGGACGCCGCGCGCCGTGACGTGGCCGACGCGGCCGATCTT
>CANJSG010000302.1 GCA_947476875.1 Verrucomicrobiota bacterium | reverse complement strand
TCTTTTCGCGAATAGCTTCGCGATCCTCATCGATTTTTTCGATCGCCTTGTCGCGCTCCTGCTCAAACGAATTCCACCAAGCCTCAGTCACGCAAAAACTGAGCTCCCCCAATTGGCTTTTTGCAGTTAAAAGGAACGAATGGTCCTCTCCAATATGTTTCTTGAATTCAACCATGGACGGTTGCGCGACTATTAGGTCAAAGCTTTCGCTGCTTTGAGGAGCGTCGTTTGAATTCTCCTCGTCTTCAGGAAAATCATTATCGTCATGGCAATCCGACTCGTAGTGGAAATCTTCCTCCTCAAGCTTCGATGTGCAGATCAATATGACTGTGGCTCCGAACGCCTTGGCAGCATCGAAAAAAGCTTCTAAAGATCCGACGAATAGTAGCTCCGATCGATCACTGATGTCTGCTCGCTCCTCAATGCGAATCGGGTAAAGCCCCGTCGTTCTAACGCGCTGAACTAATTCGGATACTTCCATGATTTGATTGGCTTATCGGTGATTACGGCTGCGACGTAACTTACCCGGATAACGGTGCACGTCGGCATCAACTTTACTAAAATGGATCGCAGAGATTGACCAGCCTCAAGCCGCAAATATTGAGCTCGTCTCTTACCTTGATCGAAGATGATTGAGTGCGGCGCTTTCCTGATGCCAAAAGTCCAAGTCGCACCTTCCTGATGGATCACCGTGCCCATACGTGAAAGCGTCCCGCCGACATGTTGCCAGACTTCACCGCCTTTCAATGGACGCTCGCCGTCGTTGCCGCCGTCGGCATCGGCGTGTCGAAAAGCGGGCTGCCGGGCATCTCGCTGCTGCACGTCGTCATCTTCGCCAACCTGTTTCCCGGCCTCGCCTCCACCGGCGTCGTGCTGCCCATGCTCGTCGCGGGCGACATCGGAGCCGTCATCCTCTTCCGCCGGAACGCGCAGTGGCCCCATGTCCTCCGCACCCTGCCGCCGGCCGTGTTGGGCGTGGCCATCGGCTGGGGCATCATGCGTTGGGCCCAGCACGCGCAGGTTCCGGCGGCGAAGTTCAATCCCGTCATCGGCGGCATCGTGCTGGTGCTCGCGCTCGTCCAGCTCGCGCGCTATTTCCGGCCGAACCTCGTTGCCGGGCTGCCCCATAGCCGAGGGTTCGCGTGGACGATGGGTCTCGTCGCCGGGATCGTGACGATGCTGGCCAACGCCGCCGGGCCCGTCATGGCGCTGTATCTCATTGCGGTGGCCTTGCCGAAGGACGCCTTCGTCGGCACGAGCGCGTGGTTTTTTCTCCTCATCAACTGCATCAAGGTCCCCTTCAGCGCACAGCTTGGACTCATCTCTTTCCCCACGCTCGCCTTCAACGCCCTGCTGGTGCCGGTCATCGTCTCCGGGCTCTTCCTTGGCCGGACAATCGTCGCGCGCATCCCGCAGAAAGTCTTCGACACGCTGGTGCTGGTATTCGCCGGGATCGCCGCGGCGAAGCTGCTGGGGGCGTTTTGAAGAATGTGCCGTCTACCGGTTCGGCACTGTGGCCGCGGAACCGGCCGGCCGGACTTCGGGATGATTGATGCGGCCGCCGAGATTGGCGGCGCGGCCCATGAGCAGCGTAGTGGCCAATCCGAGGGCAAGAACGGTTCCGAGAATCCACGACGGCATCGGGCGCCCTTTGCGGCAGAGGACCAGCGCGACCGCCGAGGCGATTCCCAGGAGAAACACGGCCGTCGTCGCCTGGTCGGCCGATTGTTCGTGGGCGGTCACGAACTCGCTGACCGGCCGAAGCCGATCGGCCGCTTCACCCCAGGCGAAGTCGCCGGTGAACTTCAGCGCGATGGCCAGCACGGCGAAACCGGTGAACCACCAGAGCGCGGTCCGGGTGACATCGCGGCTCTTGTGGGCGCAGCCCCAGACGAGGAGGAGCAGAAGGAACGGCGCGCCCACGACGGGAATGTGGTTCAACGCGAGGTGCAGATGGGTCCAACTCATGCGGGTGACGATTACGCACTGCCGGCAAAATGCCAGTCGTTCGGTTGGTCGCCGGAAGGAATCACGGAAGCGCTACAAGAACAATTCCACCGCACTCGCGGCATTGGGTCGCCGCGGAGGTGAACTGAGTTTCACACCGTGGGCAAACCCTGGCGTGCGACGGATCGGTGCGCGGGCCTGGTTTCAACAGGTCATCGCCATCGAGGCCCTGCCCGGTGAGGAATCGTTTCACCGCGTCGCGTTGGAGATCGCGGAAAGAAGCGACGATCTGCGCCGCCGCAACATCCGCCGGAACGGCCGGAAGAATTGGGTGGCTCAGGTCGTGCCACCAACTCCGCGCCAGCGGGTTGAACGATTCCTTGTCCAACAGATGCGCGGCAACCGCGAGCGGATGGAAACCCTCCAGCAATGACCGCGACAAGATCGCCGGGGCCCTCATGGCGACGAGTGGTGCCATGAAGCACAGCAGAGTCAGGCGGAAGCGGTCATCGTCGGCCGTGGGATAGAGCTGACGGTGCAGCTTGCGGAGCTTGGCGGTGATCAATCCGGTTTGGAGAAAAAGAGCGGGCAGGATGAACCAGAGCGCAGGCAACCATCCGAATTGCCAGATGGTCACGGGACCCAGGACGAGCAGGAAGGCCGTCAGGACGAGCGACGCGGTGCGCAGGAACGCCGTCGCTTTGTCGAAGTCCGCCCGAGTTTTCTCAAGCCGTTTGAGATCGAGGCTGTCCGCGATGAGGGTGCGGATTAGCTCGGGTCGTTGAGCCTCTTTTGCGGCGGCAAGTTGGCGCAGCAGTTTGGCCAGTTCGTGGGCCTGGTGGACCGAGTCGCCTTCGCAGAAGACGTCGCCATTGAGCCGGAGCTTCCGTTCGTCGGCGTGGACGTCCTTCAACGCGGACCAGCCGATGGACTTGCCGGAACGCTGGAGCGTCGTCGTGCCCGGAAGCACTTCCGTCTGGAAAGCGGCGACGCCTTCGTCTGACAACGCCAGCGGAAGGAGCTTCGCGGCAAAGACGCCGGTGAACGGGGGCAGCGGACTGACGAAGCCGAAGCCTCCACGGCGATTGCCCACGGTGCCGCCGGGTTGGAGCCAGTCGAAACTTCGGCGAAGGGTTTTCCGGAAAAGAAGCGTCCCATGGGAGAGCCACAGGACGCCTTCGAGCAGATGCAGGACGACGAGCGCGAGCAGGAGCGATTCGCGGCCGCTCATGGTCAGCCGTCAGACCGCTTGGAGCCGGTGCCGAACGAGAAAAGCTTCTTGATGCCGGCGGCGATGGCGACAACCCCGGCGATGATGAGCTTGAAGAACTTTTTGAAGAACACGCCGAGCGTGGCGAAGAACCCGAGCTTGTAGCCGACCGCCGCCGCGCCGCCGAGGACCAGCGCGCCGAGGCCGTATTCCGCGATCTTGTCGCCCGATTTGAACTCGGAGTAGGACTCGCCGGACTTGTAGGAGAAGTTCTTCAGCACTTCGCGGAAGGCGGGCATGGACTTGTCCACGGACTCGAGGCTGTCGATCAACGTGACCTCGGTGACCCCGTTGCGGCCGAGGACGCGGACGTTGTAGTTCACGAATCTG
>CANJSG010000301.1 GCA_947476875.1 Verrucomicrobiota bacterium | reverse complement strand
TGGTCGGGAAGCTGGTGGAAGTAGATCGCGCTCGCGCCCTTTCGGCCGAGGTAGTCCTTCCAGAAGGCGAACTGGTTGTCCGGGCTTCCCGTCGCCATGTAGAAGGCCACCGGGTGGTCCTTCGGGTCCGCCTTCGCCTCCGGCAGGTGGAACGCGACCTGGCTCGTGATGCCGTAGTGGTTGCCGATGATGAAGGCCTGCGGATCGTTCGTCCTCAGCCGCCGCCATTCCACGCCGACGGCTTCCGCCATATCCGACCACGCCCGCACGCGCCGCAGCGGATCCAGCCTCGGCGGGAGCGGTTGCCCGACGATCTTGCCGATCAGGTTCGTGTCGTGGACCAATACGACGAGCACGAGTCCGAACGCCGCTCCTCCAAGGAACACCGGCCGCGCCCATCGCCGCACGCGCGGCCAACGGTGGTTCCAGAACAGGATCATCAGGCAGAACCACGGGACCACGCCGGGCGCGATCCAGTTCAGGAGAATCCGGCTGTGGAACGACAGCGCGAGGTAGAGGCCGAAGACGGGCGCGCCCATCAGGAACAGGTAACGCCACAGCGGCTGTTCCTTGAACAACCGGGAACCCGCCGCGGCGGCAAAGATCATCCCCACGAAAAATACCGGGTTCAACAGGCCGAACTCCGCGCCGACGAACTCGCCGAAATAACGCAGCGTGAGATTCAGCGGTTCACCCAGACGCCCGTCGCTCGCGACATGGGTCGCCGTAATCCAGCCGTGCTGGGCGTTCCAAACGACAATCGGCAACGACGACAAGACGACGATCCCCAAGGCGAGCCACGGACCACGTCGACGCAGATGGATGCGCGCCGGCTTCCAGCTCGCGAAGATCAAAACCCATGCGACGAGTTGGAGGAGATTCGTGTATTTGCTCAGCAGTCCCAGTCCGCTCCACAGGCCCACCTGGAGCCATTGCGACGTCGTCCCGTTCGATTGGACAGCCTTCCACCCGGTGAACATCGCGAGGCACCAGAACAACACGGACAAGGGATCGATCGTCATCAGCGTCGCGCCCACCGCCATCAATGGCGTCGACGAGACGATCAACACGGCCGACAAGCCCGCCCGCGCCCCGACCTGTCTGGCGATGAAGCGGAAGACCACGATGGAGATAAGCGCCGCGATGACCGGGGAAAGGAACCGCACGCCGAACACGGTGTCGCCCCACAGGCCGGTCCCGATCATCTGCGCCACCGCGATGAGCAAAGGTTTGCTGAAGTAGGAAAGCGCTGGGTGTTTGGACCAAAGCCACTGGTAGGCCTCGTCCTCGCTCAGCTCGATCTTGCCGGCGTTCAGATACCAGATCCGCGCCGCAAGTAGGGCGAAGACGATGAGGTAGGCGAACCGGGTCCACACGGCATCGGACATCGGCGGCACCGCGGATCCCGGCTCGATCAACATTCGTTCCGGGACCAGCAGGTCCGGCATCCGCGACCACCAGGGATTCCACCCCAGCCGGCCGAGCCGATCCCACAACCACGCGACGCCCCACACCGTGGCGACCGCCGTTCCCGCCCCTAGCACCGAGCCCACGAGCACGTCGCTCGGGTAATGCACCCCGTTGTAGACGCGCGACAAGGCGACGCCCGCGGCCAGCGGCACCATGAAACGCCAACTCCGCCGGTAATAGATGAACGCCACCATCGCGGCGGCGAAGCAGTTGACCGCATGGGACGACGGCATGCTCGCCGAACCACCGCGCCCGACCCGCAACTGCACGTCGTCCAGGTCCACAAAGGGCCGCGGCCGGTCGACGGCCTTCTTGATCGTGTTGCTGACGAGCCCGTCACCGATCCCGACCGCGAGGGCGATCATGACGAGGCACACTCGCATCCGTCGTCCGCCCTTCACCAAGCCCACGATGGCGAGCAACACGACGGCGGGCGCGAACAGGCGGTTGCCGCTGAGGAAGGGCATCAGCCAATCGAAGAAAGCGTTGGACCAAGCCCCGTTGATCCAACGAAACAGCTCGAGATCGACTTTGGAAAGCCAGGTCATTTGAGAACGCCCAGCCCGAGCACCTCAGCCAAGGAAGAGAAGCTGCAACCACCGATGGACACAAATGGACCCAGATTCGAAAAACCAGCGCAAGCAACAGCCTCTTGATTTGGCCACGATCCAGAATTCAGCCGCGATGAACCATGGCCAGCAGATCGGCCTCTGTGTTGCTCTGAGTTCATCTGTGGTTACTCCGCTTCGACTTCAGTAATTCACGATCGACCGGACGTTCTGGCCGGGCAGCCGTTCGCGGCCATTGAGGAAGCCCAGCTCGATCACGAAAACCACTTCCAGGATCTTCGCGCCGGCCTTCTGCAACAGCGCGGCGGCGGCGGCGGCTGTTCCGCCGGTGGCAAGGACGTCGTCGATGAGAAGAACCCGTGAGCCGGGCTTCACCGCGTCGGTGTGGATGGCGATGGTGTTCGAGGCGTATTCCAGGTCGTAGCTCTCCTCGAAGGTTTCATAGGGCAGCTTGCCCTTCTTCCGCACGGGCACGAAACCGCAGCCGAGCCGCAACGCCGCACCGGCGGCGAAAATGAATCCTCGCGCATCGATCCCGACCACCGTGTCGACCGAGCCAGGTTCGAAGCCGGCGATCAAATGGTCGATCGTCGCGGCGAAGAGGCGTCCGTCGGCGAGGACGGGGGTGATGTCCTTGAACGAGATTCCCGGCTTCGGGAAGTCCGAGATGGTCCGGATGGCGGCGGCGATTTCCGCGGACGTGGCGACAGGTTGCGTCATAGGAGGCGCGCAGCGTAGAGGGCGCGTCTGGGTTTCGGGAAGAGGGAAGGTTCAAACACCGCCGACACCCACACGACGGAACTAGTCCGACAAAACTTCCTTTGGAAAGAATCCGTTTCGCCGCATTGTCCCGCCCGCGAATGAGCTTCTACGACAAACTTAAGTTCACCTCCGACGGCCTCATCCCGGCCATCGTGCAGGAACAGTCCACCGGCCGCGTGCTGATGATGGCGTGGATGAACCGCGCCTCCCTCGAAACAACGATCAAGACCGGCCGCACCCATTTCTGGAGCCGTTCCCGCCAGAAGTTCTGGATGAAGGGCGAGAGCAGCGGCCACGTCCAGGTGGTGAAGGACGTCTCGTTCGACTGCGACGGCGACACGCTGCTGATCCAGGTGGAACAGACGGGCGCGGCCTGCCACGAGGGTTTCCAGTCGTGCTTCTTCCGCTCGGTGGAACAGGACGGCGAGGCTTTCCGCGAAACGGAGCCGCGTCTCCAGTCGCCCGACGACATCTACGGCAAGAAGGCCTGAGCCTCTTCCGCCGATGGACATCATCGTCGACGCGGGCAGCCGTTGGTGGTGGGGAAGCCTGCTGGCCTTGCTGGCCGGCCGTGCGCTGGACCTGCTGAGCACGTGGATCTCGACACCAAGGCTCGAGAACGAGGGCAATCCCCTCTCCCGCAAGCTGGGTTGGCGAGGAGGCATCGCTTTCAGCATCCTGATCAGCTTCGGCGCGGCGTTCGTGCCGTTGATCGCGATCATCCTGACGACGACGAGCTTCCTGATCGCGGCGGAGAATTT
>CANJSG010000300.1 GCA_947476875.1 Verrucomicrobiota bacterium | reverse complement strand
CTTCCAGCTCGTCTACCTGATCATCGGGGCGGTGGTGGCGGTCAGCCTGTTCTTCAATTCCAAGATCGACATGGATTCGGATCCGCATTCGCGCCGCGACAGCCTGTATGCGATGACTGCGGCCGAGATCTTCAACCGCTTCAGGACCTTCTTCGCCAGCTTCCGTGTCGTCATGGGCGCTCAGATTCTGATCTCGTTCATCAACAGCATCGCCACGGGTTGCTTCCTGCTCGTGGCCGGCTTCCCCCACGCGATTTTGCTCACCGCGATCACCTTCGCGTGCGGGCTTTTGCCGATCATCGGCAATCTGGTGAGCAACAGCATCATCGTCTGCATCGGACTTTCGATACCCGAAAAGCCGCACATGGCGGCCATCGCCCTGGGCTACCTGGTGGTGATCCACAAGGGGGAATACTTCCTAAACTCCAAGATCATCGGCGACCGCATCAAGAATCCCATGTGGCTCACCCTGATCGGCCTTCTCATCGGTGAGCGGTTGATGGGGATTCCGGGCATGATTCTCGCGCCGGTCATCCTCCACTACATCAAAGTTGAGATGTCCAAGGCGCGGGTAGCGGGCCCGGGCGAGGTCCAGGAGGCGGGTGCCGTTGCGCCTCAGGCGAAGGGTTGACCTCCGAAGTTTGGCGGGCTCCCGGGGATGGAGTCTTTCGCATCTCCGCGAACGGTTCATTTCCTGCGGCGGTGGGGGCGGTTGCAGGCCGGGTGCGCGTGGCCCACAGTTTTCGTTGTCACCCCGTTCGTTGATTGAGTCGCATGTTGTTCCGCATATTGGTCGTTATCGTCCTCGTTTCAGGATTTTTTCGGGTTGTTGCCGCGGATGTTCCCGGTGCCCTCCGGGAGGTTTACCTGTTGCCGAACGGTGGAGGGACCATTGCAGGCCTGACCAACAGTCCGTCGTTTCCCGGTTCACCCAACACCGAGTCGATCGTCACCACGCTGGAGGGTCCCGAGAACTACGCGGACAACTACGGCCAGCGGATCCGTGCGTTGCTGATTCCGCCGACAAACGGCACCTACACCTTCTGGATCGCGGGTGACGACCAGTCGGCGCTCTACCTCAGCACGGATGACCAACCGGCGAACCGGCGCTTGATCGCCACGGTTGCGGCTTGGACGAGTTTCCGCGAGTGGACCAAGGAAACGAACCAGCAGTCGGCTCCGATCACGCTGGAGGCCGGCAAGCGCTACTTCATCGAAGCCCAGCAGAGTGAGGGCGGAGGAGGGGACCATGTCAGCGTGCGGTGGCAAATTCCGGGCGGCGTCTTCGAAGGCCCCATCCCGTCGTCCCGGTTGGTGGTCTACGGCTTGGGTCCTCCCGCGATCTTGGTGCAACCTTCGAACACCACGGCCATCGAGGGACAGAAGGTCAATTTCTCGGTGCAACTGGAGCGGATGATCGGCTCGGGTTTTCAATGGTTCCGGGGTGGTGTTCTGATTCCCGGAGCGACAAGCAATCTTCTGACCCTCGGACCGTTGTCGTTGGCTGACAGCAATAGCGTCTACCGGTGCGCGATCACCAACTCGCTGGGTGGAGCGGTCACCACCAACGCCACCCTCAGGGTGCTGCCCGACACCACTCCGCCGACACTGTCGGCCGTTTCGCACCTCGGTGCTCCAAACATCATCCTTGTGCAGTTCACTGAGGCCGTGGATCCGGTGACGGCGGGCCAGGCGACCAACTACCTGGTGAGCGCGGGCGTCGTCGTGACCTCGGCGCGGGTGATGCCGGACGGCGTTTCCGTTTCGTTGACCACCTCGGGGATGACTTCGGGTTCCGCCTACAACGTGACCGTCAGGAATGTCCGCGACCGCGCGGCGACGCCGAACTCGATCGGTGCCGGGGTCCAGCTTGGGTTCGTCTTCAACTACACGCCGTTGCCGGTCGAACGGATCAAGGGCGGCCGTGAACCGATCGGGCCGATCTCCCGCCGCACAGCGTTGGCCATCTCGGAAATCATGTATCATCCGGCGTCGAGAACCGACGGTCGGAATCTGGAGTTCATCGAGATCTACAACTCCCAGGAATGGCCCGAGGACCTGAGCGGCTATCGGCTGAGCGGCGACGTCAGTTATGTCTTTCCGACAAACACCCTGATGCCAGCGCGTGGATTCCTCGTCGTCGCCGCGGTTCCGGCCGACCTTCAGGCGGCGGCGGGAGTCTCGACGCCGCATGCGTTCACGGGCTCGCTCCCCAACGACCGCGGAACCATCCGGCTGCGGAACAACCAGGACGCGGTGCTGATCGAGGTGAACTACGACTCCGATCCGCCGTGGCCGTTGGCGGCCGACGGCGGCGGCCATTCGCTCGTGGCGGCGCGGCCGTCCTACGGATCGCAGGATCCCCGGACGTGGGCTGCGAGCGACCGGGCAGGGGGCTCGCCGGGTGCCGATGATCCGGTGTCCTCCAACCCGCTTGCGCCGATTCTGATCAACGAGTTCCTGGCGCACACGGATGATCCCCAGTTGGATTTCATCGAGCTCTACAACTACGGCACCAATGCGCTCAACCTTGCCGGGTGCATCCTGACGGACGACGTCTCCACCAACCGGTTCGTCATCCCCTCTGGAACGGTCATCGCCGCCAGGGGGTTCGTGAAGTTCGACCAGAACCAGCTCGGATTCTCCCTCAACGCGGCGGGCGAGGATCTGTTCCTGTTCAATCCCGATCGTTCCCGGGTGCTGGATTCAGTGCGGTTCAAGGGACAGGAGAACGGCGTCTCCACCGGTCGTTATCCGGATGGCGCGCCCGAGTTCTCGCGATTGGCATCCCCCACGCCGGCGGCCGCCAATGCCGCGATTCGGAGCCTCGATCTGGTCCTGAGCGAGATCATGTATGATCCGATCAGCGGGGATCAGAAGGAAGAATTTCTCGAGTTGCAGAACCGGACGGGGAACGCGATCGACCTGGCGGGTTGGCGGATTTCGGGCGGCGCGGATTTTACGTTCCCACCTGGCGCCATGGTCACCCCTTCCGGCCGGGTGGTCGTGGCCAAGGACCGGACGAGGTTGTTGACGCTCTATCCCTCGATCCAGCCGACGATGGCATTTGGAAACCTCCAGGGCTCCCTCGGCAACTCCGGTGAGCTTCTCGTGTTGAGCAAGCCGGACACCGTCGTATCGACCAACGGTTCCGGCCAACTGGTGACCAACCTGATCCACATCGCCGTGGACGAGACGACCTACTCCAGCGGAGGCCGCTGGCCCGGTCGTGCGAACGGAGGCGGAAGCAGCCTCGAGAAGATCGATCTCCGGGCCGATGCGCGGCGCGCGACCAGTTGGGCGGCCAGCGACGAGACGTCGCGAGGTTCGTGGGTGACGATGGATCGCACTGCGACGGTGGTGCTTGCCCAAGGCACGCCGAATTCGCTCCAGATCATCCTTTTGGGCGAAGGCGAGGCGCTGGTGGACGACGTGGAGCTCCTGCTCAATGGAACGACACAGCTCATTTCCAACCAGACGTTCGCGGCTGGAATGACGGGATGGTTTCCACAGGGCAACCAGGAGGATTCATTCTGGCAGGTAAATGGCGGCACCGGCGATTCGGGCTGCCTCCATGTGGTGGCGACCGGACGT
>CANJSG010000299.1 GCA_947476875.1 Verrucomicrobiota bacterium | reverse complement strand
CGGCCTCTCCCGTTGCATAGGATCCGACACACTGCAGATCCGCCGAGCGCTCGATCTCGCGTGCGACCATTCGGCGGACCAGATCATCATCCTCGATCACGGCAACTCGTATGGGTGGCCTGGAGTTCTTTCCGGCAGGATGCGGAGAGGAGACTTCACTTGGTGAAATGTTTCCGCCATCGGCGCGCTTGTGTGCCATGAAGCGCGCAGGCTAAACGTTGCGCCAGACTCTGCGCGATACCCATGAACATGGGTAGCATCGGAACGCAGGCAGCCTACTTGCGGATGAACGCAGCCCTGCAGAGGAAGGCGCTGTCCGGATGAGAAGCCCGAATGGACGACTCCGATCAAGGCGCGTCGCGATAACCGCCCAACACCTTCGCCAACTCGGGGTCCGCCTGTTCGTCGGGCGTCAGGGTGTCCAAGGCCGCGCGCCGGATCTGGTTCAACGGGTGTTCGTTCCCCGTCAGGCGCGGTTGCTGCCCGACCCGCACGAACCAGTCATGGTAACCCGCGCGATGCGCCGCCCTTCCGTGGTTCGCGTTGAACCACTGGAAAAACTGGCGGCGCAGCTCCGGCGTCCAACCCGCCTTCACCGATCGGAGGTGGTGCCGGTAGGCGAATTGTTCCTCGTAAATCACCGACTGCCCCGCCAGGCGCAACGATTTGGCGACGACCGTGGGCGCCTGGAAGGCGGCCAGGATCTGCGACATCTCGGTGTTGAGCTCGAAGGACGACGCCGGGAACTGGGAATCGATGTCCGAGACCACCTGCTGCACGGCCGCGGCCGATGGCTGGCCGTTCCGACTCACCGCGACCTCGATGACGCGCAGTTTCTGGATCTGGATCCGATCCGGCAAACCGACCAGGGGGAAACGGTTCAGGGCGACGAACAAGTCCTCGTTGACCTCCTTCCCCCCCACCCGGGCCAAAGCCAGCAAGGCGATGATCGCCTTGGCCGGGTCCGTTTCCCGCAAGGCCGCCTGCTTCCATGCCGACGCGGACACCGTTTCCAAAGCCACGCGGGCCGCGAAACGCAGGTTGCGATCCTCGCTGCCCAAGTGCGGCCACGCCGCCGCCACGGCCTCCGGCTTGTCCCTTGTCCAATGGAACCTTTCGAGCGAATGCCGCAGGGCACGGTCCTCCACCCCGTTCCGATCGCGGTACTCGACGCGCGCGGTGGATTCAGGTCCGGTGTAGGTCACGCGCAGTAGATACGACTGGCCGCTGCGACTGCCGACCGCGTAGTAGAGCGCCCCATCATTACCGACCAGCATGCTGGTCACGTTCATCGGAACCTTGCCCGAGTCGGCGAGCAGCGATTTGGGGAACAGGAAATTCTCCCAGGACCGTGCCACGTACCCGCTCCCGACCGGCTGGAGGTGCACCGCGATGATGCGGCCGTAATTGTGGTCGGCGATCAGCAGAGCCCGCTGGTAGAGCGCCGGGAACTTCGCGCCGTAACCGAACGTCACCCCGACGGGACTGGCGAGACCGATGTCGAGCAGCGGCGGCAGCGAGTCTTCGTACCAGCTGGGGTACTTGCCGCTGTTGCCCCGATAACCCAGGTCGGCACCGCTCGGCAGGTGACACACCCGATTCGGACGATACCACGGCACCCCGAGTTCCAACTCCATGTCGCTGTCGAACGTGAACATCTCCCCGTCCGCGTTGAATCCGACGTGCAGCGCGTTCCTCAGCCCCGCCACGACGAGATGGAAATCTTTTCCCTCGAAATCCGTCCGCCCCACGAATCCCGCGGGCGGCCGCTCCTGTCCTATGCGTCCGGTCAACGTGCCGAGCAGCGGGAGGATCCGGTCGTCGCCCCAGTTCCGCATCGGCGAGTTCGGGGACACGTCGTCGGGCTGGGTCACTCCGTTGCCGTTGATGATGTAGAGATGCCGGCCGTCTGGCGAGAGGTACGGTGCATGCACCCCGTGATCGCTGTGTCCCTTTTCGAATCCGGTCCAGGTGCGCAAAGTTTCGACCGAGCTGAAGGAACCGTTCCCCAGCGGATCGCGCAGTCGATGCAGCCCGGCCACGCCGCTCAATTGACCGTAAGAAGGACGGTCGTTCCCGGCGACGTTCGTCGTCCCCCGGCCGCCCTGCGCGTAAAGGCTGCCGTCGTGCCACAGCATGCCCATGACCTCCGAGACGGGGGTGTAGATGGTTTCATTCCTGGTCACCTTGCCGTTCGCATCCAAGGTCAACCGGGTGAGGGGCTGGAGCTCGTTCGCGCCGAGGATGATTCTTCCCTTGTCATCCTTGGTGATGCTGATCCAGCCGCCCTGCTTGCGGTCTGCTTTGGCCGCGATTTCCACCTTGAACCCTTGAAGGGTCTGGAACACCTGCATCGGGTCGTCCGGATATTCCTGGCCGGACAAGTTCGGTATCCAAAACCCGAGCAGGATGCCGAACGCCGCGACCGGGCGACGGGCGAGAGAGAAGGGGATGCGAACGGAATGGGTCATAATTTTGAGGAAGGAAGGCTGGCGGTTCGTGAACTCCAACTACGGTTGCGTGGGAGGAATGGGTTTCGGGGCCGGCACGCTTTTGAAGACCCGGGCATCTGGATCGCCCTGGGCGTCCAGAAATGCGAACAGATCGCGAATCTGCTCCGCGGTGAACGAATCGAGCAAACCCTCGGGCATCGGCGAGGTGGTGGACGGCTGCTCTAGGATCACATCGGTCCTCGGAATCGTCGTGGTGGCCTCCGGATGGAACGGTGATTCGGCAATGACGTATTTGTCGTCGGTGAGATCCACCAGCGTGCCCGTCAGTACCTCGCCGTTCCTCAGTCGCAATTCCGTGGCGGGGAACCGGCTGTTGAGCACCAGGGACGGAGTCAGGATGGAGTCCAGGATCACGTCCCGAGAGTACCTCGATCCGACCCCGGTCAGGTCGGGCGAGATTCCGTTGCCCTGCGAAATCCGACCAAGTGCATGACATGTCCCGCACATGGCCTTGGTGAAGACCTCCTTGCCCTGAGTGAAACTCCGTCCGCCGGAAAGGTCCGAAATCACCGGCAGCAACTCCGCGCGCTTCCATTCGCGTTGAAACGAGGCCGCCCGAGAAACGCCGTTCGTTGGGAAGGATGCCGAACGGGTCGTCACGACGGCGGTCGATGCCTGATTCGTGAACCCGGACGGCTTCGTTGCCTGCTCCGCGCCCGTCGCCTTCCCGGACAGCCCCCACAGGATTCCCAGGAGGAGCGCTGTGGCGGAAAAACGGACAGGAATTCGCTTTTTCAGGCTGGCGCTCAACATGCCCGGCGAGAACGGTTGGGGAAAGGAAAAGTGTCGTCCACAGGCGCGTCCGACTCGCGTGAGAGCATCGCCGCGAGCGCCACGCCACCGCCGCCGCCACCCGCGCGCCACAGGAATTTGCGGCGCGAGCAGAGCCGCGGGACGTGATGACCGGGACAGTTCATGGCTGGGCGATATTCAGGGTTTGTGACGGCCAGAGTTACACAGGCGGAATGGACCGGGAATACCCATGAACATGGGTATCTACCGGGATCAGCGTTGCCTACTTGCGGATGTACTTCGCCACCGCCTCGCCGCGCGAATGCACATGGAGCTTGGTGTAGATGCTCTTCACGTTCATGCGAATG
>CANJSG010000298.1 GCA_947476875.1 Verrucomicrobiota bacterium | reverse complement strand
GGCTTGAGCTTCCTAGGCGGACTGGGAGCGGCTGGCGTGGCGCTTTATCGCAAACTGCGGACGTCATCTTCGTGGATTCACTGGAGCGCCTTCGTCGGCTGGATGGCCTTGAGCCTTCAAGCCTTCAGCGAGTTTCCTCTCTACATTTCGGCATTGGCCTGGCCGGCGTTTCTGATCCTTGGGTGGTTGCTGGCAGTTGGGACGGGTGCGGATCAAGGAAGCGCCCGTTCCTGAAGTCACAGCGGGAATCGAGTTCGACAAGGTCATCCGCGCTACCTAGCGTTCGAACTAGGCATGAAGATCCTGATCCTTAACGGCCCGAACTTGAACCTGCTGGGAACCCGGGAACCGGCTGTCTACGGGTCGGCCACTCTCTCGGATGTCGAACAGCTCGTCCGGGATCGGGCGGCCAAGCTCGGAGCCGAGGTCGACTTCCGGCAGTCGAACCACGAAGGCGAGCTGATCGACTGGATCCAGCAAGCCCGGGGAAACTTCGACGTCCTGATCCTCAATGCCGGCGCTTTCACCCATACCTCGGTCGCGCTCCGGGATGCCGTCGCGGGGGTGGGTTTGCCGGCCATTGAAGTCCACCTCTCTAACGTGCATGCCCGGGAGGAATTTCGTCACAAATCGATGATCGTCGGCGTCTGCAAGGGCGTCATCGCCGGGTTTGGCGCAAATTCGTATGTTTTGGCCCTTGAAGCGGCCGTTAACATTAGCGAAGCGTCCAAGAATCAATGATTCGGGGACAATTTGAGCCTTTCCAAGGCTTGGTGGAGCCGCAAACCGGCTTCCAAATGCACCCTTGACGGTCGATTTCACGCTCCTTAGCCTTCGCCACACATTTGAAACATGAGTAGGAAGCAGGGTCTTACGGACTGCTGCTTTTTTGCTTCTCGGGAACCGCCCGGAAGTTGAACCCCACTCGACCTAACACCCGGAACCCACGTGGACCTCAAAGACATCAAGGCTATCATCGACCTGATGAAGAAGAACTCGATCTCGGAGTTCGAACTCGAGAAAGAGGAGTTCAAGATCCGGCTCAAGCGCGGCGGCAACGGCATCAGCGTCGGCGAAGACGGCCTGCCCGTGACCTACACCCTTGCCCAACCCACGGCCATGACGACCCAGCAGATCGGCCCGGCGACAGCCGGCACGCCTGCGGCGACTCCGGCACCGGTCGGCGCGGAGATCAAGTCCCCGATGATCGGCACCTTCTACCGGACTCCTTCGCCGGAATCCGCCTCCTATGTCGAGATCGGCACCGAAGTCGGACCCGAATCCGTCGTCTGCATCATCGAGGCCATGAAAGTGATGAACGAGATCAAGGCCGAAGCCCGTGGCGTCATCACCGAAATCCTCATCGACAACGCCAAGCCGGTCGAATTCGGCCAGCCGTTGTTCCGCATCCGCCCGCTCTAACCCCTTCCGAACGTCATGTTTGAAAAAGTCCTCGTGGCGAATCGCGGCGAGATCGCCGTCCGAATCATCCGCGCCTGCAAGGAGCTGAACATCAAGACGGTCGCCGTCTACTCCGAAGCCGACGCCAGTTCGATGCACGTCCAGTTGGCCGACGAGGCCATCTGCATCGGCAAGGCCGCCGCATCCGAGAGCTATCTCCGCATCGACCGCATCATCTCCGCCGCCGAGATCGCCGACGTCGACGCCATCCACCCGGGCTACGGATTCCTCTCCGAGAACGCCCACTTCGCCGAGGTCTGCGAGAGCTGCAACATCCGTTTCATCGGCCCCAGCGCGCGCGCCATGAACGCGATGGAGGACAAGGCCGTCAGCCGCAACCTGGCCAAGAGGGCCGGTGTCCCCACGCCTCCGGGTTCCGAAGGCATCATCCAGTCCGAGAGTGAAGCCATCGCCATCGCCAAAAAGATCGGTTACCCGGTCATGATCAAGGCCGTGGCCGGCGGAGGAGGACGAGGCATGCGCGTCGCCCACAACGACGTGTCCCTGATCAAAGGCTTCCACACCGCCCGAACCGAGGCCGAGAAGGCCTTCGGCAATGCCGGCGTCTACATCGAGAAGTTCATCGAGAACCCGCACCACATCGAGTTCCAGATCCTGGCCGATACGCGTGGCAACATCATCCATCTCGGTGAACGCGACTGCTCGATCCAGCGTCGCAACCAGAAGTTGATCGAAGAAACGCCGTCCCCGCTGCTCGAGAACAAGTTTCCCAAGCTCCGCAAGGAAATGGGAAAGGCTGCCGTCAAGATCGCCGAAATGGCGAACTACACCAACGCCGGCACGGTCGAGTTCATCGTCGACGACAACGGGAAGTTCTACTTCCTGGAAATGAACAAGCGCGTCCAAGTCGAGCATCCGATCACCGAGGAAGTGACCGGCATCGACATCGTGAAACAGCAGATCCTCATCGCCATGGGCGAGCCGCTGAAGATCTCGCAGAGCGACGTGACCTTTAAGGGCCACGCCATCGAATGCCGGATCAACGCCGAGGATCCGTTCGACGATTTCCGTCCCTGCCCCGGCCAGATCCAGATGTATTACGCCCCCGGCGGCCGCGGCGTGCGCCTCGACAGCCACGTCTACGCCGGCTACTCGATCCCGCCCTACTACGACTCGATGATCGGCAAGCTGATCACCGTCGGCAAAGACCGCCGCGAGGCCCTCGACCGTATGAGCCGGGCCCTGGCCGAATACATGATCACCGGCATCAAGACGACGATCGGGTTCGAGCAGGCCATCCTGAACGACCCGAACTTCCGCCGTGGAGTCTACAGCACCAACTTCGTCGCGGACCTTCTCGACGGTCCCAGGCGCGGGTTGATCGACGACAAGGGGTGAAGCCGCTCAAGGACTGCCGCCTCTACGGCTTCGTCGATACCGCCTACTTCAACGGCCGGACTCCCGAAACCATCTGCCGCGCGCTCTGCGACGGCGGATCCGACCTCATCCAGATCCGGGCAAAGAAAGAATCAGCCGACTGGGTTCGAGTTTGCGCCGAGAAGCTCCTCCCCATCACCACTGCTGCGGGTGTCCGTCTCGTCATCAACGACCATCTCGAAGTCGCGTTGCAGATTGGCGCGCCGGTCTGCCACTTGGGCCAGGAAGATTTCTTCGAAGCCGGTTTCACCCAGCTTTCACAGCTCCATCCGGCATCCGGCATCGGGCATCCAGGATCGTTTCCTTTGATCGGCCTCAGCAGCCACGCGCCCGAACAGGCCCAACGAGCCGTTGCCGCTGGCGCCGACTACATCGCCGTCGGTCCCGTGTTCCCCACCGGAACCAAGCCCGGACGCGCCGCCGTCACGCTCGACTACGTCCGCTGGGCCGCGGCGAACCTGACCGTCCCGTGGTTCGCCATCGGCGGGATCACCTTGGAGAATCTCGATTCCGTCCTCGAAGCCGGAGCAACTCGCGTCTGCGTCGTCTCCGCCATCCTCAACTCGAAAGACATCACCACGGCGACGGCTGAGTTCAAACGAAGGCTTCCCAGACCGTAATTATTCTCGTCCTCGATTTCGCTCTCCTTCTCGAAACCGGAAAACGAGGAGGAGAAGGAGGACGAGAACGAGCGGGGTCCAAAATCCTGCATCCACCACCGCAGTTGCCTCCCGCGCTTCCGTCCCGCTACCTTCCCGCCCGATCAAATC
>CANJSG010000297.1 GCA_947476875.1 Verrucomicrobiota bacterium | reverse complement strand
GGACAGGTCAATTCGCTCGAACTCCTCCACTTCGCTGGCCCCGGCGCCTTCGTCGACGGAGGCGAGCTCGGCGAGATCCTTCTGCCCAAACGCTACGTGCCTTCCACGGCGGCGGCGGGTGATCTGCTGGACCTGTTCGTCTACCGCGATTCCGAGGACAGGCTCGTGGCGACGACGGATCGCCCGATCGCCAGCGTCGGGCAGTTTGCCGCGCTCCGGGTGGTCGGCGTCCATCCGAGCGCGGGGGCGTTTCTCGACTGGGGGCTGGAGAAGGATCTCCTGCTGCCCTACCGCGAACAGCTCAACCCCGTTAACGT
Organism: Verrucomicrobiota bacterium; assembly: GCA_947476875.1. Taxonomy (GTDB): domain Bacteria; phylum Verrucomicrobiota; class Verrucomicrobiia; order Limisphaerales; family CANJSG01; genus CANJSG01. The sequence goes on along the minus strand of CANJSG010000297.1, from coordinate 3,326 downwards.
CGGCGACCGCGTGCTGGTCTACATCCTCCTCGACCCCAAGTCTCAGCGGGTCGTCGCCACGGCCAAGCTCAACCGCCACCTGAACCGCGAGTTTCCCGAGGTCCTGCCGCGCCAGAAAGTCGACCTCATCGTCATCAATCCCACCCCGCTCGGCTATGCCGTCCTCGTCGAAGGCGGCCACATGGGACTGCTCCATCGCGAGCGGGTTTTCCAGCCGTTGGAACCGGGCGACAGCCTCAATGGCTACGTCCTCGCGGTGCATCCCGATGGCAAGATCGACCTCAGCCTCGAAGAAACCGGCTTTCGACGCGTGAAGACTTTGGCGGACGATATCATCGAGCAACTGGAACGCAGCAGTGGCCGCATCGAGTTCGACGACGACAGTTCGCCCGACGCGATCCGGTCGGTTTTCGGAACGAGCAAGAAGGCCTTCAAGCAGGCTCTCGGCACGCTCTATCGGCAACGCCGCATCCGTTTCGTGCGCTCCGGCACCGAACTGGAGACCGGCGGAGGAGCGGACTGGAAGGTGGGAAGTTCCTCCGACGACGAACCAGCGGCCTAACTCGACACGCTGGTCATTTGACGACTGCCCCCCATTTTGGGGATTTGAGCATCCCCAATTCGACGAGAGAATTTCTCGACCCGAACGGCCGAGCGGTTTAGACGATTTAGCTGCGCCGCGCGTCTCGGGCGCCCTGAACCCCCTGAAATTGATCCTGATTCTATGGCAAAAGTGATTGCTGAAATGCTCGTCGAGTCCGTGACGATGGAGCTGCCCGACGTAAAGACCATCCGGTTCCAATGGCCCGAAGGCTATGATCCCGGCGAATTCAAGACCGGCCAGTTCATCACCGTCTACTGGCCGCATAAGCAGAAATACAAACGCGCCTACTCGCTCAGCTCGTGCTCCCTCGACAAGGGCGCCTACGAGGTGACGATCAAACGCGACGGCAAAATGGGCACGAGCGTCGTCGACTGGCTCGAAGTCGGCGACAAGATGTTCGTCATCCCGCCCGTCGGTAAGTTCCTTCCCGTCTTCGATCCTCCGGGCAAACACCTCATCTGCGTGGCCGGCGGTTCCGGCGTGACCCCGTTCCGCGGCTTCGTCCGTGAGGCGACGGCCAAGAACCTGAACACGAAGATCACGGTCCTCTACACGGTGAAGACCACCCGCGACATCATCTTCGAGAAGGAATTCCGCGAACTGGAAGCGAAGAATCCCAACTTCAACTTCCACGTCACCTGCACCCGCCTGACGCCGGAGGATCCCTGGACCGGCCGCCGTGGCCGCATCACGCCCGAATGGGTGAAGAGCTACGTGGAGACGGCCGCCAACACCGTCTTTTACGCGTGCGGCACCAACGAGATGGTCAACGCCATCGAGCACCTCGTCATCCACGACCTGGGCCTGCCCAAGGAACAGATGAAGCTGGAGAAGTGGGGCTGAGCCCAAGTTGTTTTCACTAACCGGCGCCAAGGCTTGCCCGACAAGCCCGCGCCGGTTTTCTTATGCCCATGCGGGACACCCTCTTCCTCCTCAAGCACGACTTCCCCGACGGCCCCGGCGCGCCCTACTACTGCCCGGAGTGCGCCTTGATCTCGGGTGTGCTCCACTACTACCCGGCACTCCGGCATCATATGGACGTCCGCTATGTGGACTTTCCACGGCCCAGACAGGAAGTGATCGACCTCGTCGGAGAGGCCAATCAGGGCTGCCCGGTTCTCGTCTTGGACGACAAGGCTCCAGCCGCGGTCGAAGGCGTGGAGATCGGCAGCTTCAATGGCCGCCGGTTCATCAGCGGCGCGGGGGGGATTGGGAACTATTTCGCGACGGCCTTCGGGACGGGGCGGCCGCATTGAGAAGTCGTAATGAGCCTTTTCAAGCCAACGACGTGGTGGATAGGCCATCTCAGCGGGCCTGAATACTTGGAGCTGATTCGGAACGATGCCCGGCACTTCGATCGGGAGGGTTGAACTTGTCGCCTGAGCCACCTTGCTGAATCGGGGTTGAACCTTCCCGGCGACGTCGCCACCGTTGTCTGCAGACATGCTCAAGCGCACACCCCTCTTCGCCGCCCACCAGAAGCTTGGCGGCAAGCTCATCGAATTCGGCGGCTGGGAAATGCCCGTCCAGTATTCCTCCATCACGGACGAGCACCTTTGCGTCCGCCGCTCCGCCGGCATCTTCGACATCTGCCACATGGGCGAGGCATTGGTGACGGGGCCGGGAGCCGAAGCGTTTCTCAACGAGACGCTGACCAACGACGTCCGCAAGCTGACCGTCGGCCTCGGGCAATACAGCCAGATGTGCAACGAGCGCGGCGGCACGATCGACGACCTCTACGTCTATCGCATCGCGCCGATGGAGTTCCTGCTCATCATCAATGCCAGCCGCATCGAAGTTGATGTCGCCTGGTTGCAGGAACGCATCTGCCAGTCGCAGCACCGCTCCGGCGTGATCTTCGAGAACGCATCCGACCGTCTCGGCGCGGTGGCGATCCAGGGCCCGCGGGTGGTCGAGTTCATCAACCAGCTTTTTCCCAGCGGCGCGCGCGCGGGAACGACTGGCGTGCAGGCGTCCGAACTGAAGAAGAACCAGATCGGCGCGTGGACGTTCGCCGGTCAGAAGGTCTGGGTGGCCCGCACGGGCTACTCGGGCGAAGACGGCTACGAAGTGGTCGCTCCGGCGTCGGTGATCGAAGAGGTTTGGACCAAGACCCTCGCGCTAGGCCACACCGTCTGCATCCAGCCCTGCGGCTTGGGCGCGCGCGACACGCTCCGCACCGAAGTCTGCTACCCGCTTTACGGCCACGAACTGGATGAAAACACCTCGCCGATCGAGGCGGGCGTGGGATTTTTCGTCGCGTTGGACAAGGGCGAATTCGTCGGACGGAGCGTGCTGGCCGAGCAGAAGGCCAAGGGTGCGTCCAAGAAATCCATCGCCTTCAAGATGACCGGAGCCGCGCCGCCACCGCGTCCGGGCTACGCCATCTTCATCGACGGCGCCAAGGCCGGCGACGTGGTTAGCGGAACGCAGAGCCCGTCGTTGAACTGCGGCATCGGCATGGGCTTCGTGCCGCCGGCCTTGGCCGAAGTCGGATCGAAGATCGAAATCGAGGTGCGGGGGAGAAAGTTCCCCGCCGAGATCGTGAAGAAGCCGATCTTTCGTAAAGCCTGATTGACCCGCCCTAAGCCGCCTTACAACACTCCTCCCAGAATATGAGCCAAGTCCTTCCCGAGTTGAAGTATGCCAAGTCCCACGAGTGGGCCCGTATCAGCGGCGACACCGCCACGGTCGGCATCACCGACCACGCCCAGCATGAGCT
>CANJSG010000296.1 GCA_947476875.1 Verrucomicrobiota bacterium | reverse complement strand
CTCGAGACCGATGGCGGCCTGGCCGACGCACGGGATCATGTCGGTGACATCCACCGGCGAGGCCAGCACGCCGGCGGGCAAGGTGAACTCGGGGACGCCGGCGGGCTTGTGTGGCCCAAACCGGAGCGTGCCGTCGCGCCAGATGATCAAGCCAAGGCGCGCCAGTCCGGCAGCAGCGAGAATGGTCGCGTCGAATTCGGTGCTGTCGGCGAGCTTCTGGATCCGGGTCGGGACGTTGCCGCGGATGAGGACGGTCTGGATGTCGGGCCGAAGCGCCTTGATCTGGGCTGCGCGCCTGGTGCTGCTCGTGGCGATCGTCGCGCCTTCGGGCAACTGGCGAATGGTGAGGTTCGCCTTGAAGCCGCGCGCCTTCGCCTGGCCGGGTGCCCAGTCTTCCGAACTCGCGGCGGCCTCCTTTGCGGCGACGGCTTTGGCGTCGCGGTAGATCAGGACGTCACGGGGATCGGCCCGCTTCAGGACGGCGCCGAGCGCGAGCTTGGCGGGAAGTTCCGTGGGAAGATCCTTCAGGCTATGGACCGCGATGGAGGCTTCACCGGCCAGCAGCGCGTCCTCGATTTCCTTGGTGAAAAGTCCCTTGGGCAAGGACTGGTCCGGGTTCGCCAGCGACGCGGTCTGGAGTTTGTCGCCGGTCGTCTTGATGATCTTCAGCTCGAACTGCTTTCTGGGAAACGCGTCGCGGCACAGCTTGAGCACCGTGTTCGCCTGTGCGAGGGCCAAGGCGGATCCGCGGGTGGCGATGAAAATGGTTTCAGGTTTCAAATTCGAGGAAAGCGGTTAGGCGCCGGCCGTCTTGGGAGCGGGATGGAATCCGGCGCTGCGACGTTGGCCGATGAGCTCGGCGGCCTTTTCGTTGATGATCTTTTCGCACGCAGTGATCTCCTCCCTCCGTTGTTGGAGGTAGCTCTCGGCGATGGCTTGGAGGTCGTCCACGTTGTAGAGGTAGATGTTCTCCAGAAAGTTCACTTCGGGCTCGATGTCGCGGGGGACGGCGAGATCGATGAGGAGCAGGGGACGTTGATGCCGGGCGCGCATCAGGGGTTCCAGCTTCGCGCGGTCGAGAATGTAGTGCGGTGCGGCCGTGGAGCTGACGACGATGTCGATCTTGTCGAAGACCGAGGCCCATTGATCGAAATGGATGGCTTGTCCGCCCAACTCCAGGGCGAGGGCTTCGGCGCGGTCGTAGGAACGATTGGAGACGAGAATGCTCTTCGCACCACGGCTGAGAAGCGCACGGGCCGCTTTTTCCGAAGTGTCACCGGCTCCGAGAACCATCACATGGCGGTCATCGAGACTGCCGAAAATCTTCTCGGCCAATTCCACGCCCACCGAGGCGACGGAGATGCTGCCGCGTTGGATGTTCGTCTCGGAACGGATGAGCTTGGCGACGTTGAACGCCTTCTGGAACGCCTTGTTCAACCAACCGCCGGTCAGCTTGTGCTGGAGCGCGAGGTCGTAGGCTTTCTTGAGCTGGCCGAGGATTTCCGTTTCGCCCAGCACCATCGAGTCGAGTCCGCAGGCGACTTTGAAGAGATGCTGCACGCTGTCCGGTTCGCCTAGGCGGTAGAGTCCGGTGCCGACGGGGTCGGAGTAACCCCGGTTGGCCACGAGGAACTCCTCGATGCGCAGGCAGGCTTCGGCATCGGGCAGGTCCGTGGCGGCGTAGAGTTCGACGCGGTTGCAGGTCGAGAGGATGACGGCCTCGCTGACGACTCCCTTTTCGCGGAGCTGGCCGAGCACTTCTGGAATCTGCGTCTCGGCAAAGGCGAACTTTTCCCGGACCGGGACAGGCGCGCTGTGGTGGCTGAGTCCGACGATGACGACGCTCACGGGTGATGGATCGAGGACCCGAGGTTGGAGCCCCAAAAGGTGAGCAGGATGATGGCGAACGCCGCCACGGCGCCCCAGGCGAAACGCCGGCCTCGCAAGGCCGAACGCATTTGAAGGACGAGCAAGGTCAGGTAGACGCCCCACAGTGCGAGCGACCAGATGACTTTGAGATCGCTGAAGAAGGACTTCCCGGCCGGCAGCGGCACCCAGATCGCCCCGACGACGAGTCCGATGGTCAACAGGATGAAGCCCGCCCACATGAGCTGCGCCGTGATCCGCTCCAGCTTTCCGAGCGGCGGGAGGATCGAAAGCATGGCGCGGAGTTTGTGCTGCTTCAGATCGCGGTCCTGGGTGAGGAACATCGCACCCGAGATCGAGGCGATGCCGAAAGCACCGTAGGCCAGAATGATCGAGGCGGCGTGCAGGCTGGTGGGGCCGTTGGAGAAGTCGGGGCTGTTGCCATGCTTCACATCGAGCGAGGGCATCAGGGCGAAGACGCCGAGGCAGAACAGGACCGGCGAGGCAAAGGCCCCGACGAACCGCAGCTTCGAGGTCAGGCCCATGACGACGGCGGTGCCGGCGATGGTCCAGTTCAGGAACACCATCGCCTCGTAGAGATTGTTGACCGGGCAACGGTCGAGGTAGATGCCGCGCTTGAAGAGCGCGACGCCGTTGGCGAGGAAGCCGACGAGCACGATGCCGAAGTTGACCCAGTTGTCCCGCTTGAAGCCTTTCCGCCACAGGAAGACCGAATACAGCATGCTCACGCCGTAGCAGAGCACGGCGAGGGCGAAGACATGTCGGTCCAGAGACATCGTCCAGCGAGGTTAATGGAGACGGCCTTCACGGCAAGAGGGCAAAGTTGTTCCGCTTGCATCCCTGCTTGCCCAGCGAAAGGTGGCTCCAGCAGCCTCTCGGGCGTGACATCGAAGTCTCGTCGATCCTCTGCCGTTTCGCCTTTCCGCAAGTTCTGGGCGCTTGATCCCAAGGTCACGTTTCTCAACCACGGTTCCTTCGGCGCCTGCCCGAAGCCGGTTCTCAAGCTTCAAGCCGAGCTCCGTCGGGAGATGGAGGCGGAGCCGGTGCAGTTCCTCTGGAGATGCTTCGAGGAACGCTTGGAGCCGTCGCGGAAAGTCTTGGCCAAGTTTCTCGGTGCCCGATCGAAGGACGTGGTCTTCACCACGAATGCCACTGCTGGAGTCAACGCCGTCGTCCGCTCGCTGAAGTTTCAGCCGGGCGATGAATTGCTGACGACGAGTCTCGACTACAACGCCTGCCGCAATGTGCTCCACGAAACGGCCGCACGCTCGGGCGCCAAAGTGGTGGTCGCGCCGGTGCCGTTTCCGGTGCGAACGGAGGACGAGATTGTAAAAGCGGTATTGAAGGCCGTTTCGAAGAAGACGCGGCTGGCGTTGATCGACCATGTCACGAGCGATACGGGGATGGTTCTTCCGGTCGAGCGATTGGTTCGTGAACTGGAAGCCCGGGGTGTCGACACGTTGGTCGACGGCGCCCATGCGCCGGGGATGGTTCCCCTGAATCTGACCCGCCTGCGTCCCGCCTACTACACGGGCAATCTGCACAAGTGGGTCTGTGCTCCAAAGGGCGCGGCCTTTCTCTGGGTGCGCGAGGATTTGCAGGCGTGCCTCCAACCGGCGGTGATCAGCCACGGCAACAACCGCACGCGGCCGGGCTTCACGGAGTTTCAGGACCGCTTTGACTGGTGCGGCACGTTCGATCCGACCGCGTGGTTCTGCGTGGGAGAAGCGATTCGTTGGATGGGCTCACTGCTGCCGGGTGG
>CANJSG010000295.1 GCA_947476875.1 Verrucomicrobiota bacterium | reverse complement strand
CATTCTGCGGATTGCCTCCGCGACGTGAGCTACCATACCTGCCTCCTTCTAAAAACTCTGATCCTCATTCCGTTGCCCCGTCGTCCGGTTCCTCGGCCGCCAACTGGCTCGCTGCCTGGCTCTTGGTGAGGTCCAGCGCGTCGGCGATCTCCTCCTGACGAATGGACAGGGCCGCCAAGCGGTCTTCGTATTCGTAGGGTTGGCCGGACTGGGCAGTGAGTTCCGTCAGTCGTTTGCGGGTGTCCGCAATCCGCTCTCCCAGTCCTGCGGCGTCTTCTTCCAACGCCTGCACTGCATATTCCACGGACCGCATGGTCCCGTGGGCGGACGTGCCAAACTTCGCCCGATGAACCGAGCTTCCCTTCAGCACGATTTCCGGTCCTCCCATGAAGTTGTCCGCCACGAACAGCTGGAACCCGGCAAAGGTGCCGACGCGACGCTCGATTTGGCGTCCCTTTACGCGGTCGCCTTGCCGGGCGAGCAATTCACCAGCAATTCCTCGGTCCCGGATTTCCTGACCTTCCAGATCGATGACGAATCGGTCGCCGTGGGTGTCCTGACGCAAGGCGAGGTCCGCCTGCACCTCGGCAAGACGTTTCTCAATGCGGGGAATTTCGTCCGTGTAATGCCGAATCTCGGAACGGAGCCGATACTGGGTGTCCCGGTGTTGGGTGCGGAGACGGCTCAAACGGGCCACTTCTGCATCCACCCCGGCCTTCTCGATGACGAGCGGATTGCCGGACGCGATGGCTTTCACCTCGGCGTAGGTCAGCGCCGCGCCGTCGATGTCCTCGATACGGCGCAGGTCGCTGTCGCCATTCATCACCTGGGCGATGAACCGGGCCTTCGTCTCCAGGGTCTGCCACATGTAGGCGTCGAACGAACCCTCGGTCACGTAACGGAAAATTTGCACCTCGGGATGGGTGTTGCCCTGCCGGAGGATGCGGCCGTCCCGTTGCTCTACGTCTGCCGGTCGCCACGGAGCGTCCAGGTGGTGCAAGGCAATCAGTCGTTCCTGCACGTTCACCCCGGTGCCCATCTTTTGGGTGCTGCCGAGCAGGATGCGGATGCGTCCCGCCCGCACTTCGCGGAAGAGGGCGAGTTTGGCCGCGTCGCTATCGTGATCTTGGATAAAGGCGATTTCCGAATCGGGAACTCCACGAGCAATCAGCTTTGACCGCAGGTCCTCGTAAACGGAAAACCCTTTCCCCTCGGTCGGTGTGGACAGGTCGCAGAAGGCGATTTGCGCGGCCTTTTCAAGGGCCGTCTCACGCCAGATGCGTTCGAGGTTGGTTGCCGCTTGGTTGACCTTGCTGTCCGGGTGATCGGGTAGGTCTGCGCGGTAGAGACGGAGATCCAACGCCGCTTTGCGTCCATCCGTCGTGACCAAGAGCATGTTATCCGTGCGCGGGTCCACCCGGCCGGACCGGAGCGCTTCGGCCCGCTGCACCAGCGACTGAACGATCTCCTTCAATTCCGGAGAACATGGCGCGTTCGTCACGATGGGTTTGCCGGTCTTCAACCGGGGCACGGGCAGGTTGAGCGTCTTCTGCGTCTGGATGTCGGTGACCTGCCGGAACTGCTGCATGAGTTCCGGCACGTTGATGAACCGGGCGAAACGCGTGTTGAGGCGATAGCCCGCACCATCGGGCGAAAGTTCCATCGCGGTGACCGGTTCTCCAAACGTCGCTGCCCACGAATCGAAGTGATCGACCTGCAACGTCTTCAACGCGGTCAGTTGGAGATACCGCTGCATGGTGAACATTTCGGCCACGCTGTTGGCGATGGGCGTGCCAGTGGCGAATACCACGCCGCCGCCACCGTTCACGCGCTGCACATGTTGCACCTTGAGGAACATGTCGAAGGCGCGCTGGGAAGCGGTCTGCGGCAGCCCGGCAATGCGGGTCATCTTGGAGACGTAGAACAAATTCTTGAACGCGTGCGCCTCATCGACGATCAGGCGGTCCACGCCGAGTTCCTCGAAGGTAAGGGTGTCGTCCTTGCGTTCATCGGCCATGAGGTCCTTGAGCTTGCCCTCCAGCTTCTTCTTCGCCCGTTCCAGCATCTTGACGATGCGGGAACCGCTTTCCCCGCGCTGTTGCTCGATGGCCAGCGCGAGTTCACGTAGCTGGGCTTGAATGAACTCCTCCTGCGAAGTGCGGGAGAGCGGAATCTTCTCGAAGCCGGAGTGGGTGACGATGACGGCATCCCAATTGCCGGTGGCGATACGGCTCATCAGCGTCTTGCGCCGTTCCTTCTCGAAGTCGTCTTTCGAAGCGACGAGGATGTTCGCACCCGGATACAGAGTGAGCAGTTCCGAGGAGAACTGCCCGAGCATGTGGTTCGGCACCGCTATCAGAGGCTTCCGCGCGAGCCCGAGCCGCTTCAGTTCCATGGCAGCCGCCACCATCGTGTAGGTCTTCCCGGCTCCCACGACGTGGGCGAGCAGGCAGTTCGGTGTTTGCAGGATGCGCCATACAGAAGCTCGCTGATGCGGTCGGAGGGTGATGACCGGACTGGCACCGGGAAGCGTCAGGTGATCGCCGTTAAAGGTGCGCGGTCGGAGATTGTTGAACTCTCGATTGTATTTGCGGACCAGCCGTTCCCGGCGGTCGTCGTCCTGCCACAGCCACGCCTTGAAGCGTTCCTTGAGCTTCTCCTGCTTGTCGCGGGCCGCCTCAGTGGCCGGACCGTTGACCACGTCGCGGTCGTTCTGTTCGTCCCGGTCATAGACCGTGGGCGTGCGGAGATTCATCGCGTCCTCGATCAGCTCCAGTGCGCTGCGCCGGTCGGTGCCGAACTCGGTCGTGTTGGCGACGGAAGATTTTGCGTTCCACCCCGCCTGAACCACCCAAAGGCCAAGCTGGGGGACGTGATTGATGGTGATGCCGCGTTCGCTGAGCAGCTCCTCAACGAAGAGCTTGAGGTCATTTGTCGGAATCCAAGTGCTGCCCAATCGAGCATCGATCTCGGCGGCGGTCAGGTCCACCGGCTGCACCGGCTTCAACGCCTCGATGTTCGTCTGAAACTGTTCGTCGCTCAGCACGGCGGCTTCGGCGGCGGAGAGTTTCGCGCGCACGTTGCCGGAGAGGTATTCGTCCTCGGTCTCCCAACGGTCGGTTTGCGGGTTGAGATAGATGGCTCCTTTAAGTTCTGGCACCACGTCGGCGACACGCTTCCTGAGCAGGGACGCGACGTGCTCCAAGTCCACGCGGCCCCTTTCGCCCAGCGAAATCAGGAGGGCATCCTGGGCCGTCTTGATTTCCGTGACAACGCGCGGTCCCTGAATGGTCCGCTCGTGGAAGATGGTCGCCTTGCGGGCGCGCTTGGTTTCGGGGTCGTAGTTTTCCAGCGACAGGAGTAACGGAAGATCCGGGTCGCCTCGGAAAGCCGAAGTGTTGGCCCGGTCGGAGACCGCGCCGAACTTGGCCGCGAACGTGTCGTAGGCGTCGTTCAACTGACGGCGGGCCGTTTCCACGTTCCCTTCGTCGGTGGCCTCCAGTTGGCTTCGCAGACAACGGCGCACTGCATCCCGGACGCGAATGAGTCCGCGAATTCGCTGCGCACGAACGGTCGAAAGCCCCTCAAGAATCGTGATGTTGTCGCCCTCACGGATGCCGATGCGGTCGTTCACGACGGCGTAGGCGTTGGGCTTG
>CANJSG010000294.1 GCA_947476875.1 Verrucomicrobiota bacterium | reverse complement strand
TCGAAGCTTTCGGCAAACGCATCGTCCGCGAGCCCGTCCCCATCAACAAAGACGAGCCCCTCAAGCTGGAGCTGCAGCACTTCGTGAAGTGCGTGAACGAGAAGCTCACCCCCGCCGTCAGCGGCGAATCCGCCAAGCAGGCCCTCGACCTCGCCTTCGAGATCACGCGGCAGATCAAGGCGAACCCGTGAAAGACTGAAGGCCCCTGAATGCCCCCAAGTTAAACCGGGCGGCCGTCCAGATGATAAACCTCTGCTACAACCTCAAACGCTCCGAGACCATCCTGCGCCTCGACCTCCATCCTGTCGCGGCGGCCTGAGCGGCTCCAAAACGGCGACCCCGACCGCCCGAAAAAAACTTAAAGGGACAGGTCAATAGTCATTTCGGAGAAGAATTGGAAACTCAGCTTCGCCGACGTTGAGGAGCGGAAACTGAGGCCGGACTACATGAGGTCCTTTGAGGCGTGCCCACGTGCCACGAGCACAACCAACGCCCCTTGGCACGTCGTTCCCACCGATGACAAAAAGAATACCACGCTGATCATTTCCGCGATTCCCCTCGACGTGTTCAAGGGTCTCAAAATCGCCTACCCGAAACCGACCGTGAAACGCAGGCGAGAGCTGCAGTTGATTCGCAAGACGCTGCTGAAATGACGAAGCGGTGCGACCGCAAGTCAGTGTTTCACTTAGTTCCACGGTGGGGTTTCACCCCATAGCGAAGCTGCTGCCGCTGCCGTAGTTTACGGGTAGTTCTCCGTGACGAAAGCGGGGCCACCGTTTTCTCAAACCAGCGGGCAGCAGAACGCCAACAGCGGATCATAACGAACCGCAAAGACGAAAGAACAACTATGTTAAACAAAGCCAAAACCCTAAAGGGTTACAAACTGGACAGCCTCGACGGGGAATTTGGAGAGGTGAAGGAATTCTACTTCGATGACCGGCACTGGACCGTTCGCTACCTAGTCGCCAACACGGGAAACTGGCTGACGGGCCGGCAGGTGCTGATCTCCCCGTATGCGCTGGTCGCCGCGATCAAAGCCGAAGAACACGTCGCCGTTAACCTGACCAAGAAACAGATTGAAGCGAGCCCGTCGTTAAACAGTGACAAGCCCGTCTCCCGCCAATTCGAGGTGTCCTACTACGGGCATTATGGCTGGCCGATGTATTGGAACGGCCCCTACATGAGGGGCACTTATCCCTACATCGCGCGTGACCCCGAAACTTGGAAGAGTCCCGCCCAAGGTGAAAAAGCGTGGGATCCCCTTCTCCGCAGCACGGACGCGGTGAGTGGCTACGAAATCCAGGCCTTGGACGGCGAGATTGGGCATGTCGAGGATTTCATCATTGATGACCAGACGTGGGCGATTCGTTACCTTGTAGTCGCGACCCGGAACTGTTGGCCTGGAAAGAAGGTGCTTGTTTCACCACAATGGATCGAGCGGGTAAGTTGGAGCGAATCGAAAGTCTTCATCAATCTTTCCCGCGAAGCCATCAAGCAGTCCCCCGAATACACGGAGGAGGCGCTCATCACGCGGGATTACGAGGAGGGGTTGCATGGGCACTACCAGCTTGAAGGTTATTGGGCCGAGAGCGCGCAACGCCCCGAACTGGTCCATTTAAACAAGTAACTCCTGATTTAAGATAACAACCTGGGCGCACGCGTGGCAAGTTTTGCGGTGCGGCGTCCCTTTGTATTTGCTTGTCGCAGCGGAGAAACATCGTTCGCCGAAATATTATGCCGGCCAGATCCAAACCCAAACGGCCAAAAGCACCTGGCCGCAGACCAGGGCCGCCAAAGCCCTCGCCCGGGCCTTACAATCCCCATCCACCGAAACGCCCCGGCACCTCCACGAGAAGAAAATCATGAAAATCCAGATCAATACTGACAATCACATCGCCGGTCGCGAAGCATTGACCAGGCAGGCCGAAGCCACCGTCGCCAGCGCGCTAGGCCACCTGGCCGAACACATTACCCGCGTCGAAGTCCATCTCAGTGATGAGAACGGGAAAAAGACAGGGGGCCGTGACAAGCGTTGCATGATGGACGCGCGCTTGGAAGGTCACCAGCCGATTGCGGTCACGGATGAATCCGACAGCCTTTACGAAGCCATCGCCGGAGCCGCCGACAAGTTAAAGCGTTCGCTCGATCACACCCTCAGTCGGTTGCGCGACCGATAGGCTCTTATGAAATGGTCCATCAAACTCGGCAAACTGCTTGGCATTGACGTTTATCTGCACTTCACGTTTCTGCTGCTGCTCGTCTTCCTGGGGTTTACTTACTGGCGCGCGACACAGAATATAACAGCCACGTTGCAAGGCGTTGCCTTCATCGTCGCCTTGTTCGGCTGCGTGGTCCTGCATGAACTGGGACACGCGTTAATGGCCCGCCGCTACGGAATTCAAACGCGTGACATCACCTTGCTGCCCATCGGCGGTGTTGCGCGCCTTGAAAAAAGGCCGGAGCAACCGATGCAAGAGTTCTGGGTGGCGGTGGCGGGGCCGGCGGTGAACATCGCCATCGCGTCCATGTTGTTCGTTGGGCTGGCGGTCACGGGGGGCTTCACCCCGGTGGAAGAAATCACCGTCACGAGCGGCTCCGTCTGGCAGCGGCTGATGGTGCTGAACATTTTTCTCGTCGCCTTCAATCTGCTCCCGGCTTTCCCGATGGATGGCGGTCGCGTTTTGCGCGCTCTCCTGTCCACGCGACTGGGTCGCCACCGCGCCACAACCATCGCAGCCAATGTCGGTCAGGGCATGGCCATTCTTTTCGTCATCGTCGGATTTCTTTACAACCCGTTCCTGATCTTCATCGGCATCTTTGTCTATCTCGGCGCGCAGGCCGAAGCGGGCTCGGTGGAAATGCAGTCGGCGCTCGAAGGCTTGCGCGTGCGCGACGCCATGATGACGCGCTTTCGCACGCTCACGGGACAGGACCCGCTCGCCAAGGCCGTGCAAGAATTGCTTGCCGGCTCCCAACAGGATTTCCCGGTGCTCGAAAACGACCAACCCGTGGGCATCCTCCGCCGCAACGATCTGGTGAAGGCACTATCAGAAGGTCGGCGCGAGGCGGTCGTTACTGAGGCCATGTGCCGCGATTGCGAGACAGTGGATGAAACGGCCCCGCTGAAAGGCGCGGTTGAGGCGATGCACGCGCGGCAATGCGCTACGATGCCCGTCGTGGCGGGCGGGCGGATGGTCGGACTGCTGACCATCGAAAACATCAGCGAGATGATGATGGTCAACGCCGCGAAGAAGAAAAACGCAGCGGCCAGCGATTGACGAAAAAACCATAACTAAACACGAGTCTCCGATTATCATGAACAAAACACTCCTCATCGTCGCCGACCTCGGCTTGCTCCGGGCCTATCGCGAAACCAAGAACATGGTCGACCGGCAACCGCATCTGGAATTGATCGAAGAATTGAAGCTGGAAAACGCCCACCAGAAATTGTCCGACCAAGTGACCGACCAGGCAGGCCGATTTCCGCGAGGCGGTGGGGCTGCGAACATCTCCGGCGACCTTTCGGCAGGCGGAAGCCTCAACTCGGAAGCCGAACAAAACCGCCGCCTGCTAGCAGCCCGTCAAAAAACTCTCGTTTGATCTGAACAGGAGTTGATGGGCCGCGTCGGAAGAACATGGCATTGGGAAAGAAGAAGATCCGGCAGGAGGAGCTGT
>CANJSG010000293.1 GCA_947476875.1 Verrucomicrobiota bacterium | reverse complement strand
GGTCCAACACGTCCTGGTAGGGCGCGTCACTCCGTGCGCGCCGCGAGCGGATGCGGAAACGAGAAGCGGATCGGGAACGTTGGTTGGCATCCCGCGGCGGGCAGGGGACTGCCCGCCCTACCCATGGGGTCGAACACGTCTTGGTAGGGCGCGTCACTCCGTGCGCGCCGCTTGCGGTTCCTCCGCGGTGGTGCGTCGAGAAGCTGGGGAAGGCGGGATCGAATTCAAAGGTGGAAGTTCAAAATTGAAAGGAGAGCAAAGAGGAGAAGAATTCAAAATTGGGAATTCAACATGGGTCATGGGAAGCGGGCGGAAATCGGGCGGAAATCGGGCGAGAACGAGAACGAGAACGAGAACGAGAACGAGAACGAGGAGGAGAAGGAGAACGAGGAGGAGAAGGAGAACGAGGGCGAGGACGAGGGTGGAAAAGATGCCTGACAACTCCGTAACCCGATCGTAACAATCCGCCCAAACCCCGATATGACCAAGTCCATCCTGGCCGCCATCGCGCTCTCCTCGGTGCTTTCCCCGTCGTCCAAGGCGGCCGCGCCGGCTTCTGACAAAAAGCTCTTCAATCTGAACAAAGTCTGGTCCGCGCAGCTGGTCTTCACGGAGGACCAGTGGAAGGCGATCGAGCCAAAGCGCACCGGCGGTGGGTTCGGGGGCTTTGGTGGATTTGGTGGGGGCGGGCGGCCTCCGGGAGCGGGTGGCGGCTTTGGCGGCGGCGGACGCGGTCAAGGTGGGCCGGGGGGACCCGGTGGCTTTGATCCGGCGGGGATCGTTGCCGGTGGGTTGATCCGCGAGCTGGACGCGAACAAGGACGGGGCTTTGTCGAAGGCGGAGTTCGTCGACGGCTTCGGAGGTTGGTTCAAGAGCTGGGATACCAACAAGACCGGAAGCCTGACGTCCCAGCAGCTGACGGATGGCCTGAACACAGCGCTCAATCCTTTCGGTGGCGGCGGAGGGCAGGGAGGTCGGGGCGGCGGTGGCGGGATGAACCTGACGGCCCGCGACGGCGCGAGGAACGGTCTGGCCAGCATGATGGGCCTGGAATTCCAGACCGTGCACGCGGACCTGCTCTTCGAGGGCAGGCGCATGACGAATGTGGCGGTCCGTTACAAAGGCAACGGCACCTACATGAACGCCCAGCAGTCGGACAAAAAGTCCTTTAAGATCGACCTCAACGAGTTCGCGAAAGGACAGAAGATTGGTTCTGTCTCGAAGCTGAACTTCCACAACAACGTCACCGACGCCTCGTGGATGAATGAACCGCTGGCGCACGCGCTCTACCGCGATGCCGGGGTTCCCGCCCCGCGCAGTTCCTATCTGCGGCTGAACGTCACGGCCGGCTCCAACTTCACCAACCGTTTCTTCGGGCTGTATTCGGTCGTGGAGAATCCGGATACCAGCTGGGCCAACCACAATTTCAAGACCAAGAACGGCCTGATCATGAAACCGGTCACGAGGGCGCTCTTCGAATACATGGGCGACGACTGGTCGGTCTACCAGCAGGCCTATGATCCGAAGACGGAGATAACGGAGAAGCAAAAGAAGCGCGTGATCGAGTTCGCCAAGCTGGTATCGAAGGCCGACGACGCGGAGTTCGCCAAGCGGTTGCCCGAGTTCCTCGATGTCGACGAATTCTCCCGTTTCATGGCGGTGACGGTGTGGATCAGCACGATGGATTCGATCCTGACGATGGGGCAGAACTTCCTCGTCTACCTGCATCCCGTGACGGACAAGTTCATGGT
The DNA here is from genome assembly GCA_947476875.1 of Verrucomicrobiota bacterium. Lineage (GTDB taxonomy): Bacteria > Verrucomicrobiota > Verrucomicrobiia > Limisphaerales > CANJSG01 > CANJSG01. The sequence goes on along the minus strand of CANJSG010000293.1, from coordinate 1,976 downwards.
GGTTCCCTGGGATCTCGACCACGCGTTTGGCAATTTCCCCATGCAGGGCACGCAGGAGCAGCGCGAGCAGCTCAGCATCGACAAGCCGTGGACGGGACAAAACCGCTTCCTCGAGCGGTCGATGAAGGTGGCGACCGTCAATTCGGCCTACCGGGCGCGGCTGGCGGAATTCCAGAAGACTCTCTTCGCCCCCGAACGGTTGTCCGCCCAGGTGGATCGGGTGGCCGCGACGATCCGCGATGCCGTGCACGACGAGGATTCGGACAAGCTCGCGCGCTTCGAAAAGGTCGTCGCCGGAGAACCCGTGCCCGCCGCAGGTTTTGGCGGCGGCCGCGGCTTCGGGGGATTTGGTTCGCCGGTCAAACCCATCAAGGGATTCGCGAAGGTCCGTCACGAGAGCGTCGCCCAGCAGTTGGCGGGAACGTCGAACGGCCAGACGATCGAACCCATGGGGATGCGGGGCGGACGCCCGGCGATCGGGTTGGGCAACGGGCTCGCGACGGAACTCATCAAGGCCGCAGACAAGAACGCGGACCAGAAACTCACGCTGGACGAACTCCAGACTGCGGCGACGGCCTGGTTCGGCGAGTTCGACAAGGCGGGCACCGGCAAGCTGACGTCGGAGCAGTTGACGGCCGGTCTCGGCGCGAAGCTTCCCCGTCCGAACTTCGGCGGCCCACCGCCGGGCCAGTGAAGAGGCTGCGGTAATCACACCGAATCTTGGCTTTCGGCCTCTCGGGGATTGACGCGTCGGCATGTCATCGTGAACTTATCACCCATGACCCCGAGCGACCCATCACCCAACATCATCACGTCCTCTCGTCGGGACTTTATCAAGACCACGTCGAAGATCGCCGCCGTATCCGCCTTGGCGGGTGTGGTGATTCCGCACGTGCATGCGCAGAGCAGCAACGAGATCAGGATCGCCCTGGTCGGCTGCGGTGGCCGTGGCGGCGGCGCGGCTTCGAACGCCATGTCGGTCAAGACCGGACCCACGAAGCTCGTCGCCATGGCCGACGTCTTCGAGGCCAAGCTCAACGGCGCCTTCCGCGGGCTGAAAAACAAACACGGCAACCAGGTCGACGTGCCGGACGACCGGAAGTTCATCGGCTTCGACGGCTACAAGAAGGCCATGGACTGCCTGCGGCCCGGCGATGTCGCGATCTTCACGACCCCGATGGCGTTCCGCGCGGTCCATTTCGCCTACGCGATCGAGAAGAAGCTCAACGTCTTCATGGAAAAGCCGCTCACCGCGGACGGCCCGAACTCGCGCCGGATGATCAAGCTGGCCGAAGAAGCGACGGCCAAGAACCTCAAGGTCGGCGTCGGCCTCATGTCCCGGCACAGCCGCGCGTTGCAGGAACTGCATAAACGCATCGGTGACGGCGAGCTCGGCGACATCATGCTGATGCGCGGCTACCGCATGGCGGGGCCCCTCGGATCGGCGTTCACCTTGCCGAATCCCGGACCGCAGAGCGACCTGATGTATCAGATCAGCCGCTTCCACAGCTTCATCTGGCTCAGCGGCGGCTGCTTCAGCGACTTCTACATCCACCACATCGACCACCTCTGCTGGATGAAGAACGCCTGGCCCGTGAAGGCGCAGGCGCTGGGCGGACGCCACTACCGCAAGAGTCCGTCCGGCGTGGAATACATCGACCAGAACTTCGACTCCTACGCGGTCGAATACACCTTCGCCGATGGCGCCAAACTCTACATGGACGGCCGCTGCGTGACCGGCTGCAACGACATGTATTTCAGCCACGTGCACGGCACCAAAGGCATGGCAATCGCAGCCAAGAACAACGACTGCGGCCTCCCCTCGAGCATCTACTCGACCCAGGTTCCGACCCGGTCCAGCCAGTTGTGGGAATCCGTCGTGAAGCCCGAAGAGCGCGATCCGTATCTCAACGAGTGGAACGCCCTGACCGAGGCCATCCGCAAGAACACTCCCCACAACGAGGTGAAGCGCGGCG
>CANJSG010000292.1 GCA_947476875.1 Verrucomicrobiota bacterium | reverse complement strand
TGTCCTGTCTATAGGGGAGTTTTGCCATCCTCCATACCAAGCTCCGGTAGGAGCGGCCTGTGGGCAGGGTTGTGTTTGGCCGATTCTATGCCGCTCCTACCGGAGCTTGGGGAATCGTGAGGTCCGTGGACGCTATAGACAGGTGGCTCCTACGGAGCCGAAAACGAAGAGGGCTAAACTTGTAAGCTCAGGGTCTGGAATTGGATCACCGCGCTTACTTCCATCCACTTTGCCAATTGGCCTCGGGCGCGCTCGTGCTTCAGACTCTCCGCATGTCCGCCAGCAGCCCGTCATCTTCCGAGTCCGCCAAAGTCGTTTCGCCGGCCGTCCTGAACCGGCTTCGCACCCTCGTTGCGCCGGAGGATTTCCTGACCTCTCTTGAGGATCTCATCCCGTATTCCTTCGACGGCACGGCCGCCATGTCCGCCATGCCGAGCGTCGTCGTCTTTGTGCGGACGACCGAGCAGGTGTCGCAGATCCTCAAGCTGGCCAATGAAACCGGGACTCCCGTCGTCACGCGCGGCTCTGGCACCGGCTTGAGCGGCGGCAGCATTCCGAGCCCCGGATGCATCATCCTCTGCACCGTGCGGATGGACCGCATCCTCGAACTCGACCGCGCCAACCTCACTCTATTGTCCGAGCCGGGCGTGACCACGCTCGCCATCGCCGATGCCGCGTTGGCGGCCGGGCTGTTCTACCCGCCCGATCCCGGTTCGATGAAGATCTCCACCATCGGCGGCAACGTGGCGGAGAACTCGGGCGGGTTGCGCGGACTCAAATACGGCGTGACCCGCAACTACGTCATGGGCCTGGAAGTGGTTCTCCCATCCGGCGAAGTGGTCTTCAGCGGGAACAAGTGCGTGAAGGACGTGGCCGGCTATTCGTTGAAGGATCTTTTCATCGGCTCGGAGGGCACGCTCGGCGTCGTCACCAAGGTTCTTCTCCGGCTCATCCCCAAGCCGCAAACCAAGAAGACGATGGTCGCCATCTTCGATCAGATGGACGCCGCGGCCGACGCCGTCTCGGCCATCATCGCGGCGCAGATCATCCCGTGCACGCTGGAGTTCCTCGACCGGACGACGATCCGTTGCGTGGAGGACTACGCGAAGATCGGCCTGCCAACGGACTGCGAGGCGCTTCTCTTGATGGAGACGGACGGACATCCGGCCGTCGTCGCGGAGGAAGCCGCCGCCATGGAACGGATCTGCCGCGAGAAGGGCAGCCGCGAAGTCCGCGTGGCCGCCAACGACGAGGAGGCCAACAAGCTCGCCAGCGCGCGCCGCTCGGCCTTCTCCGCGCTGGCCCGTGTGGCGCCGACGACGATTCTTGAGGACGCCACGGTGCCGCGCAGCGAACTGGCCCACATGATCCGGTTCGTCGAGAACGTCGCCCGCAAATACAAGCTTCGGGTCGGCACGTTCGGCCACATGGGCGACGGCAACTTGCATCCGACCTTCCTGACCGACGAACGCAACACCGAGGAGATGCACCGCGTGGAATTGGCTTTCCGCGAAATCTTCGACGAGACCGTCCGTCTCGGCGGCACGATCACCGGCGAACATGGCGTGGGCCTCGCCAAAAAGTCCTACCTGCGCCGCGCGCTCGGCGATGGTCCGGTCGAAGCCATGAAACTCTTCCGCCGTTCGCTTGATCCGAACGGCATCCTGAATCCTGGAAAGATGTTCGACTGATGTCGTCCGTCGGATCATTGGCGGTGGCGCAACACGCTTGGTTCCGTGGAGGGTTCACCGTAGTTTCGGACTCCAGTGAACGGCTTTGAACACGACCTCGGCGAGCGGCTCCGCGTCCTGCGCGACAACGGGCTCCTGCGCGAGCTTCGCCGGATCGAGTCGGCCCAGGGTCGCACCATCCGGTTCAACGGCCGGTCGCTCCTCAACTTTTCGTCCAACGACTACCTCGGCCTCGCGACCCACCCGGCCCTTCTGGAAGCCGCCGCCCGGGCGATGCGCGACTTCGGCGTCGGTTCAGGGGCGTCGCGACTGGTTTGCGGTTCCCTGAATCCCCACCACGACCTGGAGGAGGCGATCGCCGCGTTCAAGGGCGCCCAGGCGGCGCTGACGTTTTCGTCCGGCTACTCCACGGCCGTCGGGACGATCTGCGCGCTGCTGGAAAAGGACGACGTCATCATCATCGACAAGCTCGTCCACGCCTGTTGTGTCGATGCAGCGCGGCAGAGCGGGGCGCGTTTGCGGGTCTTCGGTCATAACGATCTCAGCGATCTCGAAGACACGCTCCAATGGGCGCTCGACCACCATGCGAGCAGTCGGATCCTGATCGTCACGGAAAGCGTGTTCTCAATGGACGGCGACACGGCGCCGCTCCGCGAGATCGTCGAACTCAAGGACCGTTTCGGCGCGTGGCTCATGCTCGATGAAGCCCATGCGACGGGTGTGCTGGGCCACAATGGACGTGGTTTGGCCGATGAGCTTGGCGTCGCGGGCAGGGTCGAAGTGCAGATGGGAACCCTGGGCAAAGCGTTCGGCTCGGCGGGAGGCTATGTCTGCGGGTCGCGGACGTTGGTCGATTTCCTCTTGAACAAGGCCCGCAGCTTCATCTTCTCGACGGCGCCGACGATTCCGCAGGTCGCAGCGGCGGCTGCCGGCGTGGGGGTTTGCGCGTCAGGCGAAGGCGGCCTCCTCAGGACCTCGTTGCAGGCACGGATCCGCGAGTTGGCGACATCGGCAACTGCGACCGGCGTTCAAGGGGAAGCCCCAAAGCCGGCCATTCTCCCGGTGATCATTGGGGATGAAGCACGGACGATGGAGGCGGCGTCGGCGCTTCGTGACCAAGGGCTCTTCATCCCAGCCATCCGCTTTCCGACCGTCGCGCGCGGACGGGCCCGGCTGCGGGTGACATTGACGGCGAACCACACCGCCGACGATGTGACGGCGTTGAACTCCGCGCTAGCCGACTTGTCCGCAACGCCATGAATCCGCTGGCCAAGCTCGACCACGCCCACGTCTGGCATCCTTTCACCCAGATGCGGGACTGGCTTCGGTCCGAGCCGATCGTGTTGGTGTCGGGAAAAGGATCCGTCCTTACGGATGTCAAAGGGCGCGAGTATCTCGATGCCAATTCCTCCATTTGGACCAATCTTCACGGGCACAATCACCCAGCCATCAATGCGGCCTTGAGCAAGCAGTTGAAGAAGGTCGCGCACACGTCGGCGCTGGGTTTCGCGAACGAACCGGCGAGCCGGTTGGCGGAAAGACTCGTCCGGCTCGCTGATGGCGGATGCAGCGCGCCTTCTTCGGGGATCAGGAATCAGGGATCAGGCATCCGTCTGTCGAAGGTCTTCTTTTCCGACGACGGCTCCACGGCCTTGGAGGTCGCGATCAAGCTGGCCTACGAGTTCACGCGGCGGACGAAGGGCGTGAAGTCGCCCCGGTTTCTCGCCATGGACGGCGCGTATCACGGCGACACCGTGGGGGCTGTCAGCCTTGGGCACATCGGGCTGTTCCACAAAGCCTACGCCGGACTGCTCTTCAAGTCGGACAAGGTCATGTCGCCCTACTGTTACCGCTGCCCGTTCAACCGGGCGAAGCCGGAACGCGGCGATGCGCGGACCTATCGGAAGTGCGGCTGGGAATGTGTTGGCCAGGTCGAGAAGACGTTTGCCACAGCGGCCAAGGCCAAGAAACCGGTCTCCGCGTTCAGCTATGAACCGTTGATGCAGGGCGCGGCCGGCATGATTCCCCAACCGGAAGGGTGGCTCGGAAAGGTGG
>CANJSG010000291.1 GCA_947476875.1 Verrucomicrobiota bacterium | reverse complement strand
CCACGGCAACGCAGTCCTTGGCCGGGATTCCCATGGCCCAGGCAAACGGCGCGTTGGCATAGCCCAGCAGTGTCTGAAGGGGTTTCTGCGTTTCCCAGCCGACCAGGCCAAATCCCCATCCCAGAACCCAGTTCACGGCGGCAACGACCGCCGTGAAAGCAATCAGCATGGCCGCCACATTGATGGCCAGCTTCATGCCGTCGCCTGCCCCGGTGCACAGGGCATCAATGCCGTTGACTGTTTCGCGGGGGATCTTGGCGGTCGTGCCGGCGGCCGTCTCACTGACCTCGGTCTCCGGAACCATCACTTTGGCGATAAGGAGCGCGGCCGGAGCGCTCATGACACTGGCGGTCAACAGGTGCCCGGCAGGAATGTTGAGTGCACCCGAGTAAACCGCCATCACGCCGCCCGCGATGGTCGCAAAGCCGCCGACCATCATGCAGTTGAGTTCACTCCGGGTCATGCCCGCGAGATAGGGCTTTACGACCAATGGCGCCTCCGTCTGGCCCATGAAAATGTTCGCGGCGGCGCTCAGCGTCTCGCTGCCGCTCGTGCCCATGAGCTTGCGCATCACCCAGGCGGCCGCCCGGACGATGAGTTGAAGGATTCCGTAATGGTAGAGCAGCGACGAAACCGCGCTGATGAGGATCACGGTCCCTGTAACGACAATCACGAACAGGAAGGCGTCGTTGGGTCCAAAAGACTTTTCGAGCAGCTCCTTTTTCGCCAGCGGGCCAAAAACCATCTGGTTGCCTTCGTTGGCAAATCCAATGAACCGGTTCACAGCATCCTGGCATTTGCCGAAGATGGTCTTGCCGACTTCGGTATGGAGGATGAAAAGGCCGAAGGCAAACTGAAGGACGATGCCCCAGAGGACCGCCCTCCATGGAAACATCCGTTTGCGTTCGGACATCAGCCACGCGACACCAACCATGGCGACAAGTCCAAAAGCACTGATCAGCTTCAGCGTCATTCGGCCGCAGGCTACGTGTGGCGCAAGCCGTTTGTCGAACGAGGATTGGGCCATTCCTGCGGAAACGCGGAGAGGCCGGGAAAATTGCCTTTTTCCAGAGCTGTTTCTTTGGTCAATTGCGGGCCTGACAATGAACGCCGCTGTCCGCATCACCCTCTATGTCGCGCTGAGCATCCTCGCCATCTGGCTTGGACTGGGATTCGCCCGGAACTACAAGGAGGTTTCCGCAGAAAAGAAGGCCTCGAGGACGCTCGCATCCACGAACACGGTGGACGCTTACCCCATCACGGCTGACACAAATGCCGTTGCAACCGTTTCCAACATCGCCTCGGCTGCGACCCATGTGCTCACGGCTGGAACCAATTCCACCGCCGAAACCACCAACAGCCCCTCGTTCGCAACGAACACGGTGACGACGACCGGGTCCAATCCAGCGATCCCGGAGGTCGTGGGCCAAACAACGGCAGTGAGCACCGCGCCTGTGGAGGACGATGGCACAGCCCAGATCGCGCCCGGGCTCCGCACGATCCAAGCCAGGCATTCGGCCGTCATGGTCAAGTATCTCGTCGGACTCGTCGCCACCCTGGTGGGACTTGGGCTGCTGATCGCCCGGGACTTGTCGCGGACTGTCGGAGGCCAGGCCGTCGACTTTTTGTTCAACGAAGACGCGGTCGGAGTCAGGCGTCCGGAATACGATGCCGCGGAACAAATGTGGGCTACGGGAGATTTCCTGGAAGCGATACGGTTGCTGCGCGAATACTACACGGCCAACCCGCGAGAAGTTTTTGTGGCGATTCGCATCGCCGAAATCTACGAGAAGGATCTCAAGAATCTCCTGGCCGCCGCTTTGGAATATGAGGAGATCCTCACCAAGAGCCTTCCCCCATCCAAGTGGAGTTGGACCGCGATCCACCTGTGCAACCTCCACTCCAAGATGGGGCAGTCGGACAAGTCCCTCGCGCTGCTCCGTCGGATCGCTGTGGAATACGGTGAAACCCCGGGAGCCGAAAAGGCCCGCAAACGACTCTCCCAGATTGATCCGACATTCCTCGCGAAGATGACGATCACAACCTTGGCATCCGAGGCCACGGATAGAGCCCCCAAGAAGCCGTCCAAGCCGGGCAAGGACGATTCGGACTCCCAGAACCTCCCATCTGGTTTTCGCCCCAGAAAGTAGATCCCGCCTCAACCACTGCGACGGAAACCCACTCAGTGGGTCATCCTAGAGGCGAAAGCAGGGCCACCATGGCACTCCCATGGCTCTTTCGTCCCCGCTCAAAACCACCGCTTGCATTCGAGCGATCCGGAACCCCCTGCCGATCAGCCGTATGGCCAACGTGTAGGATGCCCATCCCATGCCTTGAGGAACACGGCATGGATTAGGCTTAGAGACTTTCGTGGGCCGCCCGGTGTTCCTGAAGGGATCCAGAGGCGGCTCGAATCCATAACTTTTCTTAGAACAACCCGGCCTCTGCGGAGTCGAACGTTACAAACATATGAAAACGCATCCTTCCCGAACAAGTCGTTCCCAAACGGTGAAGCGCTGCCGCAAGTCAGCCTCGGGAGTCCAAACCCGCCGAACCAGGGCGACCACCCAACCGGTAGCCGCGATCGGTCCCATCATCACTCCCGCCCCGGACCGGGTCGTGGATCAGATGCCCTATGAGCGGCTTGGCTACGACGGCAACACCGCCTTCAATCTCTATCTGCGCGAAGTCGGCCAGACACCGCTGATCACACCCAAAGAGGAGATCCAACTCGCCCGCCGCATCAAGAAGGGCGACACGGCCGCCCGCGAACACATGATCAAGGCGAACCTGCGCCTCGTCGTGAAGATCGCCCGTGACTACGAAAACTACGGCCTGCCGCTCCTCGACCTGATCAACGAAGGCAACATCGGCCTGATGAAGGGCGTTGAACGATTCGACCCCAGCAAAGGGGCCAAGCTCTCGACCTACGCGGCGTGGTGGATCAAGCAGTCCATCAAGCGCGCGCTCGCCAACCAGTCGAAGACGATCCGTCTCCCGGTCCATGTCGTCGACAAGCTGTTCCACCTCCGGAAAGCCTCGGCCAAACTCCAGGAAATCCTGGGTCGCGAACCAAGCAATGAAGAACTGGCCGACGAACTCGGCCTGCCCGAGCGCAAGGTGGCCCGACTCCGCAACGCGTCCATCGCGCCCGTGTCGCTCGAAGCGCCACTCGGCAACGACGACGAATCAAACCGCGTCGCCGACGTGGTCGCCGATACGACGGCCGCCACGCCCTACCGGAACCTGGAGGAACAGAACAATACCCAGATCATCCGGGAACTTGTCCAAGGCCTGACGCCGCGCGAGCAGGATATCCTCAACCAACGTTTCGGCCTCGACGGCGAGAACGAGAAGACTCTCGAAGAAGTCGGCGTGCAGTATGGCCTGACCCGCGAGCGGATCCGGCAGGTCCAGAATGTCGCGATGGACAAGCTCCGCCGGAAGTTCGAGGACTTGGAGACGATCACCATCGCCGAGTAATCCCGATCGGAATTCAAGCCGCCGGACGGTTCGCCGTCCGGCGGTTTTCTTTTGCGGGATTGAGGAACGGTTGGAGCTTCCCGGCATCTGCATCGCCTGCCACGTTCCGCGCCTCGCGCAGTGTGGAGTGAAACCTACAGGGCCATGCGCGGCCTGCCACGGCCGCTCTGGATGCTTTTCGCCGGAACGTTCATCAACCGTTTCGGCGGATTCGTCGTTCCCTTCCTGACCCTTCATCTCAAAGACGAGGGATACACCATCGCCGACGCCGGATTCGCGGCCAGCGCCTACGGCATG
>CANJSG010000290.1 GCA_947476875.1 Verrucomicrobiota bacterium | reverse complement strand
GTAGAAGGTAAAGCTTGCGGAGTGGCCCGCAGAAGGCCGGAAGATTGACTTCTCAACGGCCACACGTTTGACATCTCCCGGCCCCAGCAACTCATAAAGCGTGATCCTATCCGTCCTCACCGGGGATTGCGTCTTGGAATACCAGTTAATGCGGAGTTCGAGGTCTTTCACCACGAAGTCGGAGCCGTTTGTGATCATCAAAAACAGTCCACTCTCCAGACCAAATGAGATCCTCTCAAACCCCCAAGTGAGGACATCAATTTTTCTGGCATCCTGGGTTGAAAACTCAGAGCGCGCGCTTGCTGGGGCCAGAGCTGTTGCGAATGCAGGCGGTGGCTGTTGCACGTCCGGCGTTGGGTCGCGACGGACAGAAGGTGAAGCGCCGTCGCCCTTGAAGATGGCAGATATGATGGAACCAAAAACGACAACGCCCAAGAAAATGCCTGCGAGCATTGTGAGCGGATGAGTTTTGCGAGGAACAGGTGGAGGATTCATTCGATGATGTCTTCGTTCCGGATGTCAGTGAGTAGCGTCCCGCCGCTTCCTTGTCACTAGGCCAGCCATTGTTCCGGGGTTGGTTCCCTCGGCCAAACGGTCCCGGCTAACCAGGGTCTTTGACAGGTTCTAGAATGTTCAATGTGGCACCAAGCTCACGGGTTCCAGCGAGAACTGTGGCAATCCGGCTTCGCAGCGCGCCGCGAGATCCGTTTGCCACAAAACGGAGACTACAACGCCAACTGCGACGATCTTGGTCAGCCGCCCCACCCTTGGTGGATCAGAAGATAGAGATCGAAGAGAAACCGCAGCACGGTAGCGGTCTGCGCCGCGATGCTAAGCGTCTCTCGCAGGTTCACCCATCGGTGGTTCAGAGGGATCTGTTGTGCTTTTTTGGTGTCGTTTTTTGTTCGATTCACGACCCCGCATTGTTGGCATCAAAAACTCGCCGTCATTATGTCCAAGGTGAATTCACTCGGCCGTTTTTTTCACCTTTCTGCGCTCACGTTTCACCATGAATGCCTCAAGTTCCGGTGTTCGTTCGCCGCTTTTCATGTAGGCGAAAAAGCATGGTTCCTCAGTGATGAAATTCACTTCCTCGTCCTCGGTTCTCAGCTTAGTCCGCGTCTGCTTCACCGTGTCTTCGGTGACACGAAGGCGGTCGGCGATCTCCTTAAGAGTCAACCTTGTGCCCTGTTTGTTGACCGGCGTCGGGTTTTTGCGGAGGAAGCGGCGAACCTTCGCCTCGGCCGACAGATCGGCTTCCGCCCGGAAGAGCCGGACCTCCTGCATGATTCGCAGTGCCAAATCGGGGTTGACGTTGAATGCGGCTGCGAACCGCCTGAGCCAAGACGGATACGCTTTCACCATCCCCATTCGCTCCGGGTGTTCCGCGAACTCGGCAAGAGCTTTGATCTGTTCTCGGAAAAAGAAGCTCCTGCTCTCTGGCACTTCTTTTGCAAGGTGCCTGGCAAGTTCCAGGAAAACGCCCGAATACTTCAGCGGTTTCATTCCAGCAGGTCCGGCAGCCTCTCCAAGGCTGCGTGTTTTGTTCAGTGATCAGCGTGCGCGTAGTTCTGCGTAATAGCTTCCGGGCTAGCCTCTACTTCGCCATGACGACCTCGGCCTCGCCGACGGTCTCGGCGATTGACACGGAACCCGGCGCCTCCGGCCGCTCGGGGACCAGCGGACGGGAGTTGGCGGGGATCGCTTCGGGTTGTTCGTCGGATTTGTGGAACTTCACGCTGACGAGTTTGCTGATGCCGTGTTCCTGCATGGTCACGCCGTAGAGCGCGTCGGCCATGCCGATAGTGCGCTTGTTGTGCGTGATGACGATGAACTGGCTGCTGGTCAGGAACCGCTGGAGGACCTTGATAAAGCGGTTGATGTTCGACTCGTCGAGAGGCGCGTCCAACTCGTCAAGCACGCAAAACGGCGAGGGCTTCACCTGGTAGATGGAGAAGAGCAGCGCGACGGCGGTCATGGTCTGCTCACCACCGGACAGCAGCGTGATGCTCTGGAGCTGCTTGCCGGGAGGACGGGCCACGATCTCGATGCCGGCCTCCAGGGGGTCTTCGCCTTCCTGCAGGATGAGGTCCGCCTTACCCCCGCCGAAGATCTCGGTGAACATGGCGCGGAAGTTGTCGCGGATCTGGTGGAAGGTGGTGAGGAACATCTCCTTCGTCTGCGTGTTGATCTTGCCCAGGACGTCCATGAGCTGGGTCTTCGCGTTGACGAGGTCGTCGTTCTGCTGGTTGAGGAAATTGTAGCGCTGCTCGGTCTCGTCGTATTCCTCGATGGCCACGAGGTTGACGGGGCCCATCTCGTCGACGCGCTTCTGCAGGACGGAAACCTGTTCGGCGACCTTGTCCCAGTCAGTGCTGAGGCCCCGGGACTGCATTTCCTCGGCGGTTAGGGTCTCGACCTTCGCCAGGCCTTCGCTCGCGTCGGTGATGGTGATGCACTCGCTGCGGACGTCGTCGAGGTTCAGCTGATACTTCTGCTGGACGCGCTCGCGGAGGTTCTGCACGGCCATCGACTTCTGGGTGAGCTCGACGTCGAGCTGGCCGCGAAGGGTCTGGAGATCGGTCAGGCGACGGCGCTGGCCACGGAGTTCCTCTTCACGGCGGCCGATGTCCGCGTCCTGCCCGCGCTTCTGGTCGACAAGCTCGGCGGTCTGGAGGCTGTTCTGTTCGCGCTCGTGGACGAGCCGGGAAGTCTCGGAACGGGATTCGGCGATCTCGTTCTCGAACTGTTCCTTGCGGCCGATGAAGGACGAACCTTCGCGGCGGCGCACCTCGATCAGCTGGCCGAGCTCGCGGATGCGGGCTTCCAGCGGGATGCGTTGGCGGCCGAGGGCGCCGGCCTGCTGCTCTTCGCCGGTCAGGGTGACGCGGGCCTCGGTCAAGGCCGCGTTGGCCGCGTCGCGCTGGCCGCGGAGCTGTTCCAGTTCAGCGGCGAGTTCGGCAACGCGGGCGGAGAATCCCAGTTCCTGGTTTTCAAGCTCGGCGATGCGGGCCGCGAACTGGGCCCGCTTCTCGGCTGCTTCGCGGTCGGCACCGGAGAGGTTGTTCAGCTCGAAGGTGACGTTCTGGACCTTCTGCGCGAGCTGGCGCTGGCTGTTCTGCAGCGCGCGGAACTCTCCTTCACGGCTGGCCACGGCGACCTCCTGTTGGCGGAGTTCAGTCCGGGCCTGTTCGATGCTGGCCTGGATGACGGTCTGCTCGCTCTGGATGGCCGCGCGCTGGCGGCTGGACTCCTCGACCTGCGAGGCAAGTGCGGCAAGCTGCGACTGGAGTTCGGCGATCTGGTTCTTGCGGCCAAGGATCGACGACGGGGCTTTGCCGTTGTTGCCGTTGCCGGCGGAGCCACCGGTGAAGATGCCGGCGCGGTTGAGGAGCTCGCCATCGGTCGTGACGAAGTCGAAGGCGCCACTGCTCTCCAGGAATCCGGCGGTGGCGGCGGCGAGGTTGGCAACGATGAGGGTGCTGCCGAGCAGGAACTCGATCAGCGGACGAGAAGCGTCCTCGATTTCGATGACGGAGAGCGCGGGTGTGGCTCCAGAAGGAACGATGGGTTGATCGGCACAGGCGAGGGCGCCTGTGCCACGAAGCGCCAAGGCGGCGATGCTGGCCTTGCCCTTCTTATTGTTGCGGAGGTCATCGAGAATCGTCTGCGCCGCCTCGGGCTGTTCGGTGAGGACGAGCTGGAGATTCTGGCCGAGCGCGGCTTCGACGGCGGCGATGTATTGGTCGGGAACGCGGATCTTGTCGGCCAACGAACCGAGCACGTTCTGGCTCTGTTTCAACGCGGC
>CANJSG010000289.1 GCA_947476875.1 Verrucomicrobiota bacterium | reverse complement strand
GTTGACTCCGAGGAAAGAGCCTTGCGCGGCGACGATCTCGTCGAGACCTCCTTTCGGCAGCTTCACCAGTTCTCGCATCACGGCCGATTGCTCGTCGGGCACGAGCCCCCGATACAGGGTCGCAACGACGCCGGGAAACTTCCCTTCATCGTGGATCGCCGTGAGCCGTGTGACGGCGTCCGCGGGTGCCGTGGCGAGCCATGCTTTCAGGACCGACTTTACCAACGTCGGTTCAGGAGAACCTCCGACCATATGGCCCCAGATCCAATTGAAGGCCGTCGCCGGTTCTTTGGTGGCCCACGCGCGCAGAAGGAGTTCCTTCGTCGCCAGACCCTCCTGGTCGGCCGGCATGCTGTTTATGAACGCCACCATCCCCGCTGGATCTTTTTCATACCAAACGGAAGCCAGTCTTCCCGCCAACAGGGAGCCGAGTTCCCCAAGGGGCTGCTGCTTGAAATAGTCCAGGGCTTCGTCCGGATTGCTTGCCAGCCAACCTTTGATGGCGGAGGTCTGCGCCAGACGGCGCCGACCCCGCTCGGATTCCCGGATCGTTCCCAGTTCCCGGGTAAATCCTTCTCCGAACTCGGAGCCCAATCGTTCGAAGAGCACTTCTTCCAAGGTTGTTTCAGGTCTGCCGAGCCGGGCCAGGTTGGTGCTGGTGATGATCCGGGCGGCGATTTCCCTCAGTTCGCTCGCCGAGAGCCGGCTCAGGACAAGGCCGGCTGCCGACGCCCGTTCCTGCACGGGTGCGGTCTCGAAGAGGAGCCGCACTTTGCCCAACGCCTCCTCGACGATTCGGATGTCGGGCGGCGCTTCAGGTGCGCGGATTGTCTTCTTGGACGCTGCAGTTAGCTGAGCGGGTGCAATCGAAACCGGGGCGGGCTTCGGCCCCCACCAACGCTCGGCGGCGATGCCGGCGATGAACGCACCGGCCAGTAGGACGCAGAGGACGAGTTTGGAGTTTCCTTGGGCGCTCATGGTCTTCTCTTGGGAAGAGGACCCACTGTTGAGGAGACGTTCCCGAAACCGCAAGCGCGGCTTCGTGAGAGTGTCGCAAGCTCTTCGGTGATCGTGGTGGCGAGGATCTCAGGAAGAACTTTCATGGCCGAGCCTGAGCGGACATGCAGGGTGCAGCATCGCTCATGGGCGTCGATGCGAAGGCGTCGAGACCAATGCGTCGCACCTTCAACGCGGCGTCCGGGTGTCTTTCAGGAATCCCGCGTGGCCGTCGAGGAAAAGGCGGTTGCGTCCGCCCGCGTGGACGCTCCGCCCCTTGAGGGCGGCGTCGACGGCCGGGATCGTGTCGGGGAAGTAGCCGTCGACGGCGAGCTCGACATCGGCGGTGCCCCCCGGGTTCCCGGCGGCGGGATTCTTGGCCGCCTTGAGATCCGCCACCGCTTGGCCCGCGGCTTTGGACCAGAAGTTGTCCAATGGAACCGGATCGTCCGCACGGTCGAAGCGCCACATCCAATAGCGGGTCACCGGGGCATTGGAGGCGGCCGAGGTCCGTTGGGCGATCTGGACCAAATCGTTGAAAGGCGCTCGTCGGCTGCTCGAGCAGGACCAGACGTCGGCTCCAACGACATAGTTGCTCAGGACGATCGAGGCCCAGCCCGCGCGTGGATCGGAGGCCGGCCAGCTGCTCCAAGGTTTCCAGCCGCCGGGCAACGATCTCTTCAGATCGCGGCGGTCGGGAAAACGCTGGTCGTTGTCATCGACGTAGAGCGCCATCGCCATTCCGATCTGACGCAGGTTGCCGAGGCATTCCGCCTGTTCGCCCTTCGCCTTGGCGCGGGACAGCACGGGCAACAGCAAGCCGGCCAGCACCGCGATCACGGCGATGACCACGAGCAGCTCGATCAAGGTAAATGCGTGACGGCGGATCATGCGGCGACCCTTGGACGGTATGCGGCGCTTCGCGGAATTGTCGAAGCCCATTCGGCACCTCGGCTCGCCCGGCTAGTCGCCGCGGGCGCGAGGGATAAGTTCGACAAGGAGCGCATTGCAACGGGCGAAAACATTTTCCTATCCACCACAAATTGGTTGTCAGGATTGGCGTCGTCGATCCGTTCTATCCGCCACACGAGTCTTTGCGCAAAGGCCCGATGTCGCTATGAACTCGTCCCAGCAAGCCCGTTTGAACCCGCCTTCACGGCGGCTCACGCGCGTTTCAATTGGCACCGCCTTGCACGAATGAAAAAACTGTTCCTTTGGCTGATCGTCGTCGTCGTCCTAGCGGGTGGCGGATACTGGGCGTTTCAAAACTACGGCCCGCAAGCCGCGTCTGCGAAGCCCGGTGGAACCACGTCTTCGAAGCGGCCAAGCGCGCCGAAGACCTCTGTGGTGATCGCCCGGGACATCAACTTCTCCATCACCGCCTCGGGCGACATCGGCCCGGTCGACACGGTTTCAGTTCGGCCCGAAGTGGGCGGCCTGATCGCCGCGCTCACGCTCGACATCGGCGACAAGGTCAAAAAGGGCGACATCCTGTTCTCTCTCGATGACAAGGATCTGCAGACCGAGAAGTCCTCGCGGAAGACGGAAATCGCGGGGGCGAGGCTGGCCGTGGAAACCCAGAAGATCCAACTCGAGCGCTCGAAGCTGGCCTTTGACCGGATCAGGGACCTGTTCGCCACGAAACTCGTTTCCCAGGAAGTCTTCGACAACGCCCGCCTCGACTACGATCTGACCAAGAACAACCTGAACATCGCGAACAACCGGCTCGAGACCGCGGAGACTGCGCTCCAGCAAGTCGAGGACAAGCTCGGCAAGACGATCATCCGCGCTCCCTTCGATTCCACGATCCTGACGCGCCCCGTGTCCGTCGGCCAGGCGGTGTCGGGTTCGAGCGGCTTCAACAGCGGCACGGAGGTGTTCTCCGTCGCCAATCTGTCCGACATGATCACGACGGCCCACATCAACCAGGCGGACGTGACCCGGTTGAAGGTGGGCCAGCAGGTGACGGTCGACGTCGAAGCGGTGGCCGGCCTCAGGATCATCGGCCGCGTGGACCGGATCGCGCCGCAGGCCACCTACAAGAACGGCATCAAGGGCTACTCGACCCGCATCATCCTGAAGAACGCCGAGGAACGGGTCCGTCCCGGCATGACGGCGAGCCTCAAGATTCCCCTCGTCTCCGCCGGCAACGTCCTTTCCGTGCCGTTGGCTGCGGTCTTCACCGAACAGGGTGACCGCTTCGTCTACGTGAAGAAAGGCGAGGACAAGTTCGAAAGACAGTCCGTCCAACTGGGCGTGGCGGACTATGATTATGTCCAGATCATCGAAGGGCTCCGTGATGGCGACGAAGTTTCGCTCGTCGCACCCTCGGGTGAAACTTCGCCGGTCGGCCAGGCGTTGGCCGGCAAGGGCGGAGCGTCCGCAGAGAAGGGTTCATCCTCGAAGAAGAAGGTTGATGGAACCGGCGCCGCCTCCAAGTCAGTGAAACCGGAAGGCGCCAAGTAGGACTCCCCCCGCCATGGCCCTCGTTGAACTGCGCAACGTCAGCAAGATCTACCACCTCGGCGGCGAGGAGATCCGCGCCCTGGACGACGTGTCCCTCGACATCGAGGGCGGGGAATTCATCTCCATCATCGGGCCGTCCGGCTCCGGGAAGTCGACCCTGATGCACATCCTCGGGTGCCTGGACCAGCCGTCCAAGGGCACCATGACGTTGGACGGCCTGAACATCCACGAGGCCAGCCCGCGCGACCTGGCCGGCATCCGCAACCGCAAGATCGGGTTCGTCTTCCAGTTCTTCAACCTGCTGCCCAAGCTCAACGTGCTGCAGAACGTCGAGCTGCCCATGATCTACGCCGGGGTCTCCGGCCG
>CANJSG010000288.1 GCA_947476875.1 Verrucomicrobiota bacterium | reverse complement strand
GACCGGCAAACCGCCCAAGGCGCCGCTGGCCGGCGTGAAGATGGCGGCCTACAAGATGTGGTTCAGCCCCGCCAAAGCCATCCGCGAACTCGGTCTGCCGCAGACCCCGCCCAAGCAGGCGCTGGCCGACGCGGTGGAATGGTTCCGGGCGAAGGGATACTAACCCTAGTGTGCAGCGAGATGGTTCATCCAGGCTCCGTTTCCGGCCTCGCGCGGCTTTCCGAGTTGCGCCATTATTTCGCCACAAGAGCGAAACGCGGTCACACCTAAGTCAAATGAACTCCAGCCTTCAGATCTTGGCGTGTAGCGGCCCTGGGGCGATGGCCGAGATTCAACAAAGCATTACCATCGGATACTTCTGCGCTGCCTTGGGCGGTATCGTCACCCTGGCGCTTTGGTATGATTTCGTGCGGACTGGGAAGAAGCGTTTTCCGCTTTCGCTGGCCGGATTTCTTTTGCTCATCCACCCCGCTTGGACCGTCAGTGCGATCCATGGAGATTGCGGCTTTCTGAAGCGAAACTTCTCTTACGGCTTTACGGCTCTATTCATCGGTCTTCTGGTTATCCAGGTAGTGTTTTCCAAACGTGGTGGCTCGTAAGCTTCGGCCTGCCGAGGGCGATGCCTTACTGAGGGGGTGCTGTTCAGGCCGTCGACTACTCCCCCTTGGTGCGTTCGATCTTGGCTCCGAGCGCGTTCAGTTTGAGTTCCATCCGTTCGTAGCCGCGGTCGAGGTGGTAGACGCGGTTGACCTGGGTGGTTCCCTTGGCGGCGAGGCCGGCGATGACGAGTGCGGCCGAGGCGCGGAGGTCGCTGGCCATGACGGGCGCGCCGCTGAGCGGGCGACCGCCCTTCACGATGGCGCTGGGGCCTTCGATGGAGATTTCCGCGCCGAGCCGGGCGAGTTCGCTCACGTGCATGAACCGCGCTTCGAAGATGCGTTCAGTGATGATACTGATGCCGGGCGTGAGGCACATCAGGGCCATCATCTGGGCCTGCGCGTCGGTGGGGAATCCGGCGTAGGGCTGCGTGGTGATGTCGACGGGCTTGAGCTTGCGGCCGCGCGAAACCTTCAGGTCGGGTCCGACGCGGTCGAGCTTCACGCCGGCTTCGCGGAGCTTGTCGAGGACGGCATGGAGATGGTCGGTGCGGATGCCCTTGAGGGTGACTTCGCCGTTGGTCGCGGCCGCCGCGATGGCGTAGGTGGCGGCTTCGATGCGGTCGGGGATGACCTCGTGCTCGGCGCCGTGGAGTTCCTTCACGCCGGTGATCGTGATCGTCGGGCTGCCTGCGCCGGAGATGCGCGCGCCCATGGCGTTGAGGAATTTCGCCAGATCAATGACCTCGGGTTCGCACGCGGCGGAGTCGATGACCGTTATTCCGTCGGCCAACGTGGCGGCCATCATGACGTTGGCTGTGCCGAGAACGGTCGGACCGGCGCGGCCGCCGAGGAAGATGCTCGTGCCGACAAGGTTTTTGGCCACGGCCTTCACGTCGCCGCCTTCGATGGTGATCTTCGCGCCGAGGGCTTCGAATCCCTTCAGATGAAGATCGATCGGCCGGGCGCCGATGATGCAGCCGCCGGGCAGGGAGACGGTGGCTTTGCGCGTGCGGCCGAGGAGCGGGCCCATGATGCAGACGGAGCCGCGCATCTTGCGGATGAGTTCGTAGTCGCCGACGGGCTTGAGTTTGGCGGCCCGGACGCGGACGCAGTCGCCGTCCCACTTCACCTCGCAGCCGAGCGATTCGAGGATCTGGCCCATGAAACGCACGTCTGTGAGGTTGGGCACGCGGCGGATGACGCATTCGCCGGAGGTGAGGAGCGTGGCGGCCATGAGCGGGAGCACCGCGTTCTTGGCGCCGCTGATCTGCACGTCGCCGTGGAGCGGCACGCCGCCTTTGATGAGAAAGCTGTCCATGTCGGATAAGGGGTAAATTGGGCTTGCGGATTAACTCCCGGCGAAAGCGGCGGAGCAATCAGGATTTGTTCTCCGGGCGAATCTTCCGCGCGAAAGTTCAGCCGACGCGGTAGGAAATGCGCTGGACGAGCTGGGGACCGAAGGCGCTCTGGAGGCGCAGGAGGATTTCCTTCCGGCGGTAGCGGACGATTTCGTCGAGCCAGACGCTGCTGTCGACGGTGACGAACAAGGTTCCATTGCGGATGCCGGTGGGGTTGGCGTGGGCCGTGAGGGTCGGGTCGATCAGGTTCTTCCAGACCTGGAGGATCTCCGTCTCCGACTGGCGCTGCTCGATGCGGAGCTTCTGGAGGATGCCCGGCATGATCTCGCCGATCGTCTTGCCGACGCGGCGCAGGGCTTTGTCGTCCGATTCGAAGTCGCCCGTGCGCCACTGCGCCAGGATATCCTCCTTGGCGGAGCGTTTGCGGAAGATCCGCAGCGGCGGTGAATGGAACGGCGGACGCACACCAAGAGGAGCCCCTTATCCACGAATCGAGTCAAGGCCGGTGTCGGGTGGTGGGTGAAGCTGCGGCCGACACGCACTTGGGAAGCAGATGCTCGCCGCGGAGGAAGCTGCGGTGCGCCGTAACCCCGCCGATGCGCTCGCACGATTCAACCTGGGGCTGGTCCGCCTCAACACCGCGAACAACGCGGCCGCAGCCGCAGCCGCTCAGTTCCTGGAGTCGCTGAGGCTGGATTCGAAGCAGGACCGGCCGCACTACAACCTGGCGATGGTCGCCAAGCCTGAAGGCCGCTGGGATGAGGCGCGCAGGGAGTTCGAGCCGGCTTTGGCGATCCATCCCAACAACCCGCGCGTCCACTGGAACCTCGGCCTCCGGCTGGCGGATCTCCAGGAGTTGGACGAGGCGGAGAAGCACTTCGTCACCGCGCTCCGGCTCGATCCCGGGGACGCACGCGCCGCCGAAATGATCCGGCGGATCCGGGAGTCCAAGGCGTCGTCCGCGCCGGCGAAACGGTGATGCCTTGGCCGGCTGGCCGGTATTCGCGCGCGCGCATCTCTGTTCGGCTGGAATGGGCCCCGAAACGGTGGCTGGGAAGAATTCCTTTTCATCCCTCCAGCGCGGCGAATAATGATTAGGTATGGCGCAAGGCGCACGACCTGGAGAACGCATCTTCCGAGGCATGGCTGTCTCGGGAGGGGTGTGTCGTGGGCGCATCCTGGTCGTGGGCAAGCCGGACCACACGATTCCCCACCGGCTGATCGAGGAATCCCAGGTCAAGTCCGAGCTGGACCGGCTCCAGCACGCGTTCGTGCTGACCCGCCAACAGATCACCGAAGTCCAACGCCGGGTGACCAAGGCGCTCGGTTCGGCCGACGCCAGCATCTTCGACGCCCATCTGCTCGTGCTCGAGGACCAGTCGCTGGTCGATGAGGTCACGCGGCTCATCCAGCAGGAACGCGCCAATGCCGAACACGCCTTCAACACCGTGGCCGAGCGTTATGCGAAGACGCTGGGGGCCATCGAGGACGAATACCTGCGCGAACGGGCGGCCGACATCCGGGACGTCTCGAACCGTGTCCTGAACAATCTCCTGGGTCGTTCCAACGAGTTCGATCCCGCGAAACTTTCCGAACCCTGCATCCTCGTCAGCGACGACCTGTCGCCGTCCGATGCGGCCATGATGGACAAGAAGACGTTGCTGGGCTTCGCCACCGATGCCGGCAGCCGCACCAGCCATTCGGCAATCATGGCGCGCGCCATGGAGATTCCCGCGATCGTCGGACTGCAGAACGCGAGCACCCTTCTTTCCACCGGTGAATACGCGCTCCTCGACGGCTTCAACGGCATCCTGATCATCAATCCGACGGATCAGACGCTCTTCGAATACGGCCAACTCGTCCGCAAGCAG
>CANJSG010000287.1 GCA_947476875.1 Verrucomicrobiota bacterium | reverse complement strand
CGCTCCGGCAGGTTCAACTGTGTCTCAGCGAACACAGCGAGCAACGCCGCGAGGAGGATCAGGATTGGGCGTGCGAAGTTCATTCGAGGATCACCCAGACGTGCTCCAGTTTCCCAAGGTCGGCGGCCAGTTTGACGCGGGCCTCGATCGAGAGTCCATAGCCGACAGTCCGCGAGTCGACCACGCGGCCGACGAAGATGCCCTTGGGGAACACCCCGCCGTCGCCGCTTGTGATGACCGCCTGGCCGGCCTTGAGCTGGCTGCTACGGGAAAGGAATCCGAGGTCGATGAACTCGCTTCCCGGGGAACCGCTGGCGCCGGCCATGATGATGCCGTGGTCGCGGGTCTCCTGGATCAAGGCGGACACGCGGAGAGTGGGATCGCCAAGCAGGAGGACGGTCGAACGGTTGTCGCCGCACGAGGAGACCTTGCCGACCAGTCCGTCGGTGGAGATGACAGCAAGATTAGCGCGCATGCCCTGGGCGGTTCCTAGGTCGATCTGGACCGTGCGCCACCAGTTCGCCGGGTCGCGGGACATGACTCGGGCGGCCCTTGTCTTCCAGGGCAGTTGGCGCTGCCAGCCGATGAACTGTCGGAGGCGTTCGTTCTCACGGAACACCTCGGCGGTCTGCTGGCCGGCCACTCTGAGCCCATATATCTCCTCACGGAGCTTTTCGTTCTGGATCAGGATTTCCGACTTGGGAAGGAGCGCGTTGCCGGCTGCATCGGTGACGCGACCAGCTGAACCGGTTAGGCCGAAGAGGGGAAGAAAAACGGAACTTACCGCGAGCTTGAGACGGGAGGACACGTCGCCCGGGAGCTTCAGCAGCACCAGCATCAGCACGATCACCGCAGCGATCGCAATGTATTGCGTCCTTCTAGACATCTCGCCCCGACTGGCCGCTATCTGCGGCATCTGCCGTTGCCCGTTCCCGGGGCCGGCACCGATGGAGGCGAACGGGAGGGGAGCTTACTTGTAGGAAGTGACCCGCTGAAGAATGGACATCTCGTTGAGCACCCGGCCGGTTCCTTCGGCGACGGCGCACAGCGGATCATCCGCGATGTGCACAGGCAGGCCGGTTTCCTCGGCCACAAGCCGGTCAATGCCACGCATGAGGGCTCCGCCGCCGGCCATGACGATGCCGCGATCGACGAGATCGGAGGCAAGTTCAGGCGGGCAGCGTTCCAGCGTGAGACGGACGGATTCTAGGATGCTCGACAGGGGTTCTTTCAGGGATTCGCGGATTTCCTCGGACCGGATTGTGATGGTCTTCGGGAGGCCGGATGCGAGATCGCGGCCTTTCACTTCCATGGTAAGTTCCTGCTCCAGCGGGAAGGCCGATCCAATCCGGATCTTGATCTCCTCCGCCGTGCGTTCACCGATCATCAGGTTATAGGCGCGCTTCATGTGCGCCACGATCGTTTCATCAAACTCATCTCCACCCACGCGCACGCTGCGACTGAACACGATGCCAGCCAGTGATATGATCGCGATCTCGCAGGTGCCGCCGCCGATGTCGACAATCATGTTGCCGGCCGGTTCGTGGACTGGGAGACCAACGCCGATGGCAGAAGCCATGGGCTGTTCGATCAGGTAGACTTCGCGTGCGCCTGCGTGGGTTGCAGAATCCTTAACCGCTCTTTTTTCAACTTCGGTGATACCCGACGGGACAGCCACCACTACCCGCGGAGCGATCAGCTTCCGGTGGTGGACCTTCTGGATGAAGTGCCGCAGCATGGCTTCCGTAATCTCGAAGTCGGCAATGACGCCGTCTTTCATGGGACGGATGGCCACGATGTTGCCTGGGGTGCGGCCGATCATCCTCTTGGCCTCCTCGCCTACGGCCAAAACATTTGAAGTTCCGGCCTGGATGGCGACTACGGAGGGCTCGCGCAGCACGATGCCGCGGTCACGGACGTAGACAAGAGAGTTGGCAGTCCCTAGATCGATCCCGATATCGTTGGAAAAAAGGCTTTTAAGGTGCGCCAGCATGAAACGCCGTTTCGAGACTATCTAAAGGTGCTGATATGGGAGGGGTCAAGCGCCACGTTGGCCCAATAGTCCGAGTGCTGGTTCCACGAGGGGCGCGCGACCCGAACTCGAGACCGTGACGGCCGATGGGTCGCGCCGGGCGTTTTCGCTGGCCAACCTCAGGCTGGCCTCGTAGCAAACTGAACACAATGAAAGCTACCTTCTGCCTGCTTTTGACACTGCTCGCCGTCTATACGTCGACGGGGGCCGGAAACGAACTTCGACCGATATTTAACGGAAAGGACTGGGACGGGTGGGATCTTCGGGGCCAAGCCAACTACGCGATTGTTGACGGAGTCATCGTCGGAACGACCGGCAAGGGAGGGCACGGCTGGCTATGCACCAGGAAGCCTTACGGCGATTTCATCCTCGAAGCCGAGGTGCGCATCGAAACTGGGAATGCCGGAATCCAGATCCGCAGCCACATCGACGCGAAGGACACGATGGTCGGGTATCAGATCGAGGTCGATCCGACGCCGCGCGCCTGGTCGGGCGGTCTCTACGAGCAAGGGCGGCGCGGTTGGCTCCAGAATCTGACGAACAACCCTGCTGCCCGCGCGGCGTTCAAGAAGAGCGATTGGAACCACTATCGGATCGAAGCGCGGGGCGACTGGATTCGCAGTTGGGTAAACGGAGTCGCGGCGACGGACTACCTCGACGCGATGGACTTGGATGGCGTGATCGCGCTCCAGGTCCACGCGGGCCAAAACGTGAAAGTGGAGTATCGCAACATCCGTCTCGCCGATCTCGGCCGTGCTTCATGGAAACCCCTTTGGAACGGAACCTCGCTCGAAGGATGGCGTGCCGTCGGAAAGGGACAATGGACGATCGTTGACGGGGCGATCCATGGAGCGAACGCGGCATCGGAAAAGGAATTCGGCCATCTCGTCTCCAAAGAGTCCTTTAAGGACTTCGTTGTCCGCCTGAAATACAAAGCCGTCGCGGGCAACTCCGGCCTCTACTTCCGCATCGCCGAGAAGGGATTCAGCGGGGTCACCGGATTTCAGGCGGAGATCGATCCGGCAAACGACGTCGGCGGGCTCTATGAAACAAACGGAAGATCATGGGTATCGCAGCCGAAGCCGGCCGAAGTGAAGAAGTGGTATCGGCCGAACCAGTGGAACTCGATGACGGTCCATGCGCATGGGGGCCGGATCAAAGTCGACGTGAACGGCTTTCAGACTGCCGAGCTTGCGAACGATCCGGGCCGCACCGAGGGTCCGGTTGCGCTTCAGGTCCATGGAGGGCAGGACGTCGACGTGTGGTTCAAGGACATCGAAATCCTCGACGGCGCCAAGTAGCCATCCGAGGGAACAGGTGGGAAACGGGCTTGGCATGATCGGCGTGATGTGGGCGGAGAAGGTGCCAATCGGAATTGAAATCTATGAAGACCTATTCTTCCTTGATCCGCGCGTCCCTATCACTCCTCGCAGCGTTGGCGTTTTCCGTCACCGCATTCGCCCAGCCAACACTCGTCTCCACCTCTCCGACGACCGGAGCCACGGGCGTTGCGACGAACTTCGCCTTCATCCAGGTCGAGGATGCGTTGACCAGCCAGACCGTCTACGAATCTCCCGACCTAGGCTCGCCGGGTGCACTGACTGGTGCCTCGAACCAGGTCTTGTTTACCGCCGGGACTTTTCAGCCGGGACACACCTGTGACGTGCATGTCGAACGCTATGTCGTTTTTAGCAACAGCGTCAGCGGAGCCTTGTCGTTGGCGGGCTACGGTGCGGTGACGCAATCAAAGCTGAGGACCATCGGCGGGGCGATGTCCCACATCGTCCGCATCACCAGT
>CANJSG010000286.1 GCA_947476875.1 Verrucomicrobiota bacterium | reverse complement strand
GGCGATCTATCCTCCCGCGTCGGTGATGGAGAAGCTGGAGTTCCTGGAGGATCTTGGAGCCAAGTCGCGCCTTTACGACGAGGTCTGGACGCAGATCAAGACGCGGTAGCAGCAGTTCAATTCTTCACTGACGTGCGGAGCCGGATCCACTTGAGGTCTTCCAGTTCACCGCTGTTCGGGGGGGCGGCGAGGCTTGCCACGGTGACTCCGGCTTTTACCGGCCGATAGAGCCCCTTCCATTTCTTGATCTCGCCGTGGCCGTCGGCGAATCCGAACGCCCCGGACTTTCCGTGGTTCGAAGCGGGAACGTCCGGGAACTCGTCGGTCGTCAGGCTGATCTGCAGGTAGCCGTCGTTGATGCTCCCGGGGTGTTCATCCGTGAAGATCCACAGGCTGGAGGGTTGGGGAGCGGTGATGTCCGAAGCCCGGGAGTAGATCCGGTAGGTGGGATAGAAGTTGACCGTGATGTAGACCGGAGGCGGAGACAGTTTTCGGACATGGCCAACCTGGGCGTTCATGGAGATGCTCCTGACGCGGTCCCCATTCTTCGCGGCCACGGTGTCTCCGGGGCATTTGTAGATCTTGTAGTTGTCGGCGACGTAGCGGGACAGGAGGCCGTCCTTTAGCTTCGCGACGTTCGTATTGGCGTCGCTGAAGTTCCAATCCATGAAAAGCGGGTTCACCCAGAAGTATCCGCCAGAATTGGCGGCGCCGAGGGGCGCGTTGGGCACGAGTTGATCGTTGTTGTCCTCCTTATACATCGTCCAGGCCAGCATCATCTGGCGCGTGTTGGACATGCACTGGGTGGATAGCGTGCGAGCTTTCGCGCCGCTCAATGCCGGAAGAAGCATGCCGGCCAGGATCGCGATGATGGCAATGACGACCAGCAGTTCTATGAGGGTGAACCCTGCCTTGGAGGACGGGCGGGGCATGGCGGGCTTGGTTTTCATGGCAATGAAAAGGGCGGCGGAAACGATATCGTCCCCGCCGCCCACTGGACGGGGTTTCAACCCTGGCGCTTGATTCTGTAGAAGCGGGGGTTGCCGTTGGTCGGAATGGTTGCGCGGAACGTTCCGGGCCCGGTCCTCGTGATGACGGCGGTGGGTTCCGGGTTCCATGTGGTCGGCGGAGGACTGGTCAATCCGCTGGCGGATTCGAGGGACATCTCGCTGACGAATCCGTTGACTGCGGTGAAGTCGATGGTCACGACTCCTCCCGAGACGGTCGTCTTGGTGATCTGGGGTTGCGTGAAGTTCAGGTTCACGACGCGGACGTTGTCGTAGATGACGAATTCGCCGGCCGGCCCGATCGAATCGAACTGGTCGTTGTATCCCAGCATCACGGTTCCGTTGGTGATGCCGAAGGAGTTGGTGAACGAGAAGATCGTCGTCCGGTTGATCGACAAGGTGATGAAGTTGGTCTGCTGCCGCACTTCGACGTCGACCCAGAACTTGTTCTGCGAATCAGCGGCGAATGAAGGCGAACCGCCGAGGACGTTGAGGCCACCGCTCTGGTTGCGATCATAGAACGGCGGGCTCTGGAATACGTTGGTGAAAGACGTGTAGCTCCGAGCCGTCGCGATCTGGGTCTGGACGTTGTTCACCGACCTCCAGGCGCCGTAGTTGATGCTGCCGCCGGATTCCATTTCTACTGAGAACCAGATGCCGTCGCCACCCCGGGTCGCGAGGGTGGTGTCGGTATTCTGGGTGACGAAGTTGGTCTTGGTTCCGGAATGGTTGATGCCGAACGTAACCGACTCGGTGGTCGCACCGCCGAGTCCGACCGAAGCGTGCATGTTGAAACGGAGGGCGTAGTCGCCGGCGAACGTTGCGTTCGTGACGTAGAGGTTCAGTCCGGCGGCTCCTATGGCCGTTGCATCGTCCTTGTTGACCGTCATCCGGACGCCCTTGGTGGAATTGGTCCCCGGAGCGGCGGGGATTCCGTCGAGGCTGTAGTCGCTGCCGAAAGTCAGGCTGTAGTCCAAGATGCCGTTCACCGCGCCGAAGAGGACGGCGTAGTTGGTGGCCGAATTGGCCGAGTCCAAGCTGTCCCGCCAGAGGACGCGCTCGGTTCCGAGTTCATCGTCCAAGATGGTGAGGGCCGCGTTGGTCGAAGTGCTGAGAACATACCCTGCGCCCGCTGCGAGCGTGTTCGTCAGGCGCTTGTCGCCGGAGAAAACGTTGTTGTCGATCGGCGTAACGAAGACGTTCGCCACTGTGACGCCGCCGGGGATGGTCAGGGGATCGATCGTGTAGTCGGTGTTGAGAACCGCCGTGCCGGATTGGGTGAGATTCACGGTCAGATCGGTGTTGGTGCTTCCGATTCGGGTCACGGTGAAGGCCAGATGCTTATTTGGGACCCGCTCGTAGATGGTGGAGGCCACGGTGGCGATCGAGAGCGTAGGGGTGTCGTTGTCGACGATGACGCCTGTTGCCGTTGACGGTATTCCCGGGACTCCGCTCGAGGAAGGCGTGACGGTAAGGATCACGGTTTCGGGGGCTTCGGAAATCGAGTCGTCGATCGGAGTGATCGTGATCACGACATTGCTGGAGCCAGCGGGGATCGTCGCGGTCAGCACGTTGGTCACGTAGTCCGTTCCATTCACAGCGGTGCCGCTCAGCGTGTAGTTCACCTGGGCCGGGCTGTTGGTGTCGCCGGTCTTGGTAATGGTGAAAGTCAACGGGACCGTCCCTTGTTCGAAGCCTGTAGGCTGCGTCGCGACCACGGTGACTTGGTTGGTCGGTGACGTGTCGGTCACCGAGAACGCTCCGGCCGAAGTGGTCCGTGCGGTAGTGGCGCCGCCGGGAGACCAAATACGGAGCCGAGCGTCGCCCGAGCTGACGGTGTAGAAGTTGCCAGCGGCGTCGACTCCGACGTCACGCCCATTGCCGATTGCTCCAGTGTCGAGGCGGACGCGCTTGGAGAAATCCGGAACGCCGTTTGTCAGAGGAAGAATCCACGTGTCGCTGGGAGCAGCTCCAGCCGAGATGTTCAGCGCAAGCCATTTGCCGTCTGGCGATGCTGATACGCCTTGGATTGAGGTGAAGGCATCCGCCGTGGCTAAGTTCGACTCGATGATGGTGGAACCAAGAGAATCCCAAACCAATTCATAGACACCGCTTACGGCGTTTGTTTTCAGAACAAATAGAGCTGCCTCCGCTCCGGCTGAACGGAGTTGGGTCATGTAGATCGTGCCGTCGGGGCCGCGTTCCAAGTCGACGGTCACACCCGCAATGGCGAGGAGCGGGCCGGGTTGGTAAAGGATTGGCGTGTTTTCGGTCAGGTTCGTCGCCAGGGGGAAGGGGCCGGCCCCAAAATCATAGCGGCGAAGCGAGTTTGCCGGAGCCTTTGACGTATCCAGCGCGTAGATGCTCAGGTTGCCGGCGGCAAGTGATCCGACTGCGATCGCGGACGAACCAATGCTTCCGTGTCCATTTGCGGCCATCGCCGCGGCTCCTTCACCGGCGCCGTTGAAGACGTTGGTTGCGAAAGTCAAATTGGCGGTCGCTTGGTAGAGGGTTCCGGTGGCTGTCGAAAAGTCCGATATGTAAACGAAGCTGTCCTCGCCGACCTCAAGGCGGAATGGGCTGCTTGCAGCGCCCGCGTTGAACGCATTGGACAGCCCCATGTTAAAGTAATTCGTGATCAGGCCGGGCGGCGAAGTCAGGTCCGAGTTCATCATGTAGATGCCGTCGCCCTTTTGTGCGCTGTTAGCAGCCCGTCAAAAAACTCTCGTTTGATCTGAACAGGAGTTGATGGGCCGCGTCGGAAGAACATGGCATTGGGAAAGAAGAAGATCCGGCAGGAGGAGCTGTTCGTGGCGACGGCGGAGCTGAGGAAGGGGCCCGGGCATCCG
>CANJSG010000285.1 GCA_947476875.1 Verrucomicrobiota bacterium | reverse complement strand
GGTCGAAAAGAAGCTCCCCGTCAGCTTCAGCGTGGACAACTACCCCGGCGAAATTTTCACCGGCAGCGTCTATCTCATCAGTCCGTCCGTCACGACGGCGTCACGCGCGTTCAGCGTCGGCGCACTGGTGACGAACACGAACTTCCGTCTCAAGGCGAACACCTTCGGACGCGGTTCGCTGGTCCTCCAACGGGGCGTTCCGACCGTCGTCGTTCCGCTGGAGGCGGTGGTCACCTTCGCCGGGGTGACGAAGGTGTTCATTGTCGAGAACAACGCGGCCCGCAGCCGCCAAGTCAGCGTGGGCCGCATCCAGGGCGGCCTTCAGGAGATCACGGAAGGTTTGAAGGATGGCGGATCGGTCATCGTGACCGGCCAGAACCGCCTGAGCGACGGCGCGGCCGTGACGTTGCTGGCACCCATTTCCTCCGCCGCTGCTGGCAAGCCGGCCGGCGCCGCTCAAAAGGAGGCCAATGAAAAGCATTGAACCCACGCCGCCCGAGCCGGTGAACGAAGGCAAGGGCATCGGCATCGCGGACATCTGCATCAAGCGGCCGGTGTTCGCGACGATGATCAACCTCTTCCTCGTCGTGCTGGGTTGGTTTTCGTTCCAAGACATCGGCGTGGACCAGTTCCCCAATGTCGAGCTGCCGGTCATCACCGTCACGACGACGCTCCGCGGCGCTTCTCCCGAGGAGATGGAGACCAGCGTCACCAAGCCGATCGAGGAGATCATAAACACCATCCAGGGCATCGACGAACTGGCCAGCGTCACCACCGAAGGCGTTTCGCAGATCACCGTCACCTTCCTGCTGGAGCGCAACCGCGACATCGCCGCCCAGGACGTGCGCGACAAGGTAAACACCATCCTGTCTCGCCTGCCGCCCAACACCGATCCGCCGATCATCGACAAGTTCGACCTCGATGCGGTGCCGGTCGTTTCCATCAGCGTCAGCGCGCCGCGTGATCTGAAGGAGATCAGCTACATCACGGACAAGTTCATCAAACAGAACCTCGAAACCGTAAAGGACGTCGGGTCCATCAGCATGGTCGGCGCCCGCACGCGCGCCGTGCAGGTGTCCGTCGATATCGAGAAGCTCCGCGCCTACAATCTCACCATCGGCGACGTCCGCACCGCGCTCCAGCGGCAGAATCTTGAAATCCCCGGCGGCCGTCTCAGCCAGAAGCCGCGTGAACTGGTCGTCCGCACCCTTGGCCGGATGCAGTCCGTAAAGAACTTCAACGAGCTGATCATCGCCAACTTCGCCGGCCAGCCGGTCTTCCTGAAGGACGTGGCCAATGTGTCCGACTCCGTCGAGGAACCCCGCACCCTTTCGCAGGCCAACGGCCAGAACTGCATCACGCTCATCGTCCGGAAGCAGTCCGGCAGCAACACGGTGAAGGTCATCGACGCCGTGAAACACCGCCTTGCGGAACTGCGCGGAACCGTTCCCACGGACTTCAATCTCCAGGTGATCCGCGACCAGTCCACCTTCATCGAACGGTCGCTGGAGGAGATTAATTTCCACCTCATCCTTGGCGCGATCCTTGTCGCTCTGACGACGTTCTTCTTCATGCACGATTGGCGTGGAACGATCATCGCCTGCGTCGCCATTCCCGCGTCGATCATCGCCACCTTCGTGCTGATGAGGGTGATGGGTTACACGCTGAACAACTTCACCATGCTGGGCCTGGTCTTTGCCGTCGGCATCGTCATCGACGACGCCATCGTCGTGCTGGAGAACATCCACCGCACCATGGAGGAGAAGGGCTGGGACGGCCAACGGGCCGCCAGTTACGCCACCAGGGAAATCGCGCTCGCCGTCATGGCCACGACTCTCTCGTTGGTCGTCATCTTCCTTCCGCTGGCCTTCATGAAGGGCCGCATCGGCATGTTCTTCTCCAGCTACGGCGTGACGGTGGCCTTCGCCATCATGATCTCGCTCTTCGTCTCGTTCACCCTCACGCCGATGCTCTCGTCGCGCTTCCTCCGCCACAGCACGGACGAAAAGGAACGGGAGAAGAAGGCGCACGGCGGCCCGTTGATGAAGTGGCTCTCCAGCCACTATCTCGGCGTGCTCGACTGGAGCCTGAAGCACCGCTGGGTCATCGTGACCGCTTCGGCCATCTGCTTCGTCTCCATCATCTGGCTGGGCAAGATGACGAAATTCACCTTCATCCCGCAGGATGATTCGAGCGAATTCGAGGTGTCGCTCCAGGCTCCGGAAGGTTCGGACCTCGAACGCACCACGCAGCTCTGCGCCGAAGTCGTGCAGCGACTGAAGGCTCTCCGCATCGATGGCCAACCCGTCTTCACCACCACGTTGACCACGGTCGGCATCACCAGCGGCCGTCTCGGCAAGGGCGAGGGCGACGTGACCGTGGCCACGATCTATTGCCGGCTGCCCGAGCTCGGCGGCTTCTGGTCCACGATGACCGGCAAGACACGGCGATGGACGCAGTTCCAGGCGATGGGCATGGCGCGCAAGGTCCTCGCGCAATATCCCGACATCCGTTCGGCCGCGCAGCTGATCTCGAACATCGGCGGCGGCGGACGGAATTCCGACCTGCAGATGAACCTTCTCGGGCCCGATCTGGACCGGCTCTCCAAATACGCCGACCAGATCATCGCCAAGATGAAGTCCACGCGCGGCATGGTGGATGTGGATTCCACGCTCTCGAACCGCAAACCCGAGCTGCGTGTGGATATCGACCGCGAGAAGGCCAGCCAGTTCGGCCTGCAGATCCAGGACATCGCGGACACGCTGCGCACCCTCGTCGGCGGCGAGATCGTCGGCACCTTCCGCGAGAACGACGACCTCTACGACGTGTGGCTCCGCGCCGATCCGAAGAACCGCAACACCCAGGAAGCGCTTGAAGGGGTCACGCTCCGCACGACAGGAAACAACGCCCAGCTCGTGCAGCTCGCCAATTTCGTGACGTTCGAAGAAGGGCGCGGCCCAAACCAGATCGACCGTTTCCAGCGCCAGCGCAAGGTGACGATCGCAGCCAACCTGACCTCCGACAAAGCCCTCGGCGAAGCCATCGAAGACGTCCGCAACACGGTGAAGGAGCTCGATTTGCCGGCGGATTACTCGGTGCTCTTCACCGGTCGCGCCAAGACCCTCCAGGAGACGGGGCAGAACTTCCTCATCGCCTTCGGTCTGGCAATGATCTTCATGTATATGATCCTCGCGGCGCAGTTTGAGAACTTCCTGCATCCAATCTCGATCCTGTTGGCCGTGCCGCTTTCGCTGCCTTTCGCGCTCGTCACCATGATCCTTCTGAACGAGCCGCTGAACATCTACGCCATCTTCGGCCTGTTCATGCTTTTCGGCGTGGTGAAGAAGAACGGCATCCTTCAGGTTGATTATACCAACCGGCTCCGCGCACGCGGCATGGAACGCGAGAAGGCCATCCTCGAAGCCAACCGCACCCGCCTACGCCCGATCCTCATGACCACGATGATGCTCGTGGCCTCGATGATTCCCATCGCGCTTGGGCAGGGTCCGGGCGCCGCCGGACGCGCCTCGATGGCGAAGATCATCATTGGTGGCCAAATGCTCTGCCTCCTGCTCTCACTCCTCGTCACTCCCGTCAGCTACTCGATCCTCGACGACTGGAGCCAGGGCCGTTTCTTCAAACGGAAGAAGGGGAAGGAAGCGCCCGGGCCTAAAGCAGCCGCGGTTTGAACGGGGGACTGTGCTTCGCCGATTTGCTGACAACTCTACATCGTAAGCGCCGGGCTTGGGGCGGCTTTGGATGAATCGTGCGCCATCCCTGCCGGGAAGGATCTCGGCGCTCCACGGCGACCCGCTCGACGAAGCGGGGACACCCGGACCGCGTCAGCCGTTCTGCGCGCGATGGCG
>CANJSG010000284.1 GCA_947476875.1 Verrucomicrobiota bacterium | reverse complement strand
CCAAGCTCCGCATCCAGACAGCGGCTTTCCTCGAGTTCAAGTTTGTCGCGGACAACAGCAACGAGCAGCTGGCCCAAGGCATCGTCGAACCCGGTTTCGAGATCAAGCAGGAGCGGCGCAAGGGGCAGAGCGGCCAGGAGGAGCTCTTTCCGGTCGTGGTGGAAAAGCGCAGCAGTGCCGGGCTCAACGGCAAGAACATCGTCCGTGCGATGGTCGTGAGCGATCCGATGTCCGGACGTCCGATCATCAGTTTCGAACTCGATTCCCCAGGCGCCGAAGCCTTCGCCAACACCACGCGGGAAAACGTCGGTCGTCGGATGGCCATCATCCTCGACGGCGTCCTCTATTCCGCCCCCAACATCACCGAGCCCATCACCGGAGGCCGCGGCCAGATCTCCGGCAACTACGATCTCAAGGAAGCGCTCGAGCTGGCGAACGTGCTGGAGAATCCGCTTGAGGCTCCGTTGAAGATCGACTCCGTCCGGACGGTTGCCCCGTCGTTGGGCGAAAAATCGATCAAGGACGGATTCAACGCCTCGATCTACGGCCTGCTCGCGGTTTCGGCGTTCATGCTGATCTACTACCGGCTTTCCGGGCTCATTGCGAACATCGCCCTCGTCGTGAACAGCCTCCTGCTGCTCGGCGTCATGTGCTCGATCGGGACGACGCTTACCTTGCCGGGCATTGCCGGTATCGTGCTCACAATCGGTATGGCGGTCGACGCCAACGTCCTCATCTACGAACGCATCCGGGAGGAGCTTGCAGCTGGCAAGTCGCTCCGTGGCGCCATTGCCGCCGGTTACGACCGCGCGTTCGGAACAATCTTCGACTCGCATCTGACTGCGCTGATCTCGTCGATCATCCTGATCGTCCTTGGAACCGGTCCGATCAAGGGCTTCGGTGTGACGTTGACGATCGGCGTCGCGCTCAGCCTCTTCACGGCGTTGGTCATCACCCGCGTGTTGTTCGATTGGCTCGTGGACAATGACAAGATCACCAGCTTGAACATGATGTCGATGATCCGGGCCAAGGGCATCGATTTCATGAAATGGGCGAAACCTGCGTTTGCCTTCTCGTGGATCTTGATCGTCATCGGAATCGGCTTTGGCTTCTACCGCGGAACCAAGGTTCTCGGACCGGATTTCGCCGGTGGTGACAACACCGTGTTGTCGTTCGTGAAGAAGGAAGACCAGGGCGGCGTGGCCGAATCGCTGAGGAAAGCCGGCTTGGTCGAACCCACCATCCAGTTCCAGAAAGAACTGGTCGGCGGCTCGGAGACGCTCCGTGTCTTCTCCGCCTTTGGCACGAGCTCGAACGTGATCGCCTCGCTCCAGAAGGACTTCCCGGCGGCGGCCTTCTCGGTGAAGAGCGTCGATCAGATCGGCGCCGTCGTCGGAAATGAGATCGCCAAGACGGCCTTTCTGGCCGTGTTCCTCGCCTTGTTCGGTATCCTGGTCTACGTGGCCTTCCGCTATGAATTCTCGTTCGCCGTCGCGGCGGTGGTCGCCGTGCTGCACGACGTCCTCATGACCATGGGATGGTTCTTCCTCACGGGCCGTGAATTGAGCGCACCCATGGTGGCGGCCGTCCTGACGATCATCGGTTTCTCGATCAATGATACGATCGTGATCTTCGACCGTATCCGAGAAGACCTGAAGTTGGGCGTTCCCGGGACCTTCCGCGAGGTCATGAACAAGGCCCTCAACCAGACGCTGAGCCGCACCATCATCACCTCCGGCACGGTGTTCCTGTCGACCCTGTCGCTGTATCTGTTCGGCGGCGGTGTGATCAACGACTTCGCCTTCACCTTCCTCGTCGGCATCATCACCGGCACCTACTCGTCGATCTACATCGCGAGCGCGCTCGTGCTCTGGTGGCACAAGGGCCAGCGTCCCGTGAAGCTCTCCGAAACCGCCGTGGTGACCGAAATCCCGGCCGGGGCCAAATCTGCGAAGGCCTGATCCCGCCCGGTGATGGGACTGGAACTAATCGACGTCAGGAGCTTGCGCCCGTCCTGCTCCTGACGTTTCTTGTCGCCCTCTGAGCATCATGTTTGCGCTGACCGACATTTCTTCCGTTCATTGGGTTGCCTTCATCGGGGCGGTCCTGGTCTTCCTCGCGCTCGACCTTGGCGTGTTCCACCGGAGCGCGCATGTCGTGAAGGTCAAGGAGGCCCTGGCTTGGACCATCCTCTGGTTCAGCATGGCGATGGTGTTCGCGTTCTTCATCGCGCCCCTCATGGCGGGCAAATGGACCCCGGACGACACCAAGGTCTTCATCACCGGCTACATCGTCGAGCTGTCCCTCTCGATGGACAACGTCTTCGTGATCGCGGTCATCTTCTCCTATTTCAAGGTCCCTCCGGCCTATCAGCACCGCGTTCTTTTCTGGGGCATCCTCGGCGCCCTGATCATGCGCGGCGTGATGATCTGGATCGGGGCGGAGCTCGTGAAACAGTTCAGCTGGATCCTCTATGTTTTCGGGGCGTTCCTGCTGTTCACAGGCTTGAAGATGCTGTTCGCCAAGGATGAGAGCGTCGACCCCGAGCGGAACCCGATCGTCCGGCTGGCCCGCAAGTTCCTCCCGCTGACGGACAAGTTCGACGGGCAACGGTTCACTTCGGTCGTGAACGGCAAGAAGCTTTTTACGCCGCTCTTTCTGGTCCTCCTGATCGTCGAGACCACCGATCTGGTTTTCGCCCTGGACTCGATCCCGGCGATCTTTGGCATCACCAAGGATCCCTTCATCGTTTTTACTTCGAACGTCTTCGCCATCCTCGGCCTCCGCTCCCTCTATTTTGTGCTGGCCGGGGCCATCGGCTACTTCCGCTACCTGAAATACGGGTTGTCGCTCGTGCTCGTGTTCATCGGCGGAAAGATGCTCGCGCTGATCTGGGAGATCCACGTGAGCTCCGACGTCTCGTTGGGTGTCGTGATCGGCATCCTGGTCATCAGCGTTCTCGCCTCGCTGTTGGCGGCGCGGTTCGAGAAAAAGACGACGGGTTGAAAGTCGTCCTGTTCGCATCCACCTTCGGCTCCAATTGATGAAAGGCGGCCATCACCGACCTCTGTCCGCGGATCTCACCCACATCCTCAAGGAGGAGATGGCGGACGCTCCTTTGACCCTCAACAACCTCATGGAGCGGACGGAAGGACGAGGCGTCTACCTTGTCATGATCCTCCTCTGCCTGCCGTTCATCCAGCCGATCCCCTTGCCGGGCGTCAGCACCGTGCTGGGACTGGTGATCGTCCTGATGGGGATCGCCCGCGCCCGGGATTCGTCGCCCCGTCTGCCGAAGTTCATCGGTGACCGCGCGTTTCCGCCAAACTTCGGAACCAAGGTCCTCGGCGGCAGCATCAAGTTCCTGCAGTTTCTTGAACGTTGGGTGAAGCCCCGGGGCGACGCTTGGATCTCGTGGCGCGGCGTCCGCATCTTCAACTGCGTCCTGATCATCTTCATGTCCGGGTTGTTGGCGCTTCCGATTCCGCTGCCCGGCACCAACCAGCTTCCGGCCATCTCCATCATGCTGATCGCCCTCAGCATGATGGAGGAGGACGGGGTGCTCGTGTTCTACGCCTATGGAGTCAGCATTCTGACGACCTTGGCGTTTGCGGTTCTGCTTACCCTCATTGCGGTGCTGGGTGTCGGCGGCGTGAAAGCGATGGTCCAAAAATTCTTCTCCGGCGGCCCCTGATGAATCCGAACCGCCACCGCTGGATCATCGCCGAACCGGAAGCAGCGGCGGTCACGCGGCTGGTGGGAGAACTCGGCATCGATCCGCTGCTTGCCCGCTGCCTTCTGAATCGCGGCTTCGCCGATCCGCCCAAAGCCGCCGCCTTCCTCGATCCGGCGCTCAAGGGTCTCAAGGAT
>CANJSG010000283.1 GCA_947476875.1 Verrucomicrobiota bacterium | reverse complement strand
GGCGTGCAGGAAATCTATTCTTCCACCGACTGGGTCTACCTCCGCACGAGCGGATTCGCCCTCCATGTCATGGGGCCTTGGTTGAACGGCCAGTTCCCCAATCTGCCGGCAAACCAGAAGGCGTTCTACCGGTTCCCAAGGTCGCCCGCCGTCCCCGCGACCAAGACGCAGACCGGGCTTGGAACCATCGGCTACTTCGTCGACGGCGTTGCGATGTTCGACTCGCGCGACGGCTTTGTCTGGACCGGCGCAGCGGAAGCTGGAAACGGAACGGGCTACTGGCAACGCGAAGCCTACGTGAATGAAGGCGCCACCTTCGATCCCGGCTACGCACATCAGGAGAACACCGGCAACCACCACTACCATGCGAACCCCGTCGCCCTGCGCCACCTCCTCGGCGACCATGTGGACTTCAACTCCAACGCCAGGACCTACTCGGAGTCATCCGCCGCAGTGGCAAAACATTCGCCGATCCTCGGATGGGTCCGCGACGGGTTTCCCATTTACGGTCCCTACGGCTACGCCAGCGCGTCGAATTCCTCGAGCGGACTGCGACGCATGATCAGCGGCTACCAACTCCGCAATGGCCAACGCGGCTCCGACAATCTGACCACATCCGGCCGGGCGGCCATCCCGGCTTGGGCCCAACGCGCCTACGGCGTCGCCGCGGGCCAATCAGGACCGGCGGTTTCGACGACCTATCCGCTGGGCCGATACATGGAGGACAACGCCTACCTCGGCGATCTGACCAATCCGAACACCGCCACTCCCTTCATGCTCGGAACCGACTTCGACCTCGACGAATACAACGGACGCTGGTGCATCACGCCGGAATTCCCGAACGGAACCTACGCCTACTTCACGAGCATCGCCGCGGACGGCACGCCTGTGTTCCCCTACAACATCGGCCGATCCTACTACGGCAGCCCCGTCGGCGCCGCCGTGACCACGCTGGCCGAAACCGTCACCACCAACTTCCTCGGCGGGGCCGCCGCCGCACCCGCCCTGGCCAAGCCCGTCGCTTCCGGAGGATCGGTCACGCTCGTCTGGACCGGAGCCGAAGGCGGCACCTACCAGGTTGAATCCACCACGAATTTCAACAACTGGATGACCAATCTTGCGGGAATTCTGCCGACCCGGAACAAAGGTTCCTTCACCAACACGGTGACCGCGCCGACCACGTTCTTCCGCGTTCGCCAGACAGCGATCGCGACCTACGATCCGGCCACGGGCACGACCGGAGGCGGGGGCGGCGCAACGGCAGGGCCTCCCCTCGCCTCGGTGTCGCCGACCAGTGGCAACCGCGGGACCCCCGTTTCAATCACGATGACCTTGGGCGCAAACCCGCCTCCCGGAAACATCCTGCCGCTCAGCGCCACGGTCGGCACGGTCAACGGATCCAACGTCCAACGCTCCGGCAACAACGTGACCGCAAGCTTCATCATCCCGGCCAACGCGACCGCCGGCCCCGCAACTGTCACTGTCGTCTTCCCCGGGCCACCCGGC
Organism: Verrucomicrobiota bacterium; assembly: GCA_947476875.1. GTDB lineage: Bacteria > Verrucomicrobiota > Verrucomicrobiia > Limisphaerales > CANJSG01 > CANJSG01. The sequence goes on along the minus strand of CANJSG010000283.1, from coordinate 2,378 downwards.
ACGGGCAACGTCTCGTTCTCGTTGGTGAACGGATTCACCATCCAATGAAGCCCCAGCCAAATCGTCCCGAGCGCCCATGACACCCTTCGCCAAATTCCCATTATGGTTCGCGCTGGTCGCATGGGCGTCGATCGCGACCGGAGTCGGCGGCACGCTCACCGCCACGGTCCATCATACGATCGCCAAAACGCCGCTTCTGCTTGGTGAAACCATCTTCACCAACGCGGCAGGCAACGTCGTTTCCGTCTCCCGCCTCGACTACCTGTTGTCGGAGTTCGTTCTGATCACAGACTCCGGCCGCAGGGTGATGCTGACGAATCAGTTCGCCTACGTCAGCGCGGGCGCTGCCTTGAACACGATCACGCTGACCAACGTGCCGCCGGAACAGTTCAAGGCGCTCCAGTTTCGCATCGGCGTAGGGCCGGAACTCAATCACGCGGATCCCGCACGCTTCGCCCCGCACCACCCGCTCAACCCCATCCTGAACGGACTGCACTGGAACTGGCAGGGCGGCTACGTCTTCCTCGCGATCGAAGGAACATGGCGGCAGCCGAACAGCGAACCCGGCGGCTACTCGTATCACCTTGCGACGGACGCGCTCGAGATGCGCGCGACGATCCCCGTCCGTTTCACAATGGATGCCGACACCCGGCTGGCCTTGTCGTTCGACGTTGCGCGGGTCTTCTCGGGAACCAATCGCATACGCATAGACGAATCGACCACCTCGACCCACTCGCGCGCCGGCGACCCGCTCGCCATCCAACTCGCGGGGAATGTCACCAACGCTTTCAGCGCGTCCGTCGCTCCTGCCGTCAGCACCCCGGAAAAACTCCCGGCCCCAATCGCGCGAATCGAGATCGCTCCCAACGCCACTCCCTATCGACTGACCTTCTCCAAATTGTTCCCCATCCCCGCCCTGCCCCGCGACAACCCGATCACCGACCAAGGCGTCGCTCTCGGGAGACGGCTGTTCAACGACACCGCGCTGTCCATCAACGGCCAGCAGTCCTGCGCAACCTGCCACCGACCCGCCGCGGCGTTCACCGATTCCGGGAAACGTTTCAGCTCCGGCTCCGAAGGCGTCGTCGGCAAACGCAACGCCATGCCGTTGGCCAATCTCGCGTGGAACTCGTCTTTCTTTTGGGACGGGCGCACCGCCTCACTGCGGGAGCAGGTGCTGCAGCCGGTCATCAACCCGGATGAGATGCACGAATCCCTTCCGAACATCGTCGGCAAACTCGATCGTGCCGGCTACACGCCGGCGTTCGTCGCGGCGTTCGGCACCGGCATCATCAGCGCGGATCGCGTCGCGCGGGCGCTCGAACAGTTCCTCCTCACGCTCGTCTCGCATGACTCAAAATTCGACCATGTGCTGCTGGGTCTCGAAACGTTTACCCGTGACGAACAACGCGGCTTCGAACTGTTCCAGACGGAATACGATCCGAGGCGCGAGCAGTTCGGCGCCGATTGTTTCCACTGCCACGGCGGCCCGCTCTTCAGCGACCTCGCATTCCACAACAACGGCCTCGACGCCGCCGGGGCAGCCAAGGATCTCGGACGTTTCCTGGTCACGTCGAATCGCGCCGACCTCGCCAAGTTCAAGACGCCGTCGTTGCGCAACGTGGCGTTGACGGCTCCCTACATGCACGACGGCCGCTTCGCCACGCTTGAAGAAGCCGTGGCCCACTATGCGGGTGGCGTGAAGCGAACAGCCACGCTCGATCCAAACCTCTCAAAACATCCGGACGGGGGTGTTCAGCTCAGCGCCGACGATCAACGGGCGCTCGTCGCGTTTCTGAAGACTCTCAGCGATCCCGGCCATGCGGCCCGCGGGGCAGCACGGACTGCAGGCGAGTAGCCAAAGCGCAAAAACAAAACGGGCGAAACCGGATGGTTCCGCCCGTTGCAAATTCCACGGCGTGGCGCCGTCGACCGATCAGCCTCCGACTTCTTTGCGGGCCTCTTCGGCCAGGGCCGTCGAGAGGTAACGTTCGCCCGTCGAGCAGGCGATGGTGACGATGATCTTGCCCTTGTTCTCGGGACGCTTCGCAACCTCGATGGCGGCGGCGACGTTCGCGCCGGTGGAGATTCCGCCGAGAATGCCTTCTTCCTTGGCCAGACGGCGCGCCATCGCGAAGGCGTCATCGTTGCTGACCTGGACGCATTCGACGATCTGCGGATTTCCCGCGCTGTCCTTCAGATGGAGATTCTTCGGAACAAAGCCGGCACCCGTTCCCTGGATCTTGTGCGGGCCGGGTTTCACCGGCTGGCCGGCGAGCGTCTGGGAAATGACCGGCGAATCCTTCGGTTCGACCGCGATCGCCTGGAAGCCGGGGCGCATCGGTTTGATGACCTCGGCGCACCCGGTGATCGTGCCG
>CANJSG010000282.1 GCA_947476875.1 Verrucomicrobiota bacterium | reverse complement strand
TGGCTGAAGCTTTCCCACCATTGCAGTTCCACGATGCGGCTGAAGCCGAGCCCGCGCGCCAGATCGCCGAGGCCCCAGGGCATGACGCCGATCTTGGGCGAAGGAATGCGCCGCAGCGACGGCTTGTGGAAATGGTCGAAGTGCGCGTGCGTCAGCAGGACGAGATCGATCGGCGGCAGGTCGCGGATGCTGAGTCCGGCGTGTTTGAGGCGCTTGAGGAGGAAAAGCCAGTTGGCGAAATTGGGATCGATGAGGACGTTCAGATCCGGGAACTGCACGAGGAACGACGCGTGGCCGATCCAAGTCAGGGCGACTTCGCTTTTGGCCAGCTTGGGAAAAACCGGGCGTTTGGTCCGGCCGGTGCGTTTAGTCAGCCAGGCCTTCCAGACCATTTCGTAGAAGAAGGTCCGGGGGTTGAAATGTTTGGCCGGAGTCAGATCCTTGAACGACCGGGGCAGGCGGCGTTTCTTGGCCGGGCGCTGGTCGGATTCAGGCAGATCTTTCATCGTTGTGGCGCAGACGTTGGCACGGGCTCCTCGAAACCACAACGGACCGCCCGGCGCCTGCTCAACACGAACAACCTCGTCATCCTCGTCGTCGGCCAGAAGGACGAGGTCCTCAAAGGCCACCCCACCCACAAGGCTTCGCTCGAGGAGATCGGCCGCGGATCCGTCAGCGAATTGCCCCTGCACGATCCGCTCACCATGAAGCCGCTCATCGGCGGTGAAGCGAAGCCGACGGAGAAGTAGTCGGTTTACCTACGGCCAGATAAAACGAAAAAGCCGCCCCTTGTCGCCCGGAGCGTTGGTGATGTTCGTTGTCCAGGTCGCACGACCGGAGGTGTCAGCCAAGGTGGTCCCCGCTGTCGTCCAGTTCGTCAGCGGCCCGACAGGTCTGGATTGGACGGTATACCGCACCTGCGGTTCGGCCTGGAGCTGGAAGCTGGCGGTCGATCCGGCGATCGAGGCCCGGGTCCAAGCGGGCGCGAGATCATAGCCCAGCCCAACTCGGAACATGATTCCAGCGTCGTTCTTGCCGCCTTTTGCCGCCACTCCCAGTGCGACTCCTTCGCAGATCGCCACGCTCGACAACGGTAGCTCGCCGTCGTCTTCGCCTCCGGAAAAACTAGGGAGGACGCGTGGGTTCATGCCTGCTTCGGAGATAGAGATCTCAGAATGAGCGACTTGTTGGATTGTCAACGGCGGGGCGAATCGAATCCTGGTCAACTTGAGACAATCCGATTGTCGCTGGCCTTGCCCGTCCCCTAGCCTTTCTCGAAATGAAGATCTTCGTCACGGGTGGCGCGGGATACATCGGGTCCGTCTTCGTCGAGGAGGCCCTCAACGCCGGGCACCAAGTCACCGTCTATGACAACCTCACCGAAGGACACCGTTCCGCCGTCGATCCGCGCGCGGCATTCGTCCAAGGTGATTTCAATGATCGGGAACATATCTTTGGCGCCGTGAAATCCGCCACACCGGAGGCCGTGGTCCACTTCGCGGCCAACGCGCTCGTGGGGGAATCGATGGTCAATCCTTCGAAATATTTCCGGAACAATGTGGCCGGTGGCTTAAACCTCATCGATGCCGCCCAACAGAACGGCGTGAAGAAGTTCGTCTTCAGCTCCACCTGCGCCACCTTCGGCACACCGGACCGCGTGCCCATCGACGAGGCCACGACGCAGAAGCCGGTGAATCCCTATGGCGAGTCCAAGCTGATGTTCGAAAAAATCCTGCAGTGGTATCACCAGATCCACGGGCTGGAGTTCGTCGCCTTCCGCTACTTCAACGCCGCCGGAGCCAGCGAACGCTTCGGCGAACATCACCGCGTCGAGTCGCACCTGATCCCGAACGTGCTCAAGGTCGCCCTGGGCCAGGCCACGGAATGCCAGATCTTCGGCACGGATTATCCCACGGCTGACGGCACCTGCGTGCGCGACTACATCCACATCGTCGACATCGCCCAGGCCCATCTTCTCGCGCTCAAGCCCGGCCCCACGGGCTTCTTCAACCTCGGAAATGGCGACGGCTACAGCGTCCGTGAAGTGATCCAGATGTGCGAGAAGGTCACCGGAAAGAGCATCCCCGCCATCGAGAAACCGCGCCGCCCCGGCGATCCGCCGCGCCTCGTGGCCGCCGCCAACAAGGCGTTCACGGAGTTGGGCTGGAAGCCGAAGTATCCCAAGCTGGAGGACATCGTCCGCACTGCTTGGAACTGGCACGTGAAGAACCCCGGCGGCTATCGGGACTGAAATCAGAAGCTCGAAGGCCAAAGGCCGAATGAAATCCGAAGGCTCAAGTTCCAATGGTTCATTTCCTTTGGCTTCGGCCTTCTGACTTAGACCTTCCTTTGGCCTTCGTGGATTAGGCCTTCGGACTTCCCAAACGTCACTGCTTCGGCAGGAACGTGAACGCAACGGCGGCAAGGATGCAGAGGAAGGCCGCGAGATGGTTCCAGCGCAGCGTTTCACCGAGCTGGTTCACGGCGAAAACCGCGAACACAGTGAGCGTGATGACCTCCTGGATGATCTTGAACTGCGTGGCGGAGTAGACGTTGTTCCCCCAACGGTTGGCCGGAACCATGATGACATACTCGAAGAAGGCGATTCCCCAGCTGACGAGGATGGCCTTCGTGATGGGCTGATCCTTGTGTTTGAGGTGGCCATACCATGCGAACGTCATGAAGACGTTGGACACGGTGAGCAGGACGATGGGAAACCAGCGGCTCTGCGTCAGGTCGGTCATGGACGGACCGGCAATCCGCGCGCCGCGAGGTGTTTCTTCACGTCGCCCACGGTGAATTCGCCGTAGTGGAAGATGCTCGCCGCGAGAACCGCGTCGGCATGGCCCTCGATCAGCACTTCGGCCATGTGCTCCAACGAGCCGGCGCCGCCGCTGGCGACGACCGGAACACCGACGGATTCGCTGACCCGGCGGGTGATCACGAGGTCGAAACCCTTCTTCGTGCCGTCGCCGTCGATGCTGTTCAGAACGATCTCGCCCGCACCGAGCGCGACCGCCTGCTTGGCCCATTCAAGCGCGTCCAAACCCGTGTCCTTGCGGCCACCGTGCGAGAAGACGCGCCACGTGTCGGGCGCGATTCTCTTGGCATCGATGGAGACGACAATGCACTGGCTGCCGAATTTCTTCGCGCCCTCGCGGATGAGCTGCGGGTTGGCGAGGGCCGAGGAGTTGATGCTCACCTTGTCCGCACCGGCCCGGAGCATCTGGCTCATGTCGGCGACCGCGCGGATGCCGCCGCCCACCGTGAGGGGCATGAAACAGCGGTCGGCCGTCCGTTCGATGACCTCGATCATCGACGTGCGGCCGTGGGCCGTCGCGGTGATGTCGAAGAACACCATCTCGTCCGCCCCCTGGCCGTTGTAGCGGATCGCAAGCTCGACCGGGTCGCCGACGTCCTTCAGTTCGCCGGCTTCCGCGCGGCCGAACTGGATGCCGCGGGTGACCTTGCCGTCGTGGACGTCAAGGCAGGGGATGACGCGTTTGGCCAGCACGGGATTGAGGACCGGAACGGAATTACTTCGTGGGGCTGAATTTGCCGCCGACGTTCTTGAACTGGCCCTTGGTGTAGAGGACGACGTTGATGGAGGCGATGGGTTTGGTCGTGGAGAACGTGTAGCCCGCCTTCTTTACGGCGGCGTAGATCTCCTCCTTGGTCATGGGCTTGCCAGTGGTCACCTGCCGGACCGCTTCCTTCAAGGAAACGGCGTTGCGGGTCCGGGGGGTCTTGGCTTTCGCCTTGGCCGGCGCGACGGGACGAACGGCAGCCACAGGAGCGGAAGGAACGGCGGTTTCAGAGCCGAGGACGGTGTTGATTTCGGCCAGCCGTTCTTCGAGGGATCGCTTTTCATTGACCAGGGAAGCGCGGAGGGCGGCGAATTGCTTGAGCGTGTCGTTTTTCATATGAAGCG
>CANJSG010000281.1 GCA_947476875.1 Verrucomicrobiota bacterium | reverse complement strand
CGGGACGCCTTCACCCGTCCAGTAGGAGTTAGTCTCTGAGACGCGTTGGAACGGCGAGCGGCTGACAATGGGATTGGCGGCAGTAGCTTGATCAGAAGTTCCGCTCGGTTCGGAACGCTCCTTCGCCTGTTTGGCTTCCCGCCGTGCCTTTCGTTCTTCCGCCTCGCGGTTGCGATCCTCCTTGGCCTCTCTTCGTTCAGTCGCGCGCTCGACACGGTCCTTTTCTTCGCGCTGGTTTCTCTGGTCCTCAAAGAATTGTGGCGTCGGGGCCTCCTTAGCATTCCAGTAGGAGGAAGACGTGCGGTTAGCCCCAGAAGGCTGGTCTGCCTGGGTTTCCGTTTCCGACCTACCTTGGGCTGACTTCTCGGACGGGCCTTGAGAGTTGGATTCTGCCTGCGCCTTTTGTCCGGGCGCTTCCTTCTTCCACTCCTCGTCGCGCGTCTTGTCGTGCGCGTCCATGTCCCGGATGCCGAATCTATGCTTCAACTCCTGCTGGCCTTCGACCGTGAAACATTCTGCCAAGTCTGGTCCGGCAAAAACTCTCACCGTGCAATCCGCCGACCGACGCCGGATCTCTTCATACTCGATTTCCGGGCCTTTTCCCTCGAACAGGATGAAGGCCTTTTTCGGCGAAGCGGACTCTCCATCGACGTGGGAGGCGGCGTAGCCCAAGCGGATGTCCGGAGCTTCCTTGGCGTGAAACTCCACTTTCACACCGGCGTCCGTTCGGATTGAAATCCGATCACCCGTCACTTTGGTTACCGTGCCGAAGTCACCGATGTTGACCTTGTCGAGGTCCTTGATGTCGGTCCGGGTGCTCGAAGTCCGGAAGATGACACGGTCGTGCTGATGCAGCGTTTCCTCGCCGACTTGGATAGAGCGCAATCCAATCCGCCCCTGATTCCGGCGTCCCTTCTGAATTTCAGCGTTCAATCGCTCCGCAACCGCGCGCGTCTGGCAAAGCACCAGATTGCCTTCCGGACGCGTCATTCCTCCGGCGCGCTCCCAATCGTCGAGAACGCCACGCCATGCGTGACCATCCGACTTTCCAACGAGGACGCGCGGCTTCCGGAACTGGCGAACGAAGCGGCGGCTGTCGTTGATGGATTGTTCCAGTTTTTCGAGGCGTTCATCTTTGATCCAAACCAGCTTGGCTCCGGTCCTGAAGGCGGTGATCACGGACTTCCTGATTTGTCGCAAGGCGGCGTGCTTCGCATCCCGCAAAGGAATAGTCAGCCGCCGCCGAATCTTGTGAGGGGCGAAGTCGGAGCTGGCGGCGAACGCAGGTAGTTTGGCGTAGTGGAACGGACTCCACCAAGGTGCTTTTTGGAACAGCCGGTTACCGTGAATGTCCACGTTGAACACCCGCAGCTCAATCGTCTTGAACGGATAGCGGCGGTTCTTCAGGCGGCCGATCTTGATGACGGCAAACTCGCTTCTCCGTTTGCGAGCCGCCTTGGATGAAACCGGTCGGTATTGGCGGGTGCATTTTTCCCGGCGTCCACGCTCCTCCTTCTCCTTGCTTTCCCGTTCCGCCTTATGCTCGGCAGCCGCCTCCGCCCACTTTTGCCGGAATTCATCCGTCCGCTTTTTGGACTCCTCCTTGGCCTTGGTCTCCTTTTCGGTCTGGGCGCTTGCCTTTGCTTCGGAGAGTCGGTCAGCAAACTGGTGGTCCGATTTCTTGTCCGGAGGCGAGAGCTTGGTTTTCGATCTTCCCAGAGCTTCATAGGTGGCCGCCAACACCTGACGTGCAGACAGGCCGCTCGCCTGCATCGCTTCGGCGACCGTCTGAAGTGTCTCGGCTTTGCTGGGCTTGATCGGTGACGCGCGCAGTGCCGCTTCGATGTCGGCGGAAAGCGCTTTCATCTCGGCGGTCCAGTTTGTTTTCTCCGCCTTCCAAGTCTGCAACCCGACGACTTTCTCGGAGGACCAGCCCAACTCGGCCGCCGCCTTGGCCCATGCCGCGAAGAGAACGTTTCTGGCGACGTGGGTCTTTTCTGTGCGGGTTTCCAGAGCGGCCTTCTCCGCCATTACGGCGTCGTAGCCTCCATGCTTGCGGCAGTAGTCGATGATTTCGGCACGCCGGGTGGAAAAGAACTCGATGATGTCCCGATCCACTCCTTTGACTTCGAAGAACACCCCACTCTTTTCGACTGGGTAGGACAGTTCCTTCTGGAACAGGTGGGCCAGTTGGCAGCGGTAGAGCGCACCGAAGGCCATTTTCAGATCAAACATCTGGTCGGTCTTCAGCGCTCCCCAGCCGTCGTTCGACCGAAGCCCGAGGTTGAAGCAGACCGCGTGCGTGTGGAGCTGGGGGTCTTGGGCGCGGCTGGTTCCGTGTTGGAACAGGGCGAAACAGAGCCCGGCTGTCTCCCGTTTCCATCCGCCACTCCCTGACCGCGTGATCCCGGCATGTTCCTCGACGATGGCCAGCGTTTTGCGAACGGCCTCCTCGTGAACCCGCTCAATTGCTTTGCGCATGGGTTCCGGAGCCAAAGCCCAGCAGACACTGACCGACTTCGGCGGTGAGAAGGTCAGATCCCATCCGGGCACCCGCTTGTGGTAGCCGTCTTTCTTCCCGGCATTTTGAACCAGAGCCCGCTTGCCGTCGGGAGCGAATCCATGGAACAGATTTTGAAACGCTTCGCCGGAAACCTCCCCGGACAAACCCAGCGCCTTCGCTCCTTCGCCCTGCCATTCGCCCGGAGGTTCACCGCCTTGGAGGTAGTAGTTGGCGTGCGCCAGTTCGAGGTAGTAGGCAGCACCCCGGATTGAGATTTTTTCGAGCGAGAGCATGATCGGTTTGGCGGTGGACTCGTTCCCCGCCATCATCATGAGTCGCGGATTTTGTCGTGTCCGAACGCGGAATCAGGCGTCGACCACCGGGAGTGCTTCTGGTAACATGTTAACCCGTTGACTGAGTGTGCCTTGGAACTGGGATTCGGGGAGTTGTTAACGTAACTGTTAACTGGACAAACAGCTCTGGCACTGCGGTTTGCATCGCTGGCTGTTGGCTGTGAAAACGCACCGACAGGTGCATTGGGTGTGTTGCATAAAATGGAATTTCAAGGAACTCGGCTGAAGATCGAGTCCTGAGGAATCAATCGGAGACTGATTCCTGAAGTTGCCTTGGGTTGGAATCTGGATGGGTTCGCTTTTTCCATGAGTTTTACGGAGGCGAAATGGATGGAAAGAGGTGGCCGCTGAACTTGTTGGGCGATGATCTGGCTTTGATGCTGCCGATGTCGGCAAGAGCGCCATGGGTGATTTTGCCCGCGCACGCCCGGCATTGTTCCGAGCGGTTCACGGTAGTGAGCCCTCCGGCTGTCAGTATCGGACGTGCCGCGAAATCACGATAAGGACTCGTCGTCGTGATTCAGTCTCACTCTCCTGGATGAACCAGTCCTTTGAGTTGAGGAATTTCTCGGGCTGGAAAAGAAATCCTTCGTCGTGGTGGGCCATCAAGAATTGGTATGCATCAGGGTAGCGCCGTCGCATCACTTCCACGGCCGCCTGACGGAAGAGGGTTGCCGATGACGTCTCCACAGGTCGGTCGAAAACATAGGCTTCCCTGTCACGGACTTCGTGAGGTTCAAGGTTTTGAAGGTCGAGTTTTTCGTCATCACGAATTGTGTAAAAAATCCGCAACCAGTTCTCGACGGTGTCCCCTCCGAGCGTTTGCACAATCTCGATGACGGTTCGGAGATCTCTGGGCGAAATCGACGGAGCGGTTCCGACCACCATAGCTATCCCGAAGTGATCCCCTCTCGGCCAGAACCATGCCGAGCCGTCCTTGGCTTCATCCCAGTTGAGGACCTCTTCAGCGGATAGCCGGTGTCGAAACGGGGCGTGATCCCGAAAGGAGTATCCGCCAAAGGTTCCAAGGTTGAATGGGCTGCTTTGTCTCGTTTTTTTCGTGTTCCCGGTCGCTT
>CANJSG010000280.1 GCA_947476875.1 Verrucomicrobiota bacterium | reverse complement strand
CAACTCTTCGTTGTCCCAGCCGAAGGTGATCTGCTGGAGCGTGAGGTCGAGCAGGTTGACCGGCTTGAAGTCGGCACCGAAAGGTTTGGCGTGTTCGGAGAGCGAGAACTGCTGCTCCTTGCACCACGCGGCGTAGGGCTTGAGTCCCGCGACTTGGGCCTTGCACTCGTCGTTGGTGAGGAGCTTACCGGTCGTGGTGTCGATCGCGAGGATCTTGCCGGGCCCGAGACGCCCCTTCTGCACGACCTTCTTTTCGTCGAGCGGAACCACGCCGGCTTCGGATCCCATGACCAGGAGTCCGTCGTCGTAGACCTTGAAGCGCGCGGGGCGGAGGCCGTTGCGGTCGAGCGTGGCGCCGACATAGCGGCCGTCGGTGAAGACCACGGCGGCCGGGCCGTCCCAGGGTTCATTGAGGCAGGAGTGGAACTTGTAGAAGCCCTTCAGGTCGGCGGGCATGTCGGACATCTTCTCCCACGCTTCGGGCGCGAGCATCATCACGCTGTGAAGCACGTCGCGGCCGCTGAGTTGGAGGAGTTCGAGGGCGTTGTCGAGGGCGGCGGAGTCCGAGCCGCCGGGCTGGATCACGGGCTTGAGGTGCTGGACGTTGTCGCCCCAGATCTCCGAGGTCATCTCGCGCTCGCGGGCGGCGGTCCAGTTCTTGTTGCCCATGAGCGTGTTGATCTCGCCGTTGTGCGCGACCATGCGGAAGGGATGGGCCAGGGGCCAGTTGGGGAAGGTGTTCGTCGAATACCTCTGGTGGTAGACGGCGAGCGCCGTGGTGAAGAGCGGGTCCTTCAGGTCGGCGTAGAACTTCTGGAGCTGGGGCGCGTTGAACAGCCCCTTGTAGACGATGGTGCGCGAGGAGAACGACGGGATGTAGAACGTGTCGATGCGTTCCTCGGTCGCGCGCTTCTCGGCCGTCTTGCGGGCGAGATACAGGCGGCGTTCGAAATCGATGTCGCTCCAGCCGTTCGTCCGGCCCATGAGGACCTGCTGGATCTCTGGCATGGTTTCGCGGGCCTTGTCGCCGAGGCAGCGGGAATTCACCGGCACGGAGCGCCAGCCGAACACATGGATGCCGAACTGCGCGCAGGCCTGCTCGATGATCGTCTGGCTGGCGCTGATCTGGTATTTGTTGCCGCGGGGCATGAACACGACGCCCACGGCGAGGTCGGTGTCCTCGACGAGCTTGCCGCCGAGCTTCTCCACCTCGCGGCGGAAGAGCGCGTGGGGGATCTGCGTCAGCACGCCGGCGCCGTCGCCGGTTTTGGCGTCCGCATCGAGGGCGCCGCGGTGGGCGAGGTTGCAAAGCGCCTGGATCGCATAGTCCAGGATCCGGAACTCTTTTTTGCCCGAGATGTTGGCTACGAACCCGACGCCGCAGGCGTCGTGCTCGAACTCGGGACGATACATCGATCCGGGGAGATTCGGGTATTTGTTGTTCATGTTTCAGGGTCGTGGCCTGACGGGCGGAAACTTTGCGGCATCCGTGCGAATTCGCGCAAAAGGATTTTGGGTCCGGACTGCGAAAACCGTGCCACCCGGATTCCGCCTTGATTGTCCCCGACAGTCGCACAGATTTGAAGACAGATGAGCGAGCCGCGTCCAGCAGAGCCGGTGATGCTGACTGAAAGCCAGAGGCGTGCGCTGATTTCACTGCTGGGAGACGAGGATAACGCTGTCGCCCACGCCGCTTCCGACCACCTCAAGGCCTGCGGTTCCGTGGCTTCCGATTGGTTGAAACCGCACCTCCTGAGCAACGATCCCCACCTCCGCCGCCGCGCCCGGGCGATTGTTGAGCACTTCAGCCGGACACAGGCGGACAATGCATTCCTCGGATTCGCCCTTCAATCGGGCGAGGAGCTGAACCTGGAGCAGGGCGTGTGGCTGCTGGCCAGGACCCATTATCCCGATCTCAACGAAGCCGCCTACACGGCCCAGCTCGACGGGTTCGCGGAAGAGCTGGCTTCCAGGCTGCCGGTCGGCGGCGATTCCGACACGCTGATGGCGACGGTCAACGAGCATCTCTTCGACGAACTCGGCTTCCACGGCAACCAGGAGAACTACTACCAGCCGGAGAACAGCTACCTGAACAAGGTCATCGATCGCCGCACCGGTAGTCCCATCAGCCTGTGCGCGGTCTACATGCTGATCATGAGAAGAGTCGGCCTGTCGGTTGCCGGGGTCGGATTGCCCGGGCACTTCATCGTCCGTTATCAATCGCCGACGGCGGAGGTGTATGTGGACTGCTTCAACCGCGGCAAGCTGTGGACCAAGGCGAACTGCATCAGCTACATCCTCGGCACCGGCCACAGTCTCCAGGACGGTTTCCTCCAGCCCGTCACCCCGCGCCGAATACTCCAGCGCATGTGCTCGAACCTCCACCAGATCTACTCCCAACAGGAGCTGCCTGAAGAGACGGACCGCCTTGGGCGATACTTGGTGGCGCTTGCGAGGTGAGCGTGAAAGCCGATCGGATTCCCGCGGTCGGCTAGGAGATAAATTTTAACCGGAACCAAGCAGTTGAAGGGAGGGAGGGCTTCCAGGCTGCCCCGTGCTGACCAGCGTTTTCGCACTGTTTGAAGTCCTCGCTGACCCACCCTGTTCAGTTTCAGGCCGGGAGTTTCATGGGCCGGCAAGATGCGGTTTCCTACCCTGCAGCGGCCGGTTTGCGGCCGAATTTCCGACCGCATCGTTCCGGCTCAATCCACGAAGCTGAATTCGTTGGAGAGGAGGACTACGTGGGCCAACTGCTCGAGCGGCTTCAGCGGGGTCGGACGGAGCTTCGCCTGGTTTTCAGCATCGGCCCTCGATGCCTTCTTCGCCGATTGGGTTGCGCCCGGAGCCATGCGTGTCTTCGTGGGCGCGAGGAACTGCGCTTGGGCGCTCCACTCGACGGCCATCGCCGGATCAGAGGGTTTGCCAAGGAGGCGCACGGTGGGCGCCCAGCCGAAGCTGTCGGAATTCTCGTCGCCGATGCAATCGACGACGAAGTCGATCGTCTCGCCCTTGGTGACGGCCAGCCTGCCGACCGGGGTGGAAACCTTGCCGTTCTTGATCTGCCAGGTCAGCACGACGCCGGTCCGGCTTGAAACCACGCTGCCACGGACGCCGTCGCCGGCCTCGCTGTTGCGCGAGAGTTCGCCCGAGACCGAGATTTCACCCGTGACGGAGGAGGTCCAGCGACGGATCGCGGCGAACTGCTTTCCCGGGTGACCGCCTTCGGCGTTGAGCAAAACCCAGCCGAGTTTTTCGTCGGGCAGTTCGTTGCCCCCCCGCCATTGGTTGTCCTTGAACTTGGGCAACGCCGTGAAGTTCTTCAGCACCCTGGTCGCGCCGTCGAACTCCCCGTAGCCGTAGCTCCAGGGATTGACGTCCACGAACGGTTCCTCGGCCGACGTGGTGCCAAGGAACGAACGGGCCATGCGCCGTTCGTCGCGTTCCGGGTCGCGCTGCAGGACCCGCTCGTAGATCAGGTCGATCTGCTGGTCCGGCGTCTTGGATGTCTTCTCGACGTCGGCGGCGAGCGCGCGGGCCTGGTCGACGATAAACGGGCTGTTCATCAGGAAGAGGGCCTGCTGCGGGACCGTCGTATAGAAACGCTGCGGCGTGGAGACGTCCGGGCTCGCGAAATCGAACGTGCGGAAGAGGCCCGGAAGATTCTGCCGCTCGATGTAGGCGTAGACCGACCGGCGCGTGGGGAAGGGTTCGACGGTGATGTCGACCGCGTGCCCGCCCATCGTGACATCGAGTCGGCCTGCGGCGCTGAGGAATGAATCGCGCAGGGCCTCGAAGTCGAGCCGCTGTCGGTTCTGTTTCCAGAGGAGATTGTTCAGCGGATCCTTCGCGAAGAACTTCGGGTTCTCGTCGCTCGACTGCTGCCAGGTGGCGGAAAGGAGGATCAGCTTGTGGAGCTTCTTCAGCGACCAGCCGTCGGCCATGAAACGCGCCGCCAGGTAGTCGAGGAGTTCACGCTGCACCGGGGCTT
>CANJSG010000279.1 GCA_947476875.1 Verrucomicrobiota bacterium | reverse complement strand
GCCAACCGGGTCAACTTCGGGCTTGGGCGTTGGACATGGTTGCCTTCAATATCCTCCCATGAACCCCACGCGCCTGCTGCTCACGTTCGCATCGGCTTTGCTCCTCCTCGCGGGAAGCGGTTGCAGGTCCACTCCCGCCGCGGTCGTGCTGCCGCCGCTGGTCTCGACGAACAAGTATGCCAAGGAGTTGATGGCCTTCGAGGCGAAGGACGCCGCCAATCCGCCGCCGAAACGTCCGATCATCTTCACCGGCAGTTCGTCGTTCCGCCTTTGGACCAACGTCACGGCCGACCTTCCCAACCTTGGCATCGTGAACACGGGATTCGGTGGCTCCGAGTTGAGCGATGTCCGGGAACACTTCGAGCGGGTGATCCTGAAGTATCATCCGCGCCAAGTGGTGATCTACTGCGGCGGAAACGACCTGAATTCCAAGAAGCCCGTCGAGCGCGTGGTGTCGGACCTGAAGGCCTTGGTGAACCGGATCCACAAGGAGTTGCCGAAGTGCAGAGTCACCTACGTGTCGATCGCCTTGAACCCGGCACGGTGGTCGCAACTCGACCTCATTCTTGCCGCGAACGCCGAGATCAAACAGTTCATGGCCGAAGATTCCCGACGCGCCTACGTCGATGTCACCCACGTCATGCTGGGCGGGGACAACAAACCGAGGCCCGACATCTTCCGCGACGACAAGCTGCACATGAACCGCAAGGGCTACGAACTGTGGATCCCCGTGATCCAGCCCCGGCTCCTGCCGCGCTGACGGGAATCCCGCACTCGGAGCGGGCGATCCGCTGAAAACTCTTTTGCAGCCGAGCGGACCTGCGTCATCTTTGGCCCATGGCCAATCTCATCCTCCGCCCGGACTGGTTCATTCCGGAGCGCCTCGCCTCTTCCGAGAACGCCTTCGTCCATCGCCGCCAATTCCTCCGCCAGCTGGCGACGGCCGGTCTCGGCGTGGCCGGATTGGCGGCCGGAGGCATCGAGGGCTTCGCCGCGGACGCCAAACCAAGCGCCTGGCCGGCGAAGCGGAACGCGGAGTTCGACCCGGGTTGGCAACTGACCAACGAGCGCGTCGCGTCGACCTACAACAACTTCTACGAGTTTACGCTCTCGAAGGACGTGCACAAATACGTCGACAAGTTCACCACCACGCCGTGGCCGATCGAGATCACGGGCTTGTGCGAAAAGCCCTTCACCATCGATGCCGCTGAACTGGCCGAGAAGTTCGGGGTGGAGGAACGCGTCTACCGGTTCCGCTGCGTGGAAGCGTGGGCGATGATCGTTCCGTGGACCGGTTTCCCACTGAGCAAACTCATCGAGCTCGCCAAGCCCAAGGCCGAAGCGAAGTTCGTCCGCATGCTGACCGCGTCGAAGCCCGACCAGATGCCCGGGATCAAGCGTTACCCGCACTATCCCTGGCCGTATCACGAAGGGCTGCGACTCGACGAGGCGATGAATCCGCTGACACTCATGGCCACGGGCGTCTACGGGA
The DNA here is from genome assembly GCA_947476875.1 of Verrucomicrobiota bacterium. Lineage (GTDB taxonomy): Bacteria > Verrucomicrobiota > Verrucomicrobiia > Limisphaerales > CANJSG01 > CANJSG01. Next base: position 2,523 of record CANJSG010000279.1, on the reverse strand, counting down.
AGCCCCTCGCCAAGCAGTTCGGCGCACCCATCCGTCTGGTCGTGCCGTGGAAGTATGGCTACAAGAGCATCAAGTCGATCAGCCGGATCGAGTTCGTGGCGGCGCAGCCGAAGACGCTGTGGGAGGAACTGCAACCGGAGGAGTATCCGTTCGAGAGCAACGTCGATCCCGGCATTCCGCATCCGCGATGGTCGCAGGCGACTGAACGGATGATCGACACTGGCGACCGCGACCGCACCCAGCTCTACAACGGCTACGCCAAACAGGTCGCCTCCCTCTACACCCGCACGGCCGGCAAGAAGGGCTGAGCGCCTTTCGTCATGCCCCTGCCCGTTCTCAGCGTAGCCGAGATGCGTTCATGGGAGAACGCGACCTGGGCGACGGGCAAAACACCGGACGAGGTGATCGCGCAGGTGGGTGAACTGCTCGCGGGCCGGCTCGGTGAACTGGTCCCGACGGGCTCACGACTCGTCCTCCTGGCCGGCCAAGGCCACAACGGCGACGACGTCCGTGCCTGCGCCAAACACCTTGGCCAGTTTCAGGTCCAGTTGATCGAACGCCACGACCCCGTCTCCGCCCTGAGGGAATGGCAGCAAGTTCCGGCCAGCCCGGACCTCGTCGTCGACGGGCTCTTCGGGATCGGACTCAACCGCCCGCTCGGTGGGGAATGGATCCGGCTCATCGACGCGATCAACGGCTCCCCTGCCCCCATCATCGCCGTGGATGTCCCAAGCGGACTCGACGCCGATACCGGCCGCGCGCCCGGAACCGCCATTCGCGCAGCCATGACGTTCACCTTGGGGGCCGCCAAGCGCGGGCTGCTCGCGGCGGGAGCGGCCGACTTCGTTGGTCGCTTGGAGGTAATCGAGGAGATCGGCCTGGTGCCGCTCGCCAAAGCGATCGCCGCTCCGGCGGGCGGGCTTCAGTGGAGTGCGGCCCCTGACTACCTTTCGTTTCCGCCGCGCAGGCCGGTGGTGTCGCACAAGGGAAGCTACGGACACGTCGGGATCATCGCTGGAAGCCCGGGCTACCACGGTGCAGCGATCCTCGCAGCCCGGGGCGCGCAACGATCCGGTGCCGGCCTCGTCACGGTGACCACACCCGAAGAAGTCTATCTTCCCATCGCGAGCCAACTCCAGTCGGCCATGGTGCGGACATGGGAATCGGGAGCCGGCCTTCCCGAGAACGTGACGGCTCTGCTCGTCGGTCCGGGACTGGCATCGCCAAAACTTCCTCCAAGCCTCAAGGCCGCGATCGCCGAGTCGTGGGCGACCGCGCCCTGTCCCGTCGTGGCCGACGCCAGCGCGTTGGACATGATCGGAGAGACCATGGTTCCCGAGTTGAGGGTGACCACACCGCATCCCGGCGAAGCCGCCCGCCTGCTCGGCATCGCCACTTCGGAGGTCCAAACGAATCGCCCCGGTGCCTTGCGAAGACTGAGCGCACGCTTCGGCGGCTGCTGGGTCGTCCTGAAAGGCCATCAGACAGTGGTCGGACGCGACACGGGACCGCTCTTCGTGAACAGCTCGGGCAACCCGGGATTGGCGCAGGGAGGTGCCGGAGACCTGCTGGCGGGATTCCTCGCCGGCCTGCTCGGCCAGAAGCCGCTGCGGAAGGATTTCGCGAAAACAATTTCCTACGCCGTCTGGGAACATGGGGCGGCAGCGGACCGCCTTACCCGTCGCCAAGTCCGGTGGTCGGTCGAGGAACTGGCGTCGGAGCTCGGACAATGGAATGGGAAAACACTTCCGCCCGCAGGGCCCATTTGTTAACCACTGCCATCAGCATGACTTGGATGCGAAAAACCACCGCCTCTATCGCCTTGGGGATCATCATGGCGTTCTCGGCCATTGCGGCGCCCGTCACCTTGAAGATGGCTGATGGAAGTTCGCTGTCCGGCGACGTGAACACCTACACCGACCGCGGTCTTGTCATCAGGGCGGCGGATGGAAACTTCCAAACGGTGGCGTGGGGCAGGATCTCTTTGCAGTCGTTGATTGAACTGCGCGACAAGTCCAAAACTGCGCGCGACCGCGAACAGGTCGAACCGTTCCTTCCGTTTGGCGACACCGGAGGCACCGAGGTGAAACGGATCATGCTGAGCGACCCCGAACGCCCTTCCCGCCCGACTGGTGCCACTGGACTCTTTGGCATGTTCGGTTCCGGCCTTGGCCTGTTCCTGCTGGCGATCGTCTATGGCGCGAGCCTCTACGCGACCTATGAAATCGCGGTCTATCGTCGGCTCGCGATGGCGACGGCCATGGGCGGAGCGGCCCTCCTTCCGGTCATCGCGCCGATCGCCTTCTTCTTCGCACCGGCGTCGATGTTCGCCGCCAAACGGACCGAGGGGCTCGACGAAGAGGAGGAGATTTCCGGCCTCTCACTCGACCTGAAAGGGACCCGCCTCGAAGCCCAGGAGGATCAGATCCAGCACTCCGAGACCAATCAGCGCCGCCGCGGCAACACCGGCAACACCTCGAAGTCCACCAAGAAGACGACCTCGTCCAACGTTCCCACGATCCT
>CANJSG010000278.1 GCA_947476875.1 Verrucomicrobiota bacterium | reverse complement strand
TGCCCGGTGCCTCGAACGCTTCGGCATGGTAGGCGGCCATGGAGTGGCACGCGCTGCAGGAGAACCCGCCGATCGGACCGACCAGCTTGTGGCCAATCTCGGCGGCGGCGGCATCGGCGGGCGGGTCCGGTTGGAGGACGGCGGTCACGCCGTGCTGATGGGCCATGCCCTCGGCGAAATACTTGGCGCGGGCCTTGAAGGCGGGCATCTGCGCTTCGATCCACGGCCGGGGTTTGGTCGGGATCTCACCCGCGATGAACTTCGCGGCCCAGTCGGGCTTCAGCTTCTCGCCGAACCACGTGATGGCCGGGAAACCTTCGTAGTTGCCGTGGCAGCTCGTGCAGTTGAGTGAACGGATCTGGCGCTCGGCGAACTCGGCCGGGACATGGCGGGTAAGCGAACTGCGGTCGGTTCCGGCGAAGGCCTTGAGGGCTTCGCGCTGTTCGCCGGTGAAGGCGAAGAACGGCGCTTTGCCCGTAGCCTTCTCGGCGACGCATCCCTTGTCGAAGTCCGCGGCCTTCAGGTCGGTCAGCGCCTTGGTCGAGAATTTGTTCTCCTCCTTCAACGTATGGCAGTTGAGGCAGCCGACGCTTTGCACGAGCGACTTGCCGCGCGCGATGACCGCGGCTTCGGCGGAGACGGCCTTGGCCTCGGATTTCTCCGAGGTGGAGATCAGGTAGGCGGAGAGCAGCGCGGGCTCATTGTTCGTCCACTTGAACTGCGGCATGCGGATCCACTGGTAGTGTTCGGTGGGCTGCTTGAGGAAGGCCACGAGCGACTCGTCGCCGAACTTGGAGGCCACGTGTTTGAGCGTGATGCGCGTCTCGTCACCGGGCTTGGGCGCTTCCTGGATGTGGCAGGCGGAGCAGTGCAGGCCTTCGTAGATTTTCTTGCCAAGCCCGATCTGCTCGGCGGCACCGGCTTTGGGCGCGGCGGCCTTGCCCGTGGAAAGCGATACGAGGTAGGCGGCGATGGCTTCGGAATCTTCCTTTGCCTTGTCCGTCGCAAGCAGCGCGGGCATGTGCGAATTCGGCCGGAGGCTTTTCGGATCGGCGATCCACTTGGCCAGCCAATCTCCCTGACGCCGCGCGCCGATGGCGTCGAGCGTGGGCGCGTCCATCTTCAGCTCGGGCATGCCGTCCTTGGGACCGGTATGGCACGCGAGGCAATGATGCTCGGCCACGAGTTCACGGCCGAGGTGGAGCTTGTCGGAATCCTTCAGCGCCGGCGTGACCGTGTGCGACAGCTGCGTCGGCGGGATGGGCATGGTGAACTTGCCCTTCTCCTGCCAGTTGAGCCGGACCATCGCGTCGCCGGAATCAGCGGGCGTGTAGGTGGCCTTCAACGAATTGCTGCCCTTGTTCAGGCGGATGAACTTGCCGAGTTCGGACTGGCCGCCGGTGCCCTTCACGTCGAGGACGGTCTCGCCGTTGACCTCGACCTTGAGCGCGCCGTTGAGCTGGGCCTGGAAGGCGTATTCGCCACGGAGATCGATGCTGATGATGCCCTCGAACACGGCGTCGAACTTGCCGGGCGCGAGGAACGGGCTCGGCGTGCCGCCCTGCGGGACGAAGAGCCAGGCGTTCGGCACCATCGTCGTGTCCTTGGCTCCGGCGGCGGAATAGGTCGCGGCCAGCCCGGCCACGGGCTTGTCGGCCTGGGCCCGGGCGGTGGTGGCGCAGCCCAACGTCAGAGCGGCGACAGTCGAGAAAAAGGTTCCAATCAGGCGCATAAAAGTCGGGCGGAAGTTGGTGGAAGGTCCCGCTCAGGGCAACCCCGGATTGGGCGGAAGGGTTCGTCCATGAAGGGCACGAAGACCGGCAGGGTGAAGCCCGACACCGTTGGCCTACCTCACAGCAATCCCGCCTGCTTTCCGCCCGCCATCTTCAGCCCCAGCTTGCGGTAGCTGCGTTCGGTGGCGATGCGGCCTTGGGCGGTGCGGCTGAGGTAACCCTCCATGATGAGGTAGGGCTCGTAGACTTCTTCGAGGGTGTCGGCTTCCTCGCCCACGGCCACGGCCAGGGAGTTCAGGCCCACGGGGCCGCCGCTGAACTTGCCGATGACGGCTTCGAGGATGCGTTTGTCCATCTCGTCGAGGCCGTCGGAATCGATCTCCAGAATGGCGAGCGACTTGTCCGCGAGTTCGGCGGTGATGCGGCCGTCGCTGCGGACTTGGGCGTAGTCGCGCACGCGGCGGAGGAGGTTGCCGGCGATGCGCGGCGTGCCCCGGCTGCGGCGCGCGATCTCGAACGCGCCTTGCGTATCGATCTCCACTTTGAGCAGTCCGGCCGCACGCAGGATGATCGTCTGGAGCTGCGCGCTGTCGTAGTAGTCGAGCCGTTCCTTGATGCCGAAACGCGTGAGCAACGGCGCGGTGAGCAGGCCGCTGCGGGTCGTGGCGCCGATGAGGGTGAAGCGCGGCAGGTTCAACTGGACGGTCCGGGCGTTCGGGCCCTGATCGATGATGATGTCCAGTTTGAAGTCCTCCATCGCGGGATAGAGGTATTCCTCGATGGTCTTCTGGAGCCGGTGGATCTCGTCGATGAAAAGGACGTCGCCCTCCTCCAGGTTCGTGAGAAGTCCGGCCAGGTCGCCCGCCTTCTCGATGGTGGGACCGCTCGTGGTCTTGAGGTTCGAGCCCATGGCCTTGGCGATGATGTTGGCGATGGTCGTCTTGCCGAGGCCGGGCGGGCCGCTGAGGAGGATGTGGTCGATGGCTTCGCCGCGCTGCCTGGCGGCGGCCACGCCGATCTCGAGGCGCTCCTTGACCTTGGCCTGGCCGGTGAAGTCGGCAAAGGCGGCCGGGCGCAGCTTCTGTTCGAGCGCGGGTTCGGGCTTGGTCAGGACGTCGGAAATCATGCGGTCGGCCATCGTCTAGCGAACATCGCGGCGACGACGGGATGGCTCAAGCGTGAAGCGTCAACGGGGCCGTGATCGGCCACGCCATCATCGCCACCGATGGAATTTCACGGCTTCCTGAGCGGAGGAAGGTAACAGCCGACGGCTTCCGTCACCGGCTTGGCGACGGGTTTGCCGGCGAGGAACGCGTCGAGCGCGGCGCGAAGTTCCCGCTCGGTCGGCTGAGGGCGGCGTTTGCCGAGCGCGGGATACAGGTCGTCGATGCGGCCGCGGTAGATCGTGGAACCGGCGGCGGACACGACGAAGACCTCGGGCGTGACCTTGGCTCCCAACCGCGCGGCCAGCTTTTGATCGGGATCCAGCACGGCGGCCATCGTGTAGCTGAAGTCGGCCAAGTGTTTCTTGGCGGAGGCCGGCGTGACATCGCCATCGGCGTAGACCAACCGGAGGACCACGCCGCGGGGGGCGTATTCCGCCGCGATGCGGTTCACCTCGGGCGCGTAGGCGTTGGAGATGGGGCAATCGGTCGAGATGAAGAGCACGACCACGGCTTTGTTCGTGCCGACGGCGAGCGGATCGATCCGCTGACCGTCGGCGGTCTGAAGCTCCAAGGTCCCAAGCAGCGAAGCCGCACCCAACTGGACCACCAAGCCCAGCGCCGACAGGAAGGCCGCGGCGAGAGCCAAAAAGGTTGACCGGGAAGGGCGCATTTCACGGTCAGACATAGCGCATGTCGGGAAGGTTACCAACTCCGGAGAAGCAGGACTTCGGAAGGTCCGGATCAGCGGATGCCCCAGCAGAAAGGATCGCGTTCATCGAGGAGCAGCGTGGCTTCGGCGTTGACGAAGGCGCGGCCGGTGACGACCGGCGCGATGATCCCCGACGCGCGGTCCAGCCACCGGAACTGCCCGGTGAAGGTGCTGCCGAGGATGCTTTCCTGAACCCACTCGGCGCCTTCCGCCAGTTTCCCATCAGCGGCGAGGCAGGCGATTTTGGCGCTGGTGCCGGTGCCGCAGGGCGAACGGTCGTAGGCTTTGCCGGGGCAAAGGACGAAGTTCCGCGAATGTCCGCCGGACTGTCCCGGGCCGAAGAGCTCCACGTGGTCGATCTCGGGATACCCCTGCGCGTTGACGGCCTGCCGGATGCGCCATGACACGTCGGTC
>CANJSG010000277.1 GCA_947476875.1 Verrucomicrobiota bacterium | reverse complement strand
GTTTGGTGCGCACGAGTTTCAGGACGTCGCCCGCCACCCCGTTGGTCTCCCCGGCTTTCACCCGCACCTTCCAGAGATCCAGGATCGGCTGGGCCATGACTTTGTGGCCCGCGTCGTTCGGGTGCACCCCGTCGCCGGCAAACGTGAACTTCGGATCGGCCACCCGTCCGGCCGCGACGGCGGACTTCATCGCGCCGTGCACATCGAGCACGACCCATCCGTTCTGTGTCCGCTGGTCCAACAGCCATTGGGCATAGCGTGTCAGGACAACATCGTAGTCCGTGAAAGTCTTCCCGGATTCGCCGCTCAGGTCGGTGCGGGCCCGGATCGGTTCGACGTCGAACAACGCGGGCGTGAGATGGATGACGCCGGCGCCCGATGCGACCGCCTTGTCGTGGAGCTTGGTCATGCCGTTGCGGAACGCGGCAAAGCGGGCCTCGGACAAGGGCATGTAGATTCCATCGTTCATGCCATAGCAGATGAGGACGAGGTCCGGCTTGACCTTGGACAGGACGCGGTCGAGCCGTTCGTGCAGGTCCGGCCGGGGAAACTGGCCGCCGGCATGGCCCGGTTCGGAGAGGCCCGATACGGTCTCGCTGGGTAACCCGCAGTTGATGATCTCGTAGACGCGTTCCGGGTGCGCCTCGATCAGCGCGGCCTCGATGAATTCGATATATTGCCCCGAGTAGGTGATGCTGTCGCCGAGGAACAGGATCCGTTTGGCGGATGGAAGCGTATTCAGTGAAGTGGCGCAGCCACCCAGAATCGCGGCGCACGCGAAGGTGGCGATCAGACGGGAGAACATGTCGTAAAGTCTTCCGTGTCGCCTGACGTGCACCAAGGCAAAATCCTTCATCGTTTCCAAGAGCGCGGCCTTCCAGCCCGCAGCGTGCCCGCAAACTCGAATTCGTCGGCATGGCCAGAAGGAGCCCCTGCGGCCTGGAAGGCCGCCCTCCGGAATGCGGCTCCTCGCGCCGTGAGCGTCTGTCGTTTGCAATGACACGTAGCGGGACGGGCATGTTGGCTGTTCCGCCGTCTCCATGTGCCGCCGGCTTGCAGCCGGCGGTTCTGTTCTCCGACTGGAATGGGTGCGCCGGATGTCCGGGAACCTTGGCCGAGTCCGGTGGCGATGGAGAGAGGAAGGATCTTCCGGCTGCAAACCGGAAGCACGCTACGGGGTGCGCCAGCGGAGGGCGTGGAGGCGGAAGGGTGAGGCGGGATCGCGGAGCCCGGCGGGCGGACCGAGGGCGATGTAAAGGACTTCGATGCCACGGTCGTATCCGCGGGTGACCGGTCCGCGGAAACGGAGCCGGCGACCACCGCCCGCCAGCGGAGTGGAGGTTTCCAGCGGTAGTTTCTCCAGACCCACTTTGACCCGAATCCAGCGCCAGTCGTCGTCGATCAAGGTGCGTCTCGTGGCGGGGAAAACATCCAGTTCCACGAAGCGGGCGTCTTCGACGAAGAAGAGGAGGAGCGTCCTGGTGTCGCCGGTCCTTGGGTTCCAGCCCACGCCGTTGTAACGCAGCCCGAACAGACCGCCCTGCGCGTCCGGGGTCCAGGCGGGGTCTTTCGTCGCGGCCTCGTCCGCATCGGACAACCGGTATTCCAGCGGCAGCGGTGCGGAATCGGAGCGGCGAGACTGGAGCCGCTTATGCAGGGACTCGGCCGGAAGCGCGATGGGAGGCCCGTAACTGTGGCGGTAGGTGGCGATCTGCCAGCAGAGCCAGGCGAGGACGGCCATCGCACCCACACGCCATGCCCAGCGGCCGAAGTCTTGCAGGCGCTCCAGCAGAACAAGGACGGCGCAGACGAGGAACGCGGTGAACGCCGGGGCGAAGTCGGCCATGTAACGGGAGGAGGTGACGGAGTTCCGCAGATAGAACGCCACAAGGATGGACGAGGCGACGAGTCCCCAGCCCGCGAGCGGGGCCATTGAGGCGGGTGCCCGGAGATCTTTTCGCCTCCAAAAAGCGGCTCCACAACCAACAGCCCATAGCGCGATCCACGACAGGTCGTAGGTGCTGAAATAGAACTCCCGCCAACGCACCGTGGGCGACTGGCCCCAGAATATGCCGGTGGCGTAGAAGCCGCCGCCATTGGGATTATCCACGCCGAAGAGCGCTCCGGCCATCTCGCGAGACGCCGAAACCAGTGGTTCATCCTGAAAAGGGTGGTCGAATCGTGTGGCATACATGGAACCGAAGAGCGTCTGGAGATTCAGCGAATGGCCGAACTCGAAGCCCGAGCCGAAGCGGACCAGGTTCGTCCAATACAACACCGCTCCGCCCACGCACCATAACCCCGTCGGCAAAGCCATCCGCGACCAACGCCGGTTGGCTAGTTCTTTCCTGCAGATCCATGCGCCCATCCCCAGCGTGGCCACCCCGTAGAACAGCAGCGGGGGCCGGATGAGCGGACCGAAGCCACCGAGAAAAACGAGCCAGCACCAGCTCTTATACGAAGGACGGAAGGCGAGACGGATCAGCCCCATGAGCAGCGCCGTGCCGAAGAGGTATTCGTAGGCCACCGCCTCCTCATAGACGGCGAAGCGGACGGAGCAGAGCGAGACGAAGCACGGATTGGCCAGCACGAGGAGGGCGGCGAGAGCGCCCGTGCCCAAGGACCACGGCACCGGCTTGTCGGATTCTTCCTCCGAGGGATCCGGCAGCAAGGTCCGCAGGACAAACCACGCCCACAGCGCCAGCGCCACGGCGAAGGCGATCCGGTCGGGAAAAGCCTGCTGCCCGCAGAACCGCGCCAACACCTCGAAGGGAAACCGCCACGCCGGCACGGCCAGGCCCCAGACCTGATGCACGCCGTCATTCGACCACGTCAGGTCGTGTTCGACATCGACGGGCCGGTCGCTCAGGGCGAGTTGGCCGTGGAAGAACGCATCGGTCTGCCGCCGATAATGGAGGGAGGTGGAATACCATTCACCCCAGCCGGAGATGACGCCCGTGCCCACGACGAACGCCAGCGCGTAAAGCAACGCCTCCACCCCGAGCAGCCTAGCCCAGCCATTCTTCCCGGTGAACACGGCCGAGTGTCTAGCGGCAACCTCCTGCCCGAATCAACTCATTCATCCGTGGCCCTCAATTCCGCAATGATCCGCCCGGGGGCCGGAGGCTCGCGTTTACAGAACACGGCAGACGGCGGGACTTCTTCGCGACGCTTGATTCCGGGGCACGGCCCTGTTGCCAATCCCGCCGCGCCTCCGCCATCTTCGCGGCCGCTCATGAGCAAACGGTTCTACATCACCACCGCCATCGACTACGTGAACGGCGCGCCGCACCTCGGACACGCCTACGAAAAGGTCGTCGCGGACGTCATCGCCCGCAGCCGCCGGTTTCTTGGCGAGGAAGTGTTCTTTCTCACGGGAATCGATGAACATGGCCAGAAGGTCCAGCAGGCCGCCGATGCGGAAGGCAAATCGGCCCAAGCCTACACCGACGGGTTCGCCGTGATCTGGAAGGCCTTCGCCGCCAAGCTCGGATTATCCAACGAGGACTTCATCCGCACGACCGACCCGCGCCACAAGGAAGTCGTCCAAGCCGTCCTGGCCAAGCTCAACGCCCTGGGAGACCTCTACAAGAAGCCGCACACGGGCTTCTACTCGGTGAAGGAAGAAACCTTCCTCACGGAGAAGGACCGCAATCCTGACGGCACTTGGGCCGCGCAATGGGGCGAAGTCGTCGAGCTCGTGGAGCACAACTGGTATTTCAAGATGGGCCAGCACCAGCAGTGGCTCATCGACCACATCGAGGCCAACCCGCAGTTCATCCAGCCGGACAACCGCCGCAATGAAGTGCTCGGCTTTCTCCGCTCGGAGAAGCTCGAGGACCTCTGCATCACGCGGCCCAAGGCCCGCCTGAGCTGGGGTATTCCCCTGCCCTTCGATCCGGAGTTCGTCACCTACGTGTGGTTCGACGCGCTCACGAACTACATCACCGTCCCCGCCGCGCTCGGCGACCCCGCCGTCTGCGAGCCGCTCAAAGGCTTCTACCAACCCGCATCCGGCATTCCGCATCCGGCATCCGAGCTCTGGCCCGCCGACGCGCACGTCATCGGGAAGGACATCCTC
>CANJSG010000276.1 GCA_947476875.1 Verrucomicrobiota bacterium | reverse complement strand
CGGTCAATCCCGCGACCAAGCGTCTGTATCTTCAGCTTGGCATCGCCGGATTTGTCTTCGGCAATACCATGCTCTTCGCCATCTCGGGCTATCTCGGGCTCGACGTGTTTGATGGCCCAGCCTTCAAGGCGATGTTCGGCTGGGTCAGCCTGATCCTCTCGGTTCCGGTGCTGGTCTACAGCGCGTCGGACTACTGGAAGACGGCGTGGATGAGCCTCCGGCAACGCCGTCTCACGCTGGATGTGCCGATCGCCGCTGGCATCGCGGCGCTGTGGGGCCAGAGCACGTGGGAGATCGTCAGCGGTCACGGTGAGGGCTACTTCGATTCGCTCGCGGGACTGCTCTTTTACCTGCTGCTCGGGAAACTGTTTCAACAGAAGACCTATGACCGGCTCGCGTTCGACCGCGACTACCGGGCCTTCTTTCCGCTGTCCGTCATGCGCCTTGGTGCCACCGAGGAGCGTGTCGCGCTCAGCCAGATCCGGGTCGGGGATCGGCTTGTCATTCGCAACGGCGAACTGGTTCCCGCCGACGCGCGCTTGATCCGGGGTGGCGCGGTCATCGATTACAGTTTCGTCCCCGGGGAATCCGAGCCGATGGAGAAGATCGAGGGCGACTATCTCTATGCCGGCGGCCGTCAGATGGCCGGGGCCGTCGAGATTGAGATGGTGAAGCCCGTCTCGCAGAGCTACCTCACGTCGCTGTGGAACCAGGAGGTCTTCCAGAAATCGAAGGAGAACATTTTCGCCACGCTGACCAACCGATTGGCCCCTCGCTTCACGGCCGGTGTCATCGCCATTGCCGTGGGGGCGGCTGTCTATTGGGGATTTGTCGATCCGGCGAAGTCCCTCAGATCCTTCACTTCCGTGTTGATCGTGGCGTGTCCGTGCGCGCTGGCGTTGGCGGCTCCGTTCGCCCTGGGCAACGCGCAGCGGGTTCTGGCGCGTCGAAACATCTTTCTGCGGAACGCCAATGTCCTCGAATCCTTGGGGCGGGTGGACTCGGTGGTCTTCGACAAGACGGGCACCCTGACCACGGCCGGTGCGGGTGACGTGATATTCTTAGGCTCGCTCGGCAAAGAGGGTCCTGAATCAGCGGACAACCGACCGCTCAGCCGCGACGAAGAGCGGCAGGTGTTTTCACTGGCTGTCCAATCCACGCATCCGCTGTCAGTCCGCATCGCCGAATCAATGCGTGAGCGGCAGGTGGCGGAACCGGTGATCGCCTTTCTGGAAACTCCGGGCTGCGGAATCGAGGGCAGGGTGGGAGATGCCGAGATCAAGATGGGTTCGGCCCAGTGCATACTCGGCCCCGGCCCCTCGGCATCGTCGAAGCACGGCAGCACGGTCCACGTCCGGATCGACGGCGTCTACCGGGGCCACTTCGCCGTGCCCAGCACTCTCCGCCCGGAGGCTGAAAGTCTCCTGAAGACTCTGGCGACCGAGTGCGAAATCTCTCTCCTGAGTGGCGACAATGACCGCGCCCGCGCCCGCTTCTCGGCGTTGTTCGGGTCAAACGCCACGATCCGTTTCAACCAAAGCCCCCTCGATAAGCTGGGTTTTATCGATCGCCTCCAGCAGTCCGGCAAGACCGTCATGATGGTTGGTGACGGATTGAACGACGCCGGGGCGTTGAAGCAAAGCGATGTCGGGGTGGCCGTCGTCGAGAACATCGGTGCCTTCTCGCCCGCCAGCGACGTCATCATGGATGCGTCGCTGGTCCGCTGACGCATGAACTGCTGCGCTACAGCCGCTCCACCGTGCGGATCGTCCGGGCCAGCTTCATTGTTTCGACATTCTACAACTTCGTCGGCATCGCCATCGCCGCGACGGCCAACCTGTCACCGATCGTGTGCGCGGTGTTGATGCCGCTGAGTTCCGTGTCCGTCGTGGCGTTCGCGTGCGGGATGACCGGTTGGGCCGGCCTCCGCAGCGGCCTCAAACTCGCACCGGTTCGATCCTTCTCGTCCTTGTCCGCTTCGTCGCCTCCCCTGTCCGAGAACGGGAAAGAGACGGTTGCACCAATGGCCGGTCAGGGTCGGGCAACGGAGGTAAAGCGGGCATGAGCGTCATCTTTATCCTCATCACCGTGAGCGTCGTGGTCGCCGCGTGTTTTCTGGCGGGCTTCATCTGGGCCGTCCGGAACGGGCAATACGAGGACACATGCACCCCTTCGATGCGGATGCTGGCTGACGACGCGGCAGTGAAAGAGCCGAAGCAGGATTTACCAAAAACTGAATGAAACACGGAGCCTCGGAATGAACGTAGAAACCTTCAAATACGACAATCGGATCGTCCGCGCGTTCGCGATCGCCACCATCGTCTGGGGTCTCGTGGGCTTCTCGGCCGGACTCCTCATCGCGGTCCAGCTCTTCTGGCCGGAGATGAACCTGAACCTGCAATACACCACGTTCGGGCGGCTCCGTCCGCTGCACACGAACGCTGTGATCTTCGCTTTCGTGGGCAATGCGATGTTCATGGGCATCTACTATTCGCTCCAAAGGCTCTGCAAGGCGCGGATGTTCAGCGACAAGCTCAGTTGGATCAATTTCTGGGGCTGGCAGGCGATCATCGTTTCGGCTGCCGTGACCCTCCCGTTGGGCCTGACGTCCTCCAAGGAATACGCCGAGCTGGAGTGGCCGATCGACATCGCCATCGCGCTGATCTGGGTGGCGTTCACGGTCAACCTCATGGGAACCATCCTGAAGCGGCGCGAGAAGCATCTCTACGTCGCGATCTGGTTCTACATCGCGACGGCGCTGACCGTGGCGATGCTACACATCGTCAACTCGATCGCCATGCCGGCCAGTTTCTTCAAGAGCTACCCGGTCTACGCGGGTGTGCAGGATGCGCTCGTCCAATGGTGGTATGCCCACAACGCCGTCGCCTTCTTCCTCACCACGCCGTTCCTCGGGTTGATGTATTACTTCCTGCCAAAGGCGGCGAACCGGCCGGTCTTCAGCTATCGCCTTTCGATCATCCATTTCTGGGGCCTCATCTTCATCTACATCTGGGCGGGCCCGCATCACCTCCTCTACACGGCCTTGCCCGACTGGGCGCAGTCGCAGGGCCTGGTCTTCAGCGTGATGCTCGTGGCCCCGAGCTGGGGCGGAATGCTCAACGGCCTGCTCACGCTCCGCGGCGCATGGCACAAGCTCCGGGAGGAGCCGATGCTCAAGTTCATGGTGGTCGCCATCACGGCCTACGGCATGGCGACGCTTGAAGGTCCGATGCTCTCGATCAAGAGCGTGAACTCGCTCTCCCACTACACCGACTGGACCATCGCCCACGTCCACACCGGCGCGCTCGGCTGGAACGGGTTCATCACGTTCTCCATGCTCTATTGGCTCTTCCCCAAGATGTGGAACACCAAGCTGTATTCGATGAAGCTGGTGAACTGGCACTTCTGGCTCGGGATTCTGGGAATGATGTTCTACGCGATCCCGATCTACTGGAGCGGCATCGCGCAGGGCCTGATGTGGAAGGAATTCACCGAGGACGGGTTCATGAAGTATCCGAACTTCCTGGCCACGGTGCTCCAGCTGATCCCCATGTATAGGCTGCGCGCCATCGGCGGCACCCTCTACATCGCGGGCGCGGTCATCATGGCCTACAACCTGTGGAAGACCGCCAAGAGCGGCGTGTTTGAACCCGACACGGAAGCGCAAGCCGTCCCTCTCTCCGCCCAAACGGAACATGCCCACGAGGGCATCGAGGCCCACGGCAAGACGGCCTTCTGGCATCGGTTCATCGAGTCCAGGCCGCTTCTGATGACCGGACTGGCGCTCGTGGCCGTGGCCATTGGCGGACTGGTCGAGATCATCCCGATGTATCTCATCAAGGAGAACGTCCCGACCATCTCTTCGGTAAAGCCTTACACCCCGCTGGAGGTGCTCGGCCGCGACATCTACATCCGCGAAGGCTGCGTCGGCTGCCATTCGCAGATGATCCGCCCATTCCGCAGTGAGACGGAACGTTATGGCGAATACTCCAAGGCGGGCGAATTCGTCTACGACCACCCGTTCCTTTGGGGTTCCAAGCGCACCGGGCCGGACCTCCACCGCATCGGCGGGAAATATCCCGATGCCTG
>CANJSG010000275.1 GCA_947476875.1 Verrucomicrobiota bacterium | reverse complement strand
CCGTGGTGACCGGTCAATTCGCCGAGCAGCAAGGCGAGCACGCAGGAGACCGGGGTCGGTCGGAGCCGGCACCGGATCTTTTTCACCTTGCCGACGAGTTGCCCGGCCTGGCTCCAACTCGAAGCGCAGTTCTGCGAGATCGAGATTAGCGATTTTGGCGAATAGATGTTCGGAAAATCCCGCTCGATCACCTTCGAGATAACCGACGGTGTCACCGAGCTCCCCTCGGAAAGCGGCAGGATGGCATCGGCACTCGCCCTCAGGAGGGGGTCCCTTGCCAACGCGACGAGCAGCGCCAGCTGGGGGAGACTCGCGGGGGAGACGCGGTGCAGCGTCCGCAACGCGGAAAAGAGGGGGACCTTTGGCGTTAGGGCGTAGAGCTCCTTGAGGTGACTGAGCGACTTCTTGCGGCTGCTCACGGTCTCCTTTGCCAGCGCGTTCTTGTCGACGACGGCCCGGGCGTAATCCGTGTCGACGGCGTCAAAGGGCACCGCGTCGAGCAGGCTGGTCAACTCGGCCAGCATCATGGTCCTGCTGGTGTGAGCGCCACCCTTGGACACCTTGAAGCCATCTCGGCTCAGGGCAGCCGTATCCGTGGTGTTGAAATAGGCGGATGGCATGTCGGGGGCATCAAGCGCAACTGAATCGTTGGATGGGCGATGATGGCAATCGAAAGCGTGGTGTGTCGAGGAGCAGAAAAATGGGCTTTGCCATCCGTGTTGGTCGAACTCATTGGACGCCGACGTTTGTCCCGCGCTCGGGAAAGCCGTCCAGTGGTTTCCTCCGCCGACGGCGCCTTCCGCGTCGGCCTTGCACCGCGTCCGCCAACCAGCTCATTTTCCAGTGGTGCACTGCCTCCAAACCCACCCGTCACCAAGGAGCATCTGGTTCCTCAAATTCGTCGTGGCGGCTTTGCTCTTTTGCGGCTGTGCGGGCTCCATCTCCACGGTGGGGCACGATCCGGACAAGGGTGCCGCCCGGATGTATCCCGTCTCGGCCGAGGTCGCCGACAAGCTCGTCCTGGTGGCGATGAAGTCCGAGTTCCCCGAGGGCCCCATCGCCAAGGTCGAGGCACCCTTCAAAGGGTACCAAGCGACGCTCCGTTTCGCTTTGGATTCCCACACCGTCGTCGCGTACGCAATTCCGGCCAAGGGGCGCTCCGAAAAGGGCGAAGTGATCGACGGCTTCGCGTTTCAGGTCAGCCACTCGGGCACGATGCCGATCTCGGGAGGCGGAAAGGCACGAAGCGTTTTCAAGCGGATCATGCATGACGCGGCCTTGATCGCCAGTCCGCTGCCCCTGGATCCGCTCAGCCAGTAGCTGACGCCCGTCAGTTCTCGCGATCGACGACGCAATTTGCCGTCAGATCGGCATCGTGTAGTTGCATCGGGGATAGGAGGAACAGCCCCAGAACGGCTTCTTGGCAGACCCTCCTTGAGGCCCCGCTAGACCCGCACCTCAACCCGGATTCGCCACCTTCACCGCTCGCACGTACTCCGGCTCCCAATTGAACCCAGTAGCGGTTCCCGGGGCCAACCGTTGAACACCGGCGTGAATCAGGCAGGCCACCTGAAAACCCGATAGGGCGCCTCCGCTGTACCCTTCCAAAGTGTGGATGGGCTTCGGATCCGTCAGCGTAAGCCCGGACTGGCCGAGCAATGCGGCCTGAAGGATCAGGCGCCGCATGGACCGCTCGTCGCCAGTTTTGTCCAAGGTTCGGATGGCCCAAACCAATCCGGCAACGACGTCGGATCGAAGTCCATCCTCGCCTCGGTCGAACAGCGTGTCGGTCAGACGGTTCAGGAGGGACTCGGCTTTCTCCTGCAACATCCCCTTGGTGAGCGACCGAGCTTTTTGAAGGGCGACTCGGGCGAGCTTGGTTTCATCGAGCGCCAGCAGAGTCTCGCCAAGAATCAGCCAGGCATGTCCGTCGGTGGGGGCCAAGCTCACGGCTTCTTCCAAGTGCGGCTTCGCTTCGGCAAACAGCCCTTGGCGAAACAGAATTCCGCCGAGGTTCTTCTGTCCCCAGACGTCGTCGGGCGCCTCCTCCACGACTTTCCGAAGTTCTCGCGTTGCCGCTGGCAGTTCTCCCTTCCGCCCCAAGGCAACGCCGAGAGCCACGCGTCCGTGGTGGTTCTTCGGATCCACTTCGAG
Organism: Verrucomicrobiota bacterium; assembly: GCA_947476875.1. Lineage (GTDB taxonomy): Bacteria > Verrucomicrobiota > Verrucomicrobiia > Limisphaerales > CANJSG01 > CANJSG01. Next base: position 2,011 of record CANJSG010000275.1, on the reverse strand, counting down.
CAACCGGCGAAGGCATTCGATGGCCCGGTCGAAGTGTCCGAGTTCGCTCAGGCCAATGCCGAGGTTCTGAAGCAACCGCACGGAGTCTGGGAACCGACCTCGTAGCAGTTCAAGCCACTGACAGCCTTCCTTCAATTGCCCCCGCTGGAGCCTGTCGATTCCGATCTCGATGGGGTCCGAACCTGATTTGGCCCAGGTGACCTGAATGGTTTCGGGCGTCACCACGACCCGTCCGTTGACCCCCATCTCGCGAAACTGTCCCGTGAAAAACTCCGACACCGCCGTGTTGAACTCCGACGACCCGACATCCCGCGCCGCCGGTGGCAAAAGCGACACATCGAACGCTCCGGTCGGGAGCGAAAAGGAGTCCATGGCGTTGGGATTCATCGTCAGCGCAGCCGCTTCCTAGGGCGAATAGGGCGTCCAACGCAACCAATGTCCGAAGCCAAGGTGGTCTGCCCAAGCCTGAATCAGGCGCCGGTCGTTCGAGGGAATCGGAAGAAGGCTTTCTTGGAGCTCCAGCAAGGCATCGCCCGCAGTCGCGGAACCGTCCACGAGATACGGAAGGCTCCATCCCGGTTCGTTCAACTCGCGCGCCCAGACCTTGGCAAAGGCGGCGTTCAGCGCTGCGTTCGCCCGCAGGGCCGGAGCCGGGATGTTCTGTCGAACCGTCGGATTCAAGATCTGCGCCTGGATGTCGATCTGCCTCCGAATCGCCTGTTCCTGCGCCATCTTCAATTCGGGAAATCGGGAGCGAAGATCCAGATCGACCCACAGGCCCACTGGCACCGAGCGCACCATCGACATCAGTGACGACCTCAGGAACTCCGCAAAACCTGCCTGACGGTCAGTCGGCAGGGACGCCGATACCGGATGAGCCTTGGCCCAAGCGAGGCACTCCTCCTGGGCGACGGGATTGTCCGTCAGATCAAAACGCTCGGCCGCCGGAAGGTTGTGGAGGCGGATGACGAAAGCGCACTGGTAGCAGACCAGATAGTCCGCCATTCCCTGCGCACTGGGGTGGTAGGCAACCCGATGGAACGGGATTCCGCGCCGGGCGACCTGCACCTTGGCGAGCAAGGGTGCCTGCAACCGCGGATCCTCCTCGACCACGACTCGCAAGCCGGTCGAAGACTCGACCTCCTTCAGGAATCCTTGAGTCGTCGAACTGAGTGACATGTGCGGCGCAGGGTACCCAACCCCTCGGGCCGCCGCGAGAACGTTGCGGTCGATTTGTAGTGCGACTGGGGCGACGGATTGACGCGGTCGAAATCATTCCGTCGGTGAAGAATGGGGTGGGAACACCATCGAGGCACAACGGGTTCGGATCCGGGCCCGGAGCCTGCCTGTCTCCTTCATCCGCGACTTCCTGCTCGATACAGCGAGCCTCGCCTGGAAACCGTCCGCCACTTGAAGTGCGGTCGCGAACATCCGTGAAATGACACGCTGGTCCTTCGCCACCGGGGGCACGGCAAATCTAGGGAGTGGTTTCGAGGTCCGGACACACGAATCCGCCGAGGATCGCGAAGTCGCCGGCGTTGAGAGTGAGCAGCGACTTGGCGCCGGCAGCGCGGTAGGTGGCCGCCAGCAGCGTATCGAGCAATCGCTTTCGCCCCAGTCGATGCTGTTGCATCCAGTCGAGAAACAGTTGGACTGCTGCATCGTTCGGGAAAGTTTGATCGACTTCCCGCGCAGTTCGCCATTGCTGAGCCAATCGGAGGGCGTCGTCTACTGTCAGCGGGAGCGTAAACCGTCTTGGGTCAGTGACCACATGGACGAACTCCGCGAGCACCTGTGGTGCGAGGGCAAACCGATCCCCGTTCGCCACCAATCGGGCCAGCATGGCGCGCGCCTTAGAATGCAGTGGGTGCTCCGCCACCTCGGCGGCGACCAGAAAGCCAGTGTCGAGGCCGTACGTCATTCGCGGCCTTCGAGCATGTCGCCCAAAAGGTCGTCGCCGTTGGGCTGCGGGAGCATCTGACCGAGGTGGGCCGGGGGAATATCGAGAATG
>CANJSG010000274.1 GCA_947476875.1 Verrucomicrobiota bacterium | reverse complement strand
GCGATCTCGCGGCGAACCGGATCGAAGCCTGAAAGCACGACGGCGTTGGGGGTGTCGTCGATCAACACGGTTACGCCAGTGGCCTGCTCGAACGACCGGATGTTCCGGCCTTCACGTCCGATGATCCGGCCCTTCATGTCGTCGCCGGTCAGCGCGACCGTCGCCGTGGAGATGTCGGAGGTATGGGTGCCCGCGTAACGCTGGATCGCCAAGGCCACGATGTTCCGGGCCTTGTCCTCGCCCCGGACCTTGGCGTCGTCGAGAATGTTGCGGATCAGGTGGGCGGCGTCGCTGTTCGTCTCTTCCTCGATCTGTTTGAGCAATTGTTCCCGGGCTTCAGCCGGGTTGAGCCCCGCGATCTTGGCGAGCGCTTGCCGGCGTTCCGACGTGACGGCTTCGAGCTCCTTCTCGCGGGCGGTGACGGCCACCTGCTGGATTTCCAGCTTTTGCAGGCCGCCTTGCAGGGTCTTTTCGCGATCCGCCAGTTCACCGGCCAAACGCTCGGCTGAAGCCCGCTTGTGAAGGATCGCCTGTTCGGCCGCGGCGGCGGTGCGGAGGCGTTCGGCGGATTCGTCCTCCGAGGCGCGGCGGATCTTCATCGCTTCCTCGTTGGCGGTGAGCTTGGCCTCACGGGTCAATGCGTCGCCTTCACGCCGCGCGGCATCGAGGATTGAATCCTTCTGCAGATCCAGCGCGGCCTTGAGGTTTCGTTCTTTCCAGCGGATGAGCCAGTAACCGGCGCCGGCGCCGGCCACAAACACCACCGCGCTTCCAAGCAGATTCTCCGGTAACGCCATTCAGTCATCTCCTCCGACGCCGGTCTCAAACCAGCGCGTCGGGGTCAGTATCGAGTTCATCCGGCGGTCGTGGACCTCTTCGGGAACCGCTTCGGCAATCTGGACGTCGAAGGCGACGCCGCAGCGGTGTCCGGCAGAGTCGACAAGCAGCCGGTCATAAAAGCCGCGACCACGCCCAAGGCGCGCCCCGCGGAAGTCGAAAGCTACGCCCGGCACCAAAACCAAGTCCAGTTGCTTCCAAGGCACCACCAACCCGTCCGGCTTCGGTTCCCTCACGCCAAACTTCGCGGCCACGAGATCACGGCTCCAATCCCGCACCGCAACCGCCTGGTAGCCGGAGGTCGCTTCATCAAATCGCGGCAACGCTATTTGGCGACCGGAGGCGATCGCTTCCGCGAGCAGTTCATCCAAAACGGGTTCATCCGCGAGGGCGGCAAAGGCGAGTATTGTCCGGGCTTCCCGCCAAATCTTCAGGCCACCAAGGCGTTCGCGGAGTTGCCGTGATTGAAGCATCCGCCGCTCAGTCGAAATGGCCGCCAACTCGTGCCCGACACGCTGCCGCAGCTCAGCCTTACCACCCGCCAAACTCACGGCTCCTTCCTCCGTCGCGCTTCGGTCGCAAGGGCCCGCCACCGGTCGAGCCGCTCCTTGATCTTTTTCTCGGTGCCGAGATCTGTCGGCTCGTAGTAGCGAAGGTCTGCGCCGACGTAGTCCTGCGGGACGAAGTGACCGGGAAAGTCATGCGCGTATTGGTATCCAACTCCATGCCCCAGCCGTTCGGAGCCCGCGTAGTGGCCATCGCGAAGGTGTTGCGGGACCGGCAGCGTGCGGCCTTTGCGGATATCCTCGAGGGCCTTGTCGACCGCGACGATGGCCGTATTGCTCTTGTTCGCCGTGGCGAGGTAGATGACGGCCTCGGCGATCGGGATCCGCGCCTCGGGCCAGCCGACGAATTCCGCGGCCTGATGCGCCGATACCGTCAGCACCAGGCCCATGGGATCCGCCAATCCTATGTCTTCGGCGGCGGAGATCATCAGGCGGCGGGTGATGAAACGCGGATCTTCGCCGGCGTGGATCATCTTGGCCAACCAGTAGAGCGCCGCGTCGGGATCGCTGCCCCGGATGGATTTGATGAACGCCGAGATCGTGTCGTAGTGCGCGTCGCCGTCGCCGTCGTAGACGATGGCCTTCTTCTGGATGCATTGCTCCGCCACCGCGAGCGTGATGTCGATGGACCCGTCCTTCGTCGGATCCGTCGTGAGCGCGGCGAGTTCGAGGGAGTTGAGCGCCTTGCGGGCATCGCCGTCGCTGACGCGGGCGAGGTGTTCGAGCGCGCCTTGTTCAGGACGGATCTTGAGATGCCCCAGCCCCCTTTCCGTATCGGCCAGCGCCCGCTGCATCAGCGTCAGCAGATCGGCTTCGTCGATCGGCCGAAGCTCAAAGAGCTGGGAGCGTGAGACGAGGGGCGCGTTGACGAAGAAGAACGGGTTGTGGGTCGTCGCGCCGATCAGCTTCACCACGCCGGATTCCACGTCAGGCAAGAGCACGTCCTGCTGGGACTTGTTGAACCGATGGATCTCGTCGACGAAGAGCAGCGTCGGCCTGCCGGAGTTCTCCAGCCGATTCGCGGCGCCGACAAGCACGCGCCTCATGTCGGCCACGTTGGATTCCACGCCGCTGAGCCGCTCGAAGTGGGCGCGGGTCTTCGCCGCGATGACTTGGGCGAGCGAGGTCTTACCGGTGCCGGGCGGCCCGAAGAAAATGAGCGACTGGACGCGGTCCGCCTCGATCGCCCGGCGCAGAAGCTGGCCCGGTCCGAGGATGTGCTGCTGGCCGACGTATTCGTCCAACGACCGCGGCCTCATCCTCGCGGCCAGAGGCCTCGACGCGGTCGTGCCGGACGGGGCCGAGCCTCCGGCGTCATGACGGGCCTCGGCTGGCGGGGGCTGGGAAGGAAACAATTCGTCGGCGGGCATCGTTGGCGGCGAGACGCTAGCCCACTCGAAAGTCACGACAAGCTTCGAGCGAGTCCGGAGTTCGTTGATCGCAGTTGCGTGGAAAAGAAAAGGCCGGCTGCCCGAGGCAGCCGGCCTAAAAGCTTTACCCCACCGTAATGCCGTAACGTGAGAGATCCTTTGAACGACCTAGTTAATAGGTGGGACCGAATGAGCGGCTTTCGAAGTCCAGTGAAGGCCTTTCGGCCGCGGATCAAGTTAAGGCCCCGTTTTGAGTGAATACGGTTCAAGGATATGACCACGAAACCTCGGACATGGCAGGGTAAATTTTGAAAGAGCGGGCCGGACGTCGCCGACGACAAGACTATCGTCTCTGATCTCCGACGTCTCAAGCGGATTTCTTATGCGGCAGAGTTCTGGCGTCCGTCGGATGCAGTTGTTCGGCTCGACTTCGATTGACCAGACCTTCCGAACTGCTCCACGGGCTAGGAGAGTCTTTGGGCCGTTGGTTTGATGTTCAGGCCAGTCGGTTGAGCGTGAGACGTATCATGGCGAAGTGGACCATGGATTCGGCGCTGGACCCGGTGGATTCGTAGTCGCGGACGTGGTGGCGTTGTCGCTGCGTTTGACGACCTCGAACTCCAACCTGGGCCGGTGGCTCCGGCCTGCCCGGGCGAAGGGCTCGCTCGGGCAGCCGACGTTCGTGCCCGGCCCTGACGGGGCCGTTACAGGGTTGGGCGAACGGATTCCGGCGGCGCCAATCTTCTTTCGAGACCTCTGAACAACGGGTGATTTCCGCGGCTGGACCCTGCGATCTACGGCGAGCGGACGCGGTAAAAGCGGGTGGCGTTGTTCGTCGCCTGTCGATCGATGAATTGATACTGGCCAGGCAAATTCTCCACGGTCGCGCCCAGCACCGTCCATTGCGCCATTGGCAAAGCCACGTTGGTGCTGCCCAGCACGGTGAAGCCCAGGCCAGTCAGGTTGGTGAAGCTGAATTTGAACGGGCCGCCAGACGAAATGCTGCTGCCAGTCACGTTAAAGGTGACTGGCTGATTGTTCACCACCACCACCGTGCGGGTGTTGGTGGCGGAGTTGCCGGAGGTGTCCGTGGAGCGGTAGCTGACGGCATAGGTGCCAAGCCGGGCCACATCGACCGTGCTGTTGGTGGTGATGGCAAAACTGCCGCCACAGACGTCCAGCGCCGTCGCGCCGGGATCGATGAAGGGCGTGTTCAGGAGATTCGTCAACCGACTGGAGCCCAGCAGCGTGATGACCGGCGGGAGCGTGTCCCGCACCACCACGGTGCGCGTGACACTGCCGCTGACGCCCAGAGAATTGGTGGCACGGTAGGTCAGCACATAGCTGCCAGGGGTGTTGGTGCCCACGCTGCCGCTGACCGCAACCGGCAGAGAGATTCCGGCGGGGATG
>CANJSG010000273.1 GCA_947476875.1 Verrucomicrobiota bacterium | reverse complement strand
CAGCATCCTGCACTACGCGCATCGCCAGATGGAGAGCCTCACGATGGACCGCGAGGTCATGCACCAGCGCGACGCGTTGGTCCCGAAGTATGCCGAACTCGTTTACAACGGCTTCTGGTATGCGCCCGAGCGTCTCGCGCTCCAGGCCTACGTCGAGGAATCGCAGAAGAACGTCACCGGCACCGTGCGCGTGAAGCTCTACAAAGGCGGCCTCTACGTCGCTGGCCGCAAGTCGAAGTTCAGCATGTATAACCCCCACATCGCCACGATGGAGGCCGACCCGACCAAGGCCTACAACCAGGACGACGCGACGGGCTTCATCCGCCTGAACGGCCTGCGTCTGCGCGTGAACTCGACGGTGAACGGAACGAAGAACCTCAAGGGCTGAGCCGCCTTCTGTGCCCAGCTGCCGCCTTCCAATCTGACCGTCCCTAGCTATCTTTGAACCATGACTTGGCAGGCCAACATCGCCCAGTGGAGGAAGCTCAAACCGGCTGAACGCAAAGCGCGCCGCTGGGCAGACGTTCCGCGGCAAGTCGCGGCCAGCATGGCGTTTGAAGGTGAACCGGTGGATCTCGAATGGCTGAAGGCTCTACACAACCGCCGAACGCCACGCGCTTCGTAGAAACGACACGCGGCATTCTGTCGTATGCGCAACTGGCGCCGCTGCCTGCTGAGCGCGTGCTGCGAGTGCAGGAGGATCTCGAGGATTCAGACTTCGCGGACTCCCCTCTGGATGAATATCTCCTCCAGGATCTGCATCGCCGGATCTGCGGGGATCTAATTCCCGAGTGGGCCGGCCGGTTCCGATTGATCGAAGTTCAGGTCGGACAACACACGCCGACTTCGCCGCATCGAGTGCCGGCCGAGATTCGCGACTACTGCGCTGATTTGGCCGTCCGCATGGGAGGTGTCTCATCCGATCCTGCCTCCGGTGGAACTGGCACCGTCGAATCCCGCCGCAACTCAACACTATCTTTCAGCCTTGCGCTCGGGAGACCGGCTGGACTGGGGACCCCTGATCGAGTTTTGGAAGAGCCGTTTGGAGAATGCATGACATCTCGGCCGGCATCTCCGCCAGGATCGACATTAGCCTGCACCTCGTCGCCCGTCAGCTCCGCGCGCCAGATGGACTATGACTGGCAGCGCCCGCCCGCCTGAGCGAAGGTCCCGCCACCTTTCACCCATGAACTGGAAACGACTTTTCAAGAGAACCCTTTGGACCTTGGGGGCCGTCGTGCTGCTGCTCGCGACGGTCGCCGGCGCTGGCTGGTGGTATTTCCATCCCGGCGTGCAGCGCACCAACGCCATTGCCTACGGGCAACGCGATGGACAGGCGCTGGCGATCGATGTCCTGCGGCCTGCAAATCCCAACGGCCTCGGCGTGCTCCTGCTGGTGAGCGGCGGCTGGAAGTCCGGTAATCCCGGCTCGTTCCAGGAATGGATCGCGGCGCCGTTGCTGCGGCGCGGCTACACGGTGATCCCGGTCTATCACGTCTCGCGCCCGAAGGCGTCGATCATGGAGATCGTCGAGGACATGAACCGTGCGGTGCGCTTCGTCAGGCATCATGCGAAGGACTACGGCATCGATCCGCAGCGGCTCGGAATCACGGGCGGGAGCGCGGGCGGACACTTGGGCCTGATGCTCGCGACGCGCGGCGGACCGGGCCGTCCGGACGCCACGGATCCGGTCGACCGCGAGACCAGCGCCGTCCAGGCGGTCGCCATCTTTTATCCCGTCACCGACTTCCTGAATCTGGGCAAGTCACGCGAGAACCCCGGCGATGGCGGTCCACCGAGGAGCTACGCCGACGGCTTCGGTCCCGAAGCGACCAACATGACGGCGTGGAAACTCGTCGGTCGGGAGATGTCCCCGATCTACCACATCACTTCGAACCTGCCCCCGGTGCTGATCCATCACGGCGATGCGGATACGCTCACGCCGCTCGAACAGTCGGAGTGGTTCCAGTCGGCCGCGCGGAAGCTGGGCCGCGAAGTGACCGTTAAGGTGCATCCCGGCGGCGACCACGGCTGGCTGACGATGCCCTGGGACATCCGTCAGTTCGGCGTCTGGTTCGACGAGCATTTACGTCGGTGAAATGGCGACTCAAGTGACCGCCGTCGGACCACCGTTCGTTTCCAATTCCCTTCCGCCACTTGTCCGGCGTCTACTCACCGCATGCCCAAATGGGCCAAGACCCTCATCGCCGTCCTTCTGCTGCCGTTCTGCATCGGCGCGGTGAAGGCATTGATCCTCGTGGTCGGACGCACGGGACGGGCGGATTCCGTGTGGGTGGCGCTGCTGGGCGGAGCGGCTTGCTGGGTCGTCGTCTTTGTCACCTTGCCGAGGCCGATGTGGCTCTACGTCGTCGGGCATGAACTGACGCACGCCGTCTGGACGTGGCTCTTCGGCGGCAAGGTGAAGAAGTTCAAGGCCACCTCGCAGGGCGGACACGTGGTCGTGAGCAAGTCCAACTTCGTCATCGCGCTCGCGCCCTACTTCTTCCCCATCTACGCCGTTCTGCTGATGGTCGTCTTCCTCATCGGGCATCTCATCTGGGACTGGAACCGCTGGTCGCCCTGGTTCCATCTGCTGCTCGGCGCGGCCTACGCCTTCCACGCCACGCTCACCTTCCACGTGTTGAAAACGCGGCAGTCGGACATCACCAGCCAGGGCTACCTCTTCTCCGCCGTGATCATCTTCCTCGGCAACATCCTCGTCCTCCTCGTCGCGCTGCCGCTGCTGACCGGCCAGGCCAATCTGCTCTCCGTCTTCGGCCTCTGGCTCGAAGCGACGGGGACGGTGCTGCGAAAGATCGGAAGACTGTTCGCCTGATGGGCTGGCGATCGGTTGTCCGGAAAGTGCCGAACAACAGCGCCGATCCACATCGGCGGCTACGAAGTCTCGAAGTGGTGGGGCGAAGGCTCCCGCCGAGCCGCCTCGAATGCGTGTGAGTGCAGGCAAGCGTCCCGTCGGAAGCTCAGGGCAATCGAACGACGAAAGCGTGGCCGCCGAAGCCGGAGAATCGTCAGCAAACTCTCGGGCGGCTCGGCAGGAGCCATCGCCCTACCAATCGCAACGTCGTCCGACATCGCAGGCGGCCCGGCCGCTTCGTCGTTTGATCTGCAAGATCTCCGACCGCTCCTCCGGTGCTTCAGGCCAAGGCTTCGGCCTTTGGCCTTCGTGCTTCGTCATTCCGCGCCAGCGGCGCGGCTATTGTGGCAGCCAGATGAGATTGTTCGTGTCGCCGGTTTTCCCGAGGGCTTCGCGGAGTTTGTCGCTGGTGAGCTGCCGGGCGCTGCCGTCCATGAAGGCGAGGTTGCCCCAGCGTTCGTGGGGCTTGGCCGCAAAGCGAAGGCCCTTGAGTTGTTCCCTGGTCGAACCGAGCCGCTGCGTGCCGGACAGCAAGGTCGTGCCTGGGGAGTCGTCCGAACGAGCGGGATCGCGGGTCAGGTTCCGGTCGCCGATCAGAATCCGGGACGGCGATGCTTCATCGGCACCGGCGGCGTAGAAGTAACTCAAGGCCAGGTTGCGCTTCGAAGGATCGGCAAAGCTTTCGGAAGAACTGCCCGATCCCGTCAAAAAATCTGCGGCGGGCGTGCGTTCCTTGTCATCGGGACACACCAGAACACGAGGGCTGAAAATGTCGTTTTGGGCAACTTGGAACAGTTTCCAGAGTTCGGTTGCCGAGGTGATGTTCGTAGACGCGTCCGGATAGCGGCTGTCGTTGTCGTTGGCGAACAAGCGCAGGCTGGTGCTGACCTGTTTCACGTTGTTGACGCAGCCAACCCGCGAGGAGCGAGCTTTCGACTTGAGCAAGGCAGGCACAAGCATGACGGCCAACAGGCCTACTACGAAGACGACCAACAAAAGCTCCCACTTCGTCCATGCGGCCTCCGTTGGCGGGCGTTGGTTGGTCTTCATCCTCATTGCGTGACTCTTTCTTTCCGTCGGACGGGTTGTCCAGTCCGGCAGTCGCTCAGTTCGGCGGCAAGATGGGGTTGGCGGTGTCGCCATGCCCTGCAGGAAAATCTCGCGGAAGCCGCGGACCTGCCCCGCCTCAACCATCTCTATGCCTCACCTTGGCGCAACCAGGTCGACACCCTTGAGGAGCAGGTAGGGCGATGGCTCCTGCCGAGCCGCCCGAGGGTTTGCTGACGATTTTCCGGCTTCGGCGGCAACGCTTTCGTCGTTCCATTGCCGTGAGCTTCCCACGGGACTCTTG
>CANJSG010000272.1 GCA_947476875.1 Verrucomicrobiota bacterium | reverse complement strand
ATTGTCCGAGCTTGATGTAGCCAAGTCCCACCTCCGCCAGCTTGAGACAGGGCTCGTAGATTTTGGGAAGCGCGCGGAAGAAGCTCACCGCCTCGTCCACGGTCATGTTGAGGACATCGGCGATGTTCATCCCCTTGTAGTTGATCTCAAGGGTCTCCCGGTTGTAGCGCCGTCCGCCGCAGGCCTCGCAGGTCACGTAGACCGGCGGAAGAAAGAGCATCTCCGTCTTGATGCTGCCGTCACCCTGGCACTTTTCGCATCGCCCGCCCTTCACGTTGAAACTGAAACGGCTCGGCCCGTAGCCGCGCACCTTGGCAGTCGGCAACTTGGCGAAGAGGTCGCGGATCTCGTTGAAGATGCCGGTGAAGGTCGCCGGATTGCTTCGCGGACTTCTCCCGATCGGGGCCTGGTCGATGACGATGGCTTTGTCGATGGACTCGAAGCCATGCAAGCCTCGATGGGTTCCCGGGGTTTCCTTGGAGCCATAAAGTTTGCGGAAGAGCGCGCGGCACAGGATGTCGTTCACGAGAGTGCTCTTCCCGGATCCGCTGACTCCGGTCACGCAGGTGAACAGGCCGATGGGAAACTTGGCGTCGACATTTTTCAGGTTGTTCTCAGTCGCTCCAACAACCTCGATCCATCCGCGGATCTTATCGGGTTGGAGCCGGTTTTTCGGAATCGGGATGGAGTCTTCACCCGTGAGGTAGCGGCCCGTCACCGAGCGCGGATTGGCGCAAACCTCGTCGTAGGTGCCCGCCGCGACGATCTCGCCCCCGTTGACGCCGGCCCCGGGCCCCATGTCGATGAGGTAGTCCGCGCGCCGCATGGTGTCCTCGTCGTGTTCCACGACGATCACGGTGTTGCCCAGCTCCCGCAGGTGTTCGAGCGTCTGGATGAGCCGGTCGTTGTCGCGCTGGTGCAGGCCGATGCTGGGCTCGTCGAGGATGTAGAGAACCCCCATGAGCCCGGCGCCGATCTGGGTCGCAAGGCGGATTCGCTGGGTCTCTCCGCCGCTCAGGGTCGCGCTTTCGCGGTTCAACGTGAGATAGCCCAGGCCGACGTTGCGGAGAAATCCGAGTCGATCCCGTATCCCACGGAGAAGTTCACCCGCGACCTTACGCTGGTTGGCAGTCAGGACGAGACCGGCCACGAAAGTGTCCGCTTCGTCCACCGACAATCCGCAGACGTCCATGATCGAAAGACCAGGAATCTCGGCATCCGTCGGACCGCGACGGCGCTTGAACGCCTTCGCCCCCGCTTCGCCGCCGAGAGTCACTGCCAGAATCTCGGGCTTCAACCGGCGGCCATGGCAGGCGTCGCAGAAGGTCGGATTCATGAAACCCTTCAGGCGGTTCCGCGTGAACTCGCTTTCACTTTCCTGGTAGAGCCGTTCGAGGTTTGGAATCACTCCCTCGAATGGCCTCGTGAGCTTGGAAGGTTTTCCGGCCCGGGAGAATGTGAAGTCCACTTCGACCGCACCCGTGCCCCAAAGCAGCTTGTGGCGGAACTCGGGCGACAGGTCCTTCACGGGCGTTTCCATGCTGACGCCGTCATGGGCCGCGATACCGCGAAGAAGCGCCTTGTAGTAGACGACCATGCGTTTGCCGCCGCGTCGCCACGGCAGGACCGCGCCGGATTCAAGCGACTTTTCCTCATCGGGCACGGCGAGCGCCGGATCAAAGACCATCTTCTGGCCCAGCCCATGGCAGACCGGGCATGCGCCCGCCGGCGAGTTGAAGGAGAAGTGTTTTGCCGTGACCGGCTCGAAACTCAGACCGCTCACCGGGCTGACGGATCGCGTTGACAGTCTAAGTTCACTCCATCGTGTGTCCGCCGGTGTCTCAGGCGCTTGATGAAGCGCCACCAAGGCCCCGCCACCCCACTTCAGGGCCGTTTCCACAGAATCAACCAGGCGGCCGCGGATCTTGTCGTCAACGAGCAGGCGGTCGACGATGACCTCGATCGAGTGGGTTTGTTTGGCGTCCAGTTTAACCCGGAAGTTCGCACCAAGCTCGACGATTTCCCCATCGATCCGGATACGGACAAATCCTTCGCGGCCGAGCTTCTCGATGACGTCCCTGAACTCGCCCTTCTGGCCTGAGACCACTGGAGCGCCCAGCATCAATCTCGACTTGTTCGGAAGAGCGAGAATCTTCGCGACGATGTCGCCCGGGCTCTGCCGGTGGATGGGAACGCCGCTGGCAGGGCAATGCTGCTGGCCAATGCTCGCGAACAGCACGCGGAGGTGGTCGTAAAGCTCGGTCGTGGTCGCGATGGTGGATCGGGGATTGGAACCGCTGTCGCGTTGTTCGATCGCGATGGCCGGCGAGAGTCCATCGATCGAATCGACGTCCGGCTTCTCCATCTGGTCGAGAACCTGCCGGGCTTGGACCGAGAGGGATTCGACGTATCGGCGTTGGCCTTCGGCGTAGATCGTATCGAAGGCGAGAGAAGATTTTCCAGAGCCGCTGAGGCCCGTGATCACAACCAGCCTGTCACGGGGAATCGTGACGGAAATGTTCTTCAGATTGTGCTGGCGGGCACCTTCGACCCGGATGCTGTCCTTCGGCATGCGATTCGACAATGGACCCGAGCTCTCGGGGATTCAAACTGCACCTACGGGATCTGGACGATGCGGTAGAAGAACGCTGGTTCGGCCGGGACGGCGAGGCTGAGAATCAACGAAGTTGTCGATCCCGGCGCCGTAACGACTCCGGGCGGCAAGATGCCGAGCGTCCAATTCACAAGGTCCGTCGAGGTATCCACCCGGTAGTGCTCTCCCGGAATCGTGTTCCACGTCAGCGTGTAGGTGCCGGCCCCGAGATTGATCTGCGGCGTGATGATGGTCGGTGCCCCAGGAACGACGATTCCGACGGGATTGCTGGTTGTGGCCCGGATCGTGAACGTGGCCGCATTCACGTCGTAGTTCGGCACGGCGAGAAGCCAACTGCCGTTCAAGTTCGGATAGATGACGGTTTCGGCCACGATCGCGGAGTTCGTCCGGATGAGAACGAACTCGTTGACCGTGCCCGAGTGCGCGCTGAGCTGGTTCAAGTTCGTGGACGGGATGCCACCCAGACCGATCAGCAGATCCACATCACCCGTCATGTCGTAGACCTCGAAATAAACAGCCGCGTTGGTGTCGGTGACGGTAAACCGGAAATAGTTCGTTACCAGGATTGTCGGAGCCACCGTAACGGTAACGGGGATGCCGTTGGCCAGGATGTTGGTCGTCGCAGGATTCGCGCTCTGCAGGATTCCGTTCGTGGCCACGCTGGCACGGATGCTGAACGTGACGTTGCTCGTCTCGTTGTTCGGGACCGCAAGATACCAATCGCCCCTGAGGTCGGTGAGGAACGCATTGGTCCGCACGATGATCTGATCAGAGATGTTTGTGAGCTGCCTGCTCATGGCATCGAAGGTGGCCAAACTTGGCAGGGCATCACGCCTCATGACCAGGTCCACATTGCCGGACGGGTTGTTGATCTCGAACAGGATCGCCGACTCCGCGTTGGTCAGGCGCAGCCTGTAGAAGTTGGTCACTACTCCGCCGGGCGTTGCCACCGTCGCCACCGGCGTATTCAAGGCCAGGTCCACGACGTTGGTCACGGGGAACGCATACTCCTCAGTTACGCGGACTCCGTAGGTGATGTTGGACGACGTGACATTGTAGACACCGACATACCAGCGCCCTGACCGGATGTTCACGGGCAGTGAGTTGGATGTCACAACGATCCGTTCATTCACGGCACCTGGATTCGCCCCGATGAGCTGGAAATTCACGGGATTGGGGAGAGGCAGATCATCCCGGATAACCATGTCGACATCGCCGCTCGGATTCAAAACCTCGAACACGGCCCCGATCGCATTGGTCGAGATGTCGACGGCGAAGTATTGGATAATCGCCACAGGATCGACATTGGTGGTGACCGTGAAGCCGTTCGTCAGGACAGGAATGATCGAGGAGTTCGTCGGAATCCGATCAAACACCACATGCATGCTGAATGTGCTGGTGACGTTTGGATTCAGGTTGCTCACCGCCAGATAGTAGCGCTGACCGGCCATGAAAAACGGTGGGCCGTTCACATTAGTTCCCAGCACACTGATGTCTGTAACGCCGACAGGCACTGAGGGAGCCAATACCACGTCGCCGGGGAGACCTTGGCCAGGGAGGCCGGTCTGGTTGAACGACATCGTGAGCGCGCTGCCGCCGATGGCCCTCAGTTCATTGGT
>CANJSG010000271.1 GCA_947476875.1 Verrucomicrobiota bacterium | reverse complement strand
GCATCACGCTGACCGTGCCGGGTCGTAGATCCGTGATGTCGCTTCGGCGGATGGTCGTTTCCGTTTCAGGCCCGGTGCCGATGACGATTTCGTCCGCGCCGTCGCGCCGCAGCACGCCCGCGATCTCCTCGCCGTCCTTCCGCGTCGCCACCACCGGTTCGTAGCTCCGCACGAAGCTCGCGCTCGGGTAGACGATGGCTTCCAGAAGATCCCGCTCCGTCCGCGCCTGGCCGATGCTCGTCAGGTCCGGACCGAGCTTGCCGCCGAGGTAACCGATGCGATGGCAGGCCGCGCACGCCGCCTTGGCGCTGTTGAAGACCGCCTGTCCGCGCCGCACATCGCCCTTCAACGTCTTCAGTTCGGCGATCAGTGATTCCAATCGCGCCGCCTGCTTCGGCGCTTCCGCGTCCAAACCGGCGAGGAATGGTTCCGACGCCTGCTTCACGGTGGCCGGGAACTTGGCGAACACCGCCTTCCACGCCGACACCGGCAAACTCTTCGCGGCCGACGAGTCCTTCAGCGAGGCTAGCAGTTTCAGGCCTACCGGCTCCGTTGGTCCGGACTCGAACGCCGCCAGCAGACGCGGCAACTCCAGCGGTCCCACGCCGCCGACCAAGCCCGCCAGCTCCAGCCGCTGATTCTCGTTTAACTTGGCCTTGGCCAGCGTCGTCGCGGCTGCGGTGCGGGTGAGGGGAGTGTTGGTGGAACCCAGCTTGGTCTTCAGGAAACCAACGCTCGAGCCGTCCAGCGCCGAACCCGTCGGCAGGGAACCGAGTGCTTCGAGCCGGAGGCCATCAGGGAAACGTGTGTCGATCGCGATGCTGCTTAGCGACTGCTGGACAGCTGCGTCACCTGAGAAAGTCCGAGCAGCCTTCACCGCTGCGAGGGAAGGTGAGCCAAGCGCGCTTTGGACCGCATCGCGCCAGACGGCGGGTGGCGTCTTCAACCCGGCGCCGGCGATGGCGTTCAGGGCGGCGACGCGGGTCTCGGGACCGAAGATCGAGTTGGTCACAGCTTCGGCGAGGAGCTGTTGCCCGGCGTCGGACTTGGTGAGGATGCCGAGCTGGGAAACGACCGCCGTGTTCGAGGACGTGAGCTGCTGCCGGAACCAGCCGGCCAGTTCGCCGCTCCACTCCGGATGCCGCCCGACAATCCATTGCGCCGTTTCCCTGAGAGTTTGGTTGGTGGAGGTCAACGAAGGGGCGACCTCGTCGGGGCGGAGGTCTGAGTCGTGAACTCCATCCAAGGCGGCCAAGGAAAACGCGATTGTCTTCGAGACCATTGGATGAGCGAACACGTTCGAGAGAGCGGTTGGAGATCGGCGGGATTTTGGGTTGGGGTCGGTATTAAACATCCAGGAAAGTGCGTCACGTATTTCGGATGAGCGACTGCGGTTAAGCAGTCCACTCAGGGTCGCAGCTTGCTGAACTGAATCGTTGTTCATCGTCAGCAGCAATGAAGCGGTCAGGTCTTTGTCGCTGCCCTGGGCAGCGAGTTCTATGATCGTCGGGTGGAGCAGAGGGGACCCGAGGACAAGAAGCTGTGTCAGGCGGCCAGTGAGTTGGAAGTCGAGCCCTTGAACTGGGTTGGCACTGAGGCTTTTTAGCGCCGCATGGTGCCGGGCGCTGGTTGTTGTGTCGTCCCACGGTAGTGGCGGCTTGAACAGGAACAATTCATTCAAAGCCAGCAAGCCGTTCCTGATTCCAATCCGCCCCAAGACAAAGGCGGATTGGCAAATCAAGTCGATGTTTGTCGAAGCCGCAGCGGTTTCTGAAATCACCTGAATTGCCCCGTCGCCGCGGATCACCAACTCATCTGCCGCCTTGCTCCGCACCACCGGCCTTGGATCGCCAAGCATCGTCGCCAGTTGGACGGGCTTCAATTCTCCGAACTTCGTCTGCAAGCCGTGCGGGTCTTTGACCTTCTTCGCATCCGCTTTCCGCACGCGGTAGATCGCGCCGAAGACGTCGGGCTTGGCGAGTTGGGAGCTGGGGCAACAGAGCTTATACCAGCCGCCGGTGTCGATCACGAGCAGGCTGCCGTCGCCGTCCTCGAGCACGTCGGTGGGATGGAAGTCCACGTCGTCGCTCACGAGGAAATCGCTGTCGGTGCTGGCGTAGGTCGCGCCGTTGGGACAGAGCTCGTGGCGGGTGATCTTGTGCAGGTTGAAGAGCGAGGCGAAGAGGTTGTCCTTGTAGCCCGCGCCGAAGACATCGCTCTCGTAGCGGCAAAGCCCGCTGGGTGCTCCGGCGCCGAACTGGATGAAGGGCTGCGTCAGCTTTGGTCCGGTGCGCTTCACCGCGCGGTCGTTTAGCACGTCGTTCTCCTTGCCGAAGACGGCGCCGTAGGTCGCGTGGCCGATGCCGTCGCGGAAGCCCGGTTGGCTGAAGTCGATGAAGGTGCTGGTGAAGAAGACTTCGCCCTCGCGCGAGAAGGCGACTTCCACCGGGTTGTCCATGCCGCCGGTCATGACGACGCCCATGCCGGTGCCGTCCGGTCGACGGCGGAAGATGTGTGCGGCGCGGTCCTTCAGCACGGAGCCGTCGCCGAGCGTGTGGGTCTGTTCGGAGAAGGCGCCCTTGGTCCAGTAGAGGAAGCCATCGGGCCCGAGATAGGGGCCGTGGATGTCGTTGGCGCAGCCGGTGAGCGTGCCGCCGTTGAACCATTCCTCGCGTTTGTCGGCCACGCCGTCGCCGTCGGTGTCGGTGAACTTCCAGATGCTCGGCGGTCCCGCGACATAGACGGAGCCGGCGTGCCAGAGGCAGCCCTGCGGGAACATGACCTTGTCCGCGAAGACGACCGACTTGTCGTAGATGCCGTCGCCGTTGGTGTCCTCCAGGCGCAGGACGCGATGCGTGGGGTTCTTGAGCTGCTCGGCGGGCGGGAGATTCGAGCCGGAGGAATCGGTGACGTAGAGCCGGCCGCGATCGTCGATGCTCCCACTGACGGGCCGCTGGACGAGGTTGGTCGTCGCGACGCGTTCCACGATGAAACCGGCGGGCACGGTGAACTTCCGTCCGTCGACGGTGAACTGCGCCGCAGCGACCGGCGAATGCAGGAGTCCGGCCAACGCGGCAATGAAGGCTACGGACGGGAGGCGGGTTTTCATTTGGGCGAGTCTTGGAACTCACATGACAAGAATCCGACGGCCCGGCTGTTTCAACCGCGAAACCGGCCGGTGACCTCCTAGGTCAAGAATTGTCCGGCGTCCGCCAAACGACGCGTAGCGCCACCGGAACGACGAGATGAGGTTGGCCGCATGAAAGCCACCCTTCTTCTCCTGATCACTTCCGCCGCCCTCGTCCTTGCCGGTTGCGCCTCGGCCGGCGGCCACGGGATGGCCTGCGGCAAATGTGCCTGCAAGATGATGAAGCCTTCCGCGGCCGATTCGGCCAAGTGCGCGATGTGCGGTCACACCGCGGCGGAGCATGCCAAATCCGCCACGACCGAGCACAAACACTGAGGCCCGCTGCGGTGGGCGCCCGCCAAGAGGATGAGACACGCGGACTCCATCGTTCCATCCGGCGCGCTGTTCGCCGCGGTGGAACCTCTACTGCCGCAGGGGCAGGTGCTCATCGCTGCGATCTGCGTCGGCCTTGTGATCGTCTGCGTGCTGTTGCACTACGAGGTGCTGAGGATTCTCTCCGTGCTTCTGTCCCGCATGACCGCGCTGCATCGCGTCCGCGTGCTGGTCCTCATCCTCGGCCTGTTCGCGACGCACACCGTCGAGGTGTGGATCTATTCGGCGGCCTATGGGTTTGTGGACGGGATAGGTGCACTCGGGCACCTGGTGTATTCTTCCGTGCCCGCGGCGCTGGGGTGGTTGGACTACGTCTACTTCTCGTTCGTCACCTACACCACCGTCGGCTACGGGGACTTTGTGCCCGTCGGCCCGATCCGTTTCATCGCGGCGACCGAGGCGCTGAACGGCTGGGTGCTCCTCGGTTGGTCGGCCTCGTTCACCTTCCTCGAGATGCAGCGGTTCTGGAGGGAGCCCTCCAAATGAAAAGGGCCGGAGAAGACTCCGGCGCTTCGCGTGAAAGATTTCTTGGCGGGTGCGTTACGCCTTCGCGACCAACTGGCGCAACACAAACGGCAAAATCCCGCCGTGCTGGTAGTAATCAATCTCGATGGGGGTATCGATGCGGCAGGCGACGACGATGTTTTCCACAGTGCCGTCCTTGCGGGTGATCTTGAGCGTGAGGTCCTGCTGGGGCTTGAGGTTCGCGTCGAGGCCCACGATGTCGTAGGTCTCGCTGCCGTCGAGCTTCAGGG
>CANJSG010000270.1 GCA_947476875.1 Verrucomicrobiota bacterium | reverse complement strand
GTGGAAGTCATGAAGGCGGTGAAGAAGTTCCTCCGGAAGTTCAGCCGCACGCCCGCGGCTCAGTTGCCTTCGGATGCCTCTCTCGGCGCCCTGCTCCAACGCCGCGACCAGGTGCGCACTCAAACGCAGGCCAAAGGATCGGACGCGCCCATCATCTCCAAGCCGACTTGGCGTCCACCCGAGCCGACGAAAGAAGCCGTGGCCGCCGCCGGCCAACCTGCTTCCGAAGAGAAGCCCAAGGCGCCAACCGCATCACCAGGCCCTGCCAAGCCGGCCGCGCCCCAGGAATCCACGACGAGCCGCCTATTGGAGGCAAAGCGGCGGGCGAACAAAGACAAGAAGCCCGAGTAGTCGCCGGCCGTTGGGGATCGTTCCGCGGCGTTGCACTCGTGCCGTTCGCCTGCCAGCTTTTCCCCACCTTATCCGCATGAGACACGCGCCGATCGATTCCAAACTCTTCGTCCAAAACCGCGAGCGGCTGACCAAGCTGCTCCTGCCGGACTCGCTGGCCGTCGTGAACGCCAACGATCTGGTCACGACCAATTCCGACGGCACGGGCCCGTTCTACCCGAACTCGGACCTCTTCTACCTCAGCGGCGTGGAGCAGGAGGAAAGCATCCTGTTGCTCGCGCCCGACGCGCACGACGAGAAGATGCGCGAGATCCTTTTCCTGCGCGAAACCAACGACCACATCGCGCGGTGGGAAGGCCACAAGCTCACCAAGCAGGAAGCGCAGACCGCCAGCGGCATCAAGAACGTGAAGTGGCTTTCGGAGTTTCCCACGATCCATCGGATGCTCATGTGCGAGGTGGAGAACGTCTACCTCAACGCCAACGAACATCGCCGCGCCGTCCTCGAGCACGACTCGCGCGACGACCGGTTCATCCGCGACACGCAGAAGACCTGGCCGCTCCACCGGTATCACCGCCTCGCCCGCCTGCTCTATGGCCTGCGTCCCGTGAAGTCGGACCTGGAACTCGACCTGATCAAGGAGGCCGTCGCGTCGACCAACGCGGGCTTTGAACGCGTCGCGCGTTTCGTCAAACCCGGTGTCAACGAACGCGAAGTCGAGGCGGAGTTCGCCCACGAATTCATCCGTCGCCGCGGCCGTTTCGCCTACGCCCCGATCATCGCTTCGGGAATGAACGCGAACATCCTGCACTACATCGACAACAACCTTCCCTGCAAAAACGGCGATCTCCTGCTGCTCGACGTCGCCGCCAGCTACGCGAACTACAACGCGGACCTGACCCGCACGATCCCGGTCAACGGCAAGTTCACCCGTCGCCAAAAACAGATCTACAACGCCGTCCTGCGGGTGATGCGCGGCTGCACGAAGAACCTGACGCCCGGCAAGCTGCCGAAGAATTGGCAGAAGGAGGCGGAGCTCATGATGCAGGAAGAACTCCTCGACCTCGGGCTGATCAAGACCCGCGACATCAAGAAGCAGGACCCCGACAAGCCGGCCTTGAAGAAGTATTTCATGCACGGCGTCGGCCACCCGCTCGGACTCGACGTCCACGATGTCCAGCTCGTCGGCCAGCCGATGCAGCCCGGCTGGGTCATGACGGTGGAACCGGGCATCTACATTCCGGAAGAGGGCTTCGCCGTCCGGCTCGAGGACGACGTCGTCATCACCGCCGACGGCCAGATCAACCTGATGGAAGGCGTGCCCGTCGAGGTCGACGAGATCGAAGAGCTGATGGCCCGCTGACCATGTGGGCCCAGCCGCGCTGCGGCTGGGCAGCGAGTCGCAGCGCGACTCGCTCCACCTGCCTGCCTATGCGCACGAGCGATTTCGACTATCCGCTGCCCGAGGATCTGATCGCGCAACATCCGGCCCCAATCCGGGACCAGTCGCGCCTGCTCGTGTTCCATCGCGACAGCGGACACATCGACCACCGGCGCTTCGCGGACATCCTCGATTACCTCCGTCCGGGCGACCTGCTGGTGATGAACGATTCCAAGGTCTTCCCGGCCCGGCTTCGCGGCCGCGATCCGGTCACGGGCGGCAAGTTCGAGATCCTTCTCTGCGATGAAATGGGACGGAACGACTGGTGGACGATGATTCGCCCCGGGAAACGCGCGCCCGTCGGCAAACGCGTCGACCTGCTCGACCTCGCCGGCCAACCGAACGGCGCCTTCGTCGAAGTCACGGAGGTCAACGCCGAAGGCCATCGCCGCGTGAGGGTGCATGGCCACCACGACATCCTCGAACTGGCCGAGACCTGCGGCGAGATCCCCCTGCCGCCCTACATCGAACGCGCCGCCGGAGCGAGCAGCGCGACCGACAAGGAACGTTACCAGACGATCTACGCCCAGCAGGCCGGATCCATCGCCGCACCCACGGCCGGGCTTCACTTCACGCCCGAACTGCTCGCGCGGGTTCGATCGGCGAGGATCCAGACGGCCTTCGTCACGTTGCATGTCGGCATCGGGACGTTCGCGCCTGTTAAAGCCGACGACCTCGCCGACCACCGCATGCACGAGGAACGGTTCTCCGTCAGCGACACCACCGCGGCCGCCATCGCCGCGACAAAAGCAAACGGAGGCCGCGTGGTTGCCGTGGGAACAACGAGCGTGCGTGTGCTGGAATCCAGCGCGGCCCTTTCGCCCACCGGTGCCGTGACCGCCGGAGCCGGCCGAACGAGCATCTTCATCCATCCGCCGTATCGGTTCCGATGTGTCGATGCGCTCGTGACCAACTTCCATTTGCCCAAGTCCACGCTGCTCATGCTGGTGAGCGCGTTCGCCGATCAAGTCGAGGCCACCGCCGGACGCGACCGGGTCATCGCGGCCTACGCGGAGGCGGTGCGCGAGCGTTACCGGTTCTTCAGCTACGGCGACGCCATGTTCCTCGCATGAAACCGCTCCACCGTGCGCCCGCGTGGCGTCCCTACGTGCTGGTCAACATGGCGATGACGGCCGACGGCAAGACGGCCACGGCCAACCGCGTCGTCTCGTCCTTCGGCAGCCCGGCGGATGAGGAGAACCTATACCGCCTCCGCTCCACCGTGGATGCGGTCATGAATGGCGCGCGCACGGCCGACCTGAACGCGATCACGATGGGACCGGGGGTGGAGAAATGGCGCGGACTCCGCAAGCGCCGGGGCCTGGCCGAGTTCAACCTACGCATCATCGTCTCCGGCAGCGGCACCATTGATCCGGACGCGGCCGTCTTCCGTGACCGTCGTTCTCCGCTGATCATCCTGACCCGCGAAGGAGTGACACCGGCCCGGATGAAGAAGCTCCGATCCGTTGCCGATGAAGTCCTCAGTGCCGGCACGGATGAGTTGGACCTCGCCGCTGCCCTGCGTTGGCTGCGGACGAAGTGGAAGGTGAAACGGCTCCTCTGCGAAGGCGGCGGTTCCTTGAACGACGCCATGTTCCGCGCCGGCCTTGTGGATGAAGTGAACCTGACGATCTGCCCGGTCATCAGCGGCGGAAGCGGTGCCGCGACCATATCCGACGGCCAGGGTTTCCAAGACCTCGCCAGCGCATGCCAGCTCAAGCTGGTCGCTTCGAAGACGAAGCAGGGCGATTTGTTCCTGCGTTACGAAGTGATGCTCTAAAGCGGGCAACCATTGATCAAGGGCACCCCGTAAATCGGCCACCGACTAGCGACGCCTGCGAACCACGTAGCCCAAGGCGATCACCCCAAATCCCACCACGCCGATCACGCTGACTTCGGGCACCGGCGTGACGGTTGGAAACAAGGCCGCGTCGGAAAACAAGGTTCCTGCAGACAGGTCGTCGATGAGGATGGACGGAGCTGAACCCAAATCTCCTTGCCGAAGGACCAAAGCCGTCACCTGCCCCGGCTCAGCAGTGCTCGATGTCCATGAGTCGGTCAGGTAAGCACTATTGGCACTTTCGACACCTGTATTGCTCGGATCCACGTAGACAGCAGCGGAATTATTCAACGCGCCGCTCAACGAATTGTAAGCGACGACGACACGGTAGTCTGTGTTGAATCCAAGCACGGTTGAACCGTAGGTCGCGACTGCGATGCCGCCCTGCGCTTCCAAGTAGCCGAGAACAAATCCCCCTCCCGTGGCTTTCACGTATACTCGGCCAAAGAAAGAGCTGTTTGCCGCACTCAGAAAATTCAGGAAGTAATCACCAGTTCCAGCCGATGAAACGTTGAGTTTGAGGCCGTAGTAAAAGGTTGTTCCGCTCGAAAGGGTGAGGGTGGAATTCAGAAGTTTCGTTCCGTCCTGACCACTCGATCCAAGCCGTGCGCCTTCACTGGTGACTTGGATGGGGGAGGTGACAGTAGAGCCTTGCTGACTCCATCCTCCTTGGCCCACCAAATTGCCGTCCGGGTAACTGAAGCTATCGGAGAATATCGGAGATCCAAG
>CANJSG010000269.1 GCA_947476875.1 Verrucomicrobiota bacterium | reverse complement strand
CACTTGGCGGACTCGTCCGACCGTCGTGTTGTCCCAAGAGGCCCGCGCCGCCGCCCTTGAAGCCTGCCACTTCTGGCATGCGAACAGCCTGAGATGCTTCATCGCCTGCGTCATGCCGGATCACGTCCACCTGTTGATCCAGCCGTTGCCGATCAAGGATTCTTGGGGCGAAGTCCATTCGCTCACGGAACTGCTCCATAGCATCAAGTCATTCTCCGCGCATGCTGCGAATAAGGCGATGAACCGGACTGGCGCGCTCTGGGAAGTGGAGTCGTTTGATCGCATGATCCGCTCCGAGACCGATCTTCACGAGAAGTGGAACTACATCTGGAACAATCCGAGAGAGGCAGGCTTGGTCGGACCGATGGACGAGTATCCGTTCATCTGGACTCCTGAGGGTGGCGCAGGCCTCCGGCCTGCCCTTTCCGGCGTCCCGCCGGAAAGCGTGGAGCGGCCAGGATCTGGAACGATCGTCCCGGGCCAGCCAGTGCTGACGCAGAGCCGAGAGGCGGGAGCGTCGGTTTCTCCGGCACCGTTACTTCGTGCGGATGCCACAGTCCGTTCCGGGCCGGAGGCCCGGAACAGCAGGCCGGAGGCCTGCGCTACCCGACCAAACACCTTCCTGCTCCACGGCGTCACGGGCTCGGGGAAGACGGAGGTCTATCTCCAGGCCATCGCGCGGACATTGGAGATGGGCAAGGGCGCGATCGTGCTGGTGCCGGAGATTTCGCTGACGCCGCAGACGGTGGAGCGGTTCAAGGCGCGGTTCAGTTCGGGACCCCAACAGACGCAGGTCGCGGTGTTGCACAGCCACCTTTCCGCAGGGGAGCGGCATGACGAGTGGCACAAGATCCGGAAGGGCCGCGCCCGGATCGTCATCGGCGCGCGCTCGGCAATTTTCGCGCCGGTCGATCCTCTCGGGCTCATCATCGTCGATGAGGAGCACGAGAATTCCTACAAGCAGGAAGAAGCCCCGCGCTACAACGCCCGCGACGTGGCCGTGGTGCGCGGGCTGGCGGAGGAAGCGGTCGTGGTGCTCGGCAGCGCGACGCCGTCCCTCGAGAGCTACCACAACGCGAAGAAGGGCAAATATCGCCTGCTCGAGCTCCCCCAACGCGCGGACAACGCCAAGCTGCCGATCGTCCGCATCGTCGACATGCGGCAGACGGCCAAGAAGCAGAAGGACCAAACCGTCCTGTCGCCGCAGTTGAAGGAGGCCATCCTGCAACGCTTGGAGAAGAAGGAGCAGGTCATGCTTTTCTTGAACCGTCGAGGCTACGCGACGTCGCTCCAGTGTCCGCAGTGCGGCTACATCGCGCAGTGCCCGAACTGCAGCGTCTCGCTCACCTACCACCGCGCCGAACAGAAGCTCTGCTGCCATATCTGCCGGCACGAAGCCGCTGCACCGACGGTGTGTCCCGAGAAGACTTGCCGGAATCCGGCCATCCGTTTCGCCGGGCTCGGAACGGAGAAGGTGGAATCCACGTTGACCCGCCTGTTCCCGCACGCGCGCATCAGCCGGATGGATTCGGACACGTTGAAGAGAAAGGACGACTTCCGCCGCATCCTCGGGGACTTCCGCACGGGCAAGATCGATATCCTCGTCGGCACGCAGATGATCGCGAAGGGCCTTCATTTTCCGAACGTCACTCTGGTGGGGATCATCCACGCCGACCTCGGGCTGCACATTCCAGACTTCCGCGCGGGCGAACGGACCTTCCAGCTTCTCACCCAGGTCGCCGGACGGGCCGGACGCGGCGACATCGAGGGCGAGGTCTGGGTGCAGGCCTTCACGCCGTTCCATCCGTCGATCCAATACGCGCGGCGCCATGACTTCCTCGGCTTCTACGAACAGGAGATCGAGTTCCGCGAGCAGCTCCGTTATCCGCCGTTCTCGCGAATCGCGTTGCTGACCTTCCGCAGCCGTAGCGAGGAGAAGGCCGAGTTCACGGCGAACCATTTCCGCAAGGAACTCGATGCGCTGGTGAAGGACTTTCCCGACCTCACGATCTCCGGCCCCGCCCCCGCCCCGTTGGCCAAGGCCGAGAAGAACTACCGTTTCCAGATCATGCTGCGCGTCGGCCAGATGAGCCGGCTGAGCAAGCGGCTGAACGATCATCTGCAGAAGACCCAGTTGCCCGACGATGTCTCGATGTCCGTCGACATCGATCCCGTGAACCTCCAGTAGAGGAAACTTCGACGGTCCGAATTGGCATTCCCGCCGCGCTACTCCAACTTCCTTCCGTGCCGGCCGTAAAATCACATCTGAAGGACCTCGACTACTCCGTCGTGCAGCAGTGCATGCATTGCGGCATGTGCCTGCCCACCTGCCCGACCTACGACGACACCAAACTCGAACGCAACAGCCCGCGTGGCCGCATCGCCCTCATGCGCGCCGTGGCCGACGACCGCCTCACGATCACCGAGGCCTTCGGCGAGGAGATGTATTTCTGCCTCGGTTGCCTCGCCTGCCAGACCGCCTGCCCCGCTGGCGTGAACTACGCCGAACTGTTCGAGAAAGCCCGTGCCGACGTGGAGGAAAGCCGTGTTCTTTCGTCGCCAAAGCGAAACGTGATCCGCGGACTCACGTTGAACTGGCTCTTCATGGACCTCGGCCGGCTCCAACTGCTAGGCCGCCTGATCCGCTTCTGGCAGGAGATGGGTTTCCAGTCGCTGATCCGCAAACTGCGCCTCACCCGGGTGCTCCCCAAACGCCTCCAGGAACTGGAGGCCATGACTCCGGCGGTGTGCGCCCAATTCTCGGCCGATTTGATCGCGCCGTTCACCCCCGCGCTCGGTTCGCGACGCCATCGCGTCGCCATGCTCACGGGCTGCGCGCAGGACCTGATGTTCAGCGACGTGAACCTCGACACCGTCGAAGTCCTCGCCCGCCAAGGCTGCGACGTCGTCACACCGGCCCACCAGAACTGCTGCGGCTCGCTCCATGCCCACAACGGCGAGTGGGATCTCGCCCGCATCCTCGCGCGGCGCAACATCGACCAGTTTCCCCCGGACCAGTTCGACGCGATCATCACCAACGCCGGCGGCTGCGGCTCGCATCTCAAGCACTACGCGACCTTGCTGGAGGACGATCCCGCCTATCTCGAACGCGCACATGCCTGGGATCGCAAGGTGAAGGACATCCACGAATGGCTGGTGGAAATCGGCTTCACGCCGCCCAAGTCGGGGCCGGTCGCGGCCGGCGAAGAGGTGACCGTGACCTATCACGACAGTTGCCACCTCTGCCACGGCCAGAAAATCACCAACCAACCGCGCCAGCTCCTCAAGGCTCTGCCGGGCATCAAAGTGACGGAACTCGCCGAGGCCAACTGGTGCTGCGGCAGCGCGGGCATCTACAATCTCACCCAACCGGAGATGGCGGGAAAACTCCTCGACCGCAAGTTGGGCCACGTGACCGCGACCAAGGCGTCCGTGCTGCTCTCCGCAAACCCTGGCTGCATCGCCCAGCTCCGTGTCGGCCTGGCTGCATCCAAAGACGAAGCCAAGCCCGATTGCCAGCACAGCATCTCGATCATCGCCGAAGCGTTCCGGCGGGAATCGAAGTCGTAGAGCGGCTGACAACGAGGGGCAACAATCCCGGAGGCCCTAACCCTCGAATAAGGCGCTCACCGGATCTTCTTGTCCGGCAGCGCAGCCTTGATGCCTTCGTCGAGGGGCATCTTGTCCGTTTCCAGCGTCAACTCTTCGGCTTTGAGCAGATCCGCCAACTGCTTCTCCAACCGCTTCCGCGTGGAGGCGTGTTTGGGATTCTGGGCGAGGTTGACGAGTTCCTTGGGGTCGCTCGACAGGTCGTAGAGCTCGGCCAAGTGCTTGTCGGGCGAACCGTCTCCGTGCGGATACCGGATGAACTTCCAGCGGTCGGTGCGGATGCCACGGATGTTCGGCGTGTAGGGGAACTGCTTCTCATAGTTGTATTCGTAGAACCACGCCGACCGCCAGTTCTCCTCCTTGCCCGAGACGAGAGCCTTCCACGACCGGCCCTGGATGCCCGCCATCTCCCTGGCACCGCAGAGGTCGAGGATGCTGGGAGCGATGTCCATGGCGAGGACCTGTCCCTGGGCGACCCACCGTTTCGGCAGGCCCGGTCCGCACGCGATGATCGGGATGCGGATGCTGGGCTCGTGCATCGTGCGCTTGTCGACCATGCCGTGCTCGCCTTCGAGCAGGCCGTTGT
This sequence comes from Verrucomicrobiota bacterium, assembly GCA_947476875.1. GTDB lineage: Bacteria > Verrucomicrobiota > Verrucomicrobiia > Limisphaerales > CANJSG01 > CANJSG01. Next base: position 171 of record CANJSG010000269.1, on the reverse strand, counting down.
CGCCCATGAACACGATGAGGGTGTTGTCGAACTGGCCGGTCGCCTTCAGGTGTGCCACGAGCCGGCCGACGCTGTCGTCGACGCTGAGAACAGTGCCCCAATAGGCGCGGACCATGTTCTGGAAGTTGGTCACAGCCCCGGGACGGCGATCGGGAAACTCCTTCCGCCATT
>CANJSG010000268.1 GCA_947476875.1 Verrucomicrobiota bacterium | reverse complement strand
GGTCCACTCGGGTCCGAGGGCTTGCAGGGCGCGTTCCCGTGCTTTCGGGTCCGTCAAATTCTGGGACCAGGCAAGGGCGCCGGTGAAGTCGGTCTGGCCCCACGACGCGGCGACGGACGACATGGCTTCCTGCTGGGCCGTGCCCTTGAGGGTCAGTGCGTAAGTGGCGGCGGCCTGGGGATCCTGATTGGCCATTTCACCCAACACGACCCGCGTGGCATTTCGTTTCGCGTTCCCCTCGGGCAGTCCCTGCGACCACGTGAGCGCACCCTGCAGATCCTTCGAAGCCCACTGCGCCGCGATGCCGCTGAGGGCCATGTCGCGGTCGCGCGAAGTCAGTTGCATGGCCCGCGCCGCCGCGGCCGCGGGGTCGGTTTGCGCCCAGGTGTTGAAGATGGCTTGGATCGATCCGTAGTTGTAGCCGAACTGGCTGTCGCCTTTGGCCAGGTTCTTCAGGTGCAGCTCCAGCGCGCGTTCCGGTGATTTCTGGGCCAGTTCCGGCAGGATCGCGGACCAGGCAGCGCGTCGCTCTTCGTTGGTCTTGAGTCCTTCCACCGCCGCCATCGCCGCGTCCACATCCCGTCGGGCCCAACCGGAGAAAACCGCCGTCATCGCGACCTGCTTTTCGTTCGTCCGGGTGAGCGTCTTCGCATAGGCGAGCGCCGCCTCGGGATCCGCTTCTGCCCAGCGGGGGATCAGGACGCTGAGAACGGCGTAGAAATTCTGCTGTCCGGACTGGCCTCTGAGCTGCGCGAGCACTGCGGGAACGTCGGCCGGGGCGAGCTGCTGGGCCGCCTCGAGAACGTTCTGCATGATGCGCTGGTAGTTTCCCTGGCCGAGCACTAGCCGCAGTTTCGCCACGATTTCATCGACCGACCGGGGCGCGTTGCTGGCCGTGGTCTTGGTGCGTGCTGGCTTGTCGCCCTTCTTGGCAAACGTCGTGGCGGCGGGTGTCGTCGTCGGTTCCGAAAGGGTGCCGCTGTTGGGCGTCGCTCCGGTGCCGGCGCGGCCGGCGAAGTATCCTCCTGTCAGCCCGGCCGAAAGCATGCAGACGCCGACGATCCAAGGACGGACTCCGGTGGGATTCATGCCGGCATCGTAACCAACCGGCACTCGCTCGCAACAGCCGGGTTTGGATCCGGAAAGGGGTTGGCAAATCCCTTTCGGTGACAGGCCGATTCGGCGGCTACGGCGACGTCGGAGGCAGGCACCCGATCTGCAAGAAAGGCGTGCCGGGATTGACCACACCGTTCGCGGACATGCTGGACTGCAGCGCCTCCAACAGGCCGGACACTTCGACCCACCAACCGCCGTTCGCATCGCCGTTCGCTTCGACGCGGTATCGAAAGCCGGGAGTGGACGACCAAGCCAGGGCGACCTGGGTTTGGTCGACGAAGCCGATCGACTGGATCACGGGCCGTGGCGTGACCACTTGCGGCGGGACCGGGATGGGCAGTTGCAGATCGACTGTGGTGACCGCGCCCGCGCTGATGGTGTTGGTCGTCGATGGCGCGGGCCGACGGGCCGTGCGGGCCTGGTGGAACGTGTTCGAGACCGTGTTGAGGGAGATGCCGGGACCGAGTGCGGTGTGGCGGTTGAACTGGTGGTTCTTCGCGAAGGTCGACCAGTTCGGCAACGCGCTGCCATACAGGACGTGGTCGAAATACAGCATGGGAATGTTCAGATCGATGATCCCTTCTTCCGTCCAGCTCCGCCAATCTTGGAGCTTGTCCGTGTAGTCTGCGGCGCTGTTAGTCCACTGCGAGGCGGTGGTGACGCCGGGCGCGAAGCAGATCGTGTCCGCCGAAATCTTCGCCTGCGGTTTGAGGGCGGCGGCGTGGAGGTAGACTTTCCTGCCCAGGCTTGTGACCTGATCACGCCGGAATTGCAGCCAGGAAGAGCCCGTGGTCGCTGGGAGTCCGGTGCGGCCGAACCGCTGGTTGAACCGCGCGATGGACACCGGGTTGTAGCCCCACGCCTTTCCGGAGTTTCGCCTCGCGCCGCGCGAGGTGGAGCTTCCCTCCATGATGCTTGAACCGGCTCAACGCGTTTTCCGCGTGAGGTTGAGCCCGCCTTGACCCAAGCCTTACCGCGATCATGGGTCGTTCGCGGTGGACCGGGCTTACACGGCCTTCAGCCGCTTCACGAGCACCTTGGAGTTCCTGCCGCTGGAGTCGTATTTGTCGCGGCGGACGGGCGGGAGATCCTCAGGTGTGCCCTCGCTGAAACCGCCCTTGGTCTGGAAGTAGGTGAAGGCCTGCGTGGAGAGGGTGAGGAGCGCGTCGAGATGGAGTTCGCGGGATTTGTTCTCGACGAACTGGATGAGCTTCTTGCCGATGCCCTGGTTCTCGTGCGTGGGGGCGACGAAGAGGCAGGCGAGTTCGCCCTTGTTCTGCTCCGGGTAGAGATGCAGGGCGACGCAGGCGACCGGGTTGCGGTCGATCTCGTAGAGGTAGTATTCGCCGATCTGCTTTTCGAGCGTCGCCTTGGTGCGGCGGACGAGTTCCTCGGAGTCCACGGCGGACTGGGTGATCTTGAGGATGGCGGCGACGTCCTTCTTCTGCGCGCGGCGGATCTTTTCGTATTCGTTGGCGTAGACCATCGTGCCGACGCCTTCGTTGGAGAACATCTCGGCCAGCAATCCCTCGTCTTCCTTGCCGTTGATGATGTGGACGCGGGCGATGCCATTGCGGCAGGCGGTCGCGGCGGACTGGGCCTTGGTGAAGATCTCGGGGGAGAAGTCGGCCTTGCCCTTCGAGAGCATGGCGTCGAGCTGGGCCACGGGCAGATGCCGCACGACTTTGCCCTGATGGATGATCCCGTCGGCCGTCGTGACGTAGATGAGCTTGGTCGCGTGGAGGGCTTCGGCGACTTCCAACGCGACGGTGTCGGAGTTCACGCGGAAGGTTTTCCCCTCTCCGTCGAACCCGAGCGGCGGAATGACGGGGATGATTCCCGAGCTGACGAGTTGTTGGAGGAAATCCGTGTCGATGCGTTCCACCTTGCCGGTGTGCCGGTGGTCGAGGCCGTGGAGGATGCCCATCGGGTGGGCGATGACGGCGTTCGTGCTGGCGGCGCGGAGATCGTTGGCGGCGAGGCCCTCGAGGATTTCGTGGGTCAGACGGTTCGCGGCGGTCAGGGCGAGCTTGAGCGTGGCCTCGTCGGTCACGCCGTTGCCGGAGAGGTCCGATGGCGTGATGCCCTGCTGCTCGCCGAGTTCGCGGATCTGGAGGGCGGCGCCGTGGACGAGGACGACGCGGATGCTCAGCGAACGGAGGACCGCGATGTCGCGGAGGAGATTGGCGAAATTGTCATCCGTGATGATCGCGCCATCGACGGCGATGACGAACGTCTTCTCCCTGAAGCTCGGGATGTATTGGAGGATGCCGCGAAGGTCGGTTGGTTTCACGAGTGTCTGTTCGGATCGGATGTCGCCATGCGCTGAGTATAGGATTGCCGGGTTGATTCAAGCTGATTGTTCAACGGCCGGTTTCCTTTGGCCATGAACAGCGGAACAGCGTCGGGCGGATGTCGGTCGGGTGGGCTTTGCGGCCGAGGCCGTTGTTGTCCGTGACCATCCAAAATCCGCCCGCGTCCACGGCCAGGCCCTCCATGTTGCCGGTGTTGAAACGCGTCAGGTAGGCGAACTCCGGATCACGCTCGCAGGCGGACCAGTCGTATTCCGCGACGACGCGTTTGCTGGCCGGATCGACTTCGAGGATCTGCGCACGGCTGCGGACGAGGATGAAGAGGTGGCCATTGTAGGCCGCGAGGTCGGAGAAGTGGGCTTCGTTGATCAGCGGCACGTTGTAGGTCGGGCAGAAGTCGTCGATGACCTTCAGCGTGTCCAGGTCCACCACGATGATGCGCGGCAGGCTGCGTTCGTTGGCCACGAAGAGGTGGTTGCCGATGACGGCGACGCCTTCGAACGACGCATTGCCGTCCTTCGGGTCGAAGTATTTCGCGACCGGCGACCAGTCGATGGCGAGGCGCTCCAGCGTGGAGCCGTCCGGATTCATGCGGAGGATCCAGCGGTTCGCCTCCTCGCAGATGTAGATGCGGCCGCGGTCGTCGCGCGTCAGGCCCTCGATGTCGTAGCGGTCGATCTTTTCCTTGTTGAAAGGCGCGAGTTGCGCGGGTTTCAGGAACTGCGGCAACACCGTCAGGCTCGCAGTGTTCGTGCCCTTGGGGAAATCGATGCGGTAAAGGTTCGTGTGGTTGTCGCACAGCGTCCACAGCTCGCCGTTCGGCAGGAGCATGAGCGCGGAGGAATCGAAGCGTCCGTCGGCCGGAAGATTGATCTGCCACACGGCGGAAGGTTTCAGAACAAACCGTTTTGGGGCCGGAGAGTTGGGTTCCTGGGCCGACATCCGGCAACCAGACAGGCCGAGAGCGGCCACCAG
>CANJSG010000267.1 GCA_947476875.1 Verrucomicrobiota bacterium | reverse complement strand
GTCCCGTCGCTCCGCAGCGCCAGACTGTGATACCCGCCCGCGGCAAGGGCCACCACGTTGCTCAACCCGGCGGGGATGTTCGTCTGGCCTGAGCCATTGTCTCCCCACGCGGCCACCGTCCCGTCGCTCCGCAGCGCCAGACTGTGAAACGCGCCCCCGGCAAGGGCACTGGCCCCGGAGAACGCGCCCAGGTCGGTGTAGGGACTGTGGCACTCATTGGTCACCGTCGCCTGACCGGTCAAAGCCACGACTGCCGCCAACGGTGGGGTGGCCGCGTGGGCAGCGGGCGCGGACAGATTCAGGCCCACCACGAGCAAGGCCAGACGGGAAAAGGAGCAGATTTTGTTTTTCATGGTTTTGACAGCTGGGCGGACGCTGGCGATCCCGGGAGCAGCAAGAATTTTGGTTCCTCGCGGTTTCCAATGAAGGGCAGAGGCTACGATCTGATGGTCCGATATGATACAAAGAACCGGTTTTGAACAGTCGCTTGAATCTATTCTGTCTTTTTTTCTGACAATTCGGGCCAATGGCAAGGCCGAGATGGACCTCTCCGGACGGGTGCATCTGGGGCAAGGGATGCTTTTCCAGCAGGCGCAGCACCCTGACAGACTCCCGCGTGCCGTCGTCGTCCCGCTCCGCTTCCAGCCGGCGGCGCCTCCGCATCTGCTCAGGGTCCTGGCCGCTGCACCGGAAGCAGGTTGTTCAGCAGCTTGACACTGGCCGGTGGGATCGCCGGGTCGATCTGCCATGGAGTCTTCGAATTCTGGAAGTCGTTTTCCTGGATCTTTATTCCACTCGTATCTTTGCCCTCCACCTTGAGGAAGGTCGTCGTGCCTTGGAGGGCGCGCGCGTTTCGGATGGCCGCCCCTTTCACGTTGTTCAGAATCACAGCGGGAACATCCCGGTTCGGTGCCCCGCGGCCGATGAATCCGTCGAGCTCCAACCCGTGGACATCTTCCAGATTGAGCGCGCTCCGCCATGCCGGAAGCACCGGATTTTCCCAGGCCACTTCGACTTTCTTCAGCTTGAGGCCCTTCGCTTGGCGGATCTCGATGGCATGATCCGCGTAGTCAAAGGCGGCCGTCGGATCCGTGGCCAGGAACAGCTTCAGGTTTTCGATCGTCAGACCTTCCAGGCGGCTCTCGGGGTGTCCGTGGACGCGGCTGGTTCCTTTGCCGTGCGCCGTGACGTCGCGGATGGTCACGTCGCGAATGATCCCCGGCGGCTTCTCGTCCGGTTTGGCCGGTTGGCCGTTCATCCCGCTGATGCGGCTCACCCTGAAATGGAAGGGTTGTCCGTCGCCAGCCCAGAACCAGTCGAAGCGATTGCAGTAGATGGTCACCCGTGAGATCAGGACGTCGCTGACGTCTCCACCCTGCGTGGTGCTGTAGAAGACGAAGCCTCGGTTGACGTTGGTGAGGACGCAGTCGCTGACCCGCACATTGCGGACGCCGGCGATGTTGCCTTCGCTGAATTTCACCCCGGCGGAAGCCGAGGACATGCGGCAGTTGGTGACGGTGATGTTCTCGCATCGGCGCGCCGGACCCCAGACATCGGACGAGATGAAGACGACACAATCGTCGCCCGTTTCGATCGTGCAGTTGTTGATGAAAACGTCGTTGCAGCCGTCCAGATCGATACCGTCCGCCCAGACGCCTTCCTTGAGGCTCGTGTGGATGGAGACGCCCTCAAAACGGGCCCGCCGACAGTCGTAGAGCGTCACGGTCCAACTGGGAGAATGGAGCCACTTGAGTCCGGTGAACGTCACATCCTCGGATCGGCCGAGCCAGACCAGGCGGGGAAAGATCTCGCGCTTGGGATGTCCTTTCGGAAACGAGCGCAGCAGCGGTTTGCCCAGCGCGTGCATCGTCTCCTTGTGGTTGAAACCCTGCTCGAAGTCGTCCTCCCGCCATTCGTATTCCGCTTGGCCGTCGATTGTCCCAGCGCCGCTGAACTTCACGTCGACCAGGTTTTCGCCAAGGAACAGAGCAGCCTTCGACGGGACGCCTCCGAACTCGTAGGCGGCCGGGTTGGTCGAGGCGAACAGGGTCGCGCCCGAGGCGAGCTCGATCTGGACATGGCTGCGCAGGTGCAGGGTTCCGGAAGTGTATTGGCCCGGGGGTAGCAGCACGGTGCCGCCCTTCTCGGCAGCAGCGGCTTCGATGGCTTTCTGAATGGCTGGGCGCGCGTCCTCCGCTTTGATTCCGCGAGCGCCAAAGTCGCGGACGTTGAAGACCGCGGCGTTGAGAGAGAAGACCGCTCCCAGCAAGAACGCGGTTACCGATGCGCCGAATAGTGGACCAATCCGCTGCAGATTGATGGGAACAGGGGCGGGGCCGAACTTCGAATCGCTCCACGGCCGCAGGGTTCTTGCGCTCATCGGCAAGGATCGTCGGCGATGGAGAGGCTTTGTTCAAACCTTGCTTGCCTGGCGGGCGCGGGGCGAAGCCGTCGGCCGAAACGAAAAAGGGCGGCCGACTGCGGCCGCCCTTCGAAGGGTATGGATGGGGCCGGTTAGCCGATCCGGGTCTTGCCGGGCTGCGGCAATTCAGCGGCGGGCGGCTTGTCGTTGAAGCTGAAGTCGGCCAGCGGTGCGACGGAATCGTTCGCCGAAGTCGCCTGTTCCCACGAGATGTCCTTGCCGGTGTAGCCAGCCATCCGGCCCATGATTCCCATCATGGTGCTGTTGGCCAGCCACTCTCCGTCGTTGCGCGGTTTACCGGCGCGGATCGAGGCGAAGAGTTCGTCGTGCTCGACCTGATACATGTTCGGGGTGGGGCCGGAGTAGCGCCATTTGCGTTCCCCGGAAAGGTCGGTGATGTAGGGGTTGCCCCGGAAGAGGAGGATGTGCGCGGTGCCTTTGCTGCCGTAGACGGTTTCGGAATTGTCGTTGTCGCAACCGGGAATCTGACGGGCGGTGACGAATCCCCGCGTGCCGTTCTTCCATTCGTAGACCACCGCAAAGTGGTCGAAATTATTTCCGACGATGCCGCCCTCGGGCCGGATCTGGCGGCCGCCGTGGGCGATGGCCTTGACCGGCATCTCGTTCTTCATGGCCCAGTTCGTCAGATCGACGTTGTGGATGGCCTGCTCGACGAGGCAATCGCCGGAGAGCCAGCTGAACTGCATCCAGTTGCGGACCACATATTCCATGTCGGTCCAGCCGTCCTCACGTTTGATGGGGGTGCGGGGAGGGCTGGTGTTGTAGGTGCCGTAGATGGTGCGGACATCGCCGATGTCGCCGGCATGGATGCGCTCGTAGGCTCCCCGCTGCGCGAGGTGCGAGCGCCAGCAGAAGCCCGATCCGACAGCCAGGTTCTTCTGCTTGGCCAACTTCACGGACTCGATGAACGAGCGGTAGCCGGCGGCGTCGGTGGCGATGGGTTTCTCGGCGAAGACGTGTTTGTTCTTCTCCACCGCATACTTCATGTGCACCGGGCGGAAGCCGGGAGGCGACGCCAAGATTACAAGGTCGACTCCGCTATCGATCACCTTCTTGTAGGCATCGAGACCCACGAACTGGTTGTCGGGGGATACCTGGATGCGGTCGGCGACATCCTTCTCGGCCTTCAAGCCGTTCAAACCCTTCTGGAGCTGATCTGGAAAGGCATCGCCGATCGCGGTGAGAATGACGCCCTTGTCGGCATGGAGCGCCTGGGAGGCGGCGCCGGAGCCACGCCCGCCGCAGCCGACCAGGCCGACCTTGATCTTGGGCAGGTCTGCGGCGGCTGATTTGGATGTCAGGATGAACGGCGACGCGATCGAAACGGCGGCGACGGCGGAACCTGAGCGCTTCAGGAAATCGCGCCGGTTTGGATTCGGAGTGGAATTCATAGAGGTGTGGTGAGGATGGTCTGCGGGAGGTCGGAAGCGTCAAGCTGCGATTGGACCATTGACGCGCAAACATCCGGGTTGATTGAAAGAATCACGGAGTTACTGTGCCGGCCATGGATTGGCAGCAGGCAGCAGCGCTCGGCATCGTGGGGTTCACGGCGGGTGCTTTTCTCTATGGCCGCCTCCGCCCTCGGCGGTTTGACTTCAAGCGCGACACCCATTGCGGCTGTTCCAGTCCGGCCACTGATTCCCGTCCCAAGTCGATCACGTTCACCTCGCGTCGCGGGGAACGTCCCCGAATCATCGTGAAGGAAGGCTGAATCCGGAGATTCCCATTCGTTCCAGTGAAGACCTCATTCCATTTCCTCGAACATAAATCCGCCGTCCTCCGTGGCCCCGACTCCGCCTGGGTGCCCAAGACCGATGTCTACGAGGCCGACGGCGGCATCGTGGTCAATGTCGAGCTTGCCGGCATTCGCCGTGAAGATCTTCAACTTGTCGTCGAGGAGACCCGGCTCCGCATCCGCGGCGAACGCCCGGACCAGTGCCGTGACGGGAAGTGCCGCTTCCTGATCATGGAAATCGACTATGGGTCGTTCGAGTGCGAGGTCGATC
>CANJSG010000266.1 GCA_947476875.1 Verrucomicrobiota bacterium | reverse complement strand
GATCGACGAGGAATTTGACGAGGTTCAACCGCGTCTTTTCTCCGCCGCTGAGGACGCTGGTCAGCTTGAAGATGTCCTCCTTGCGGAACATGAAAGAGCCGAGGATGCCGCGCGCGGCGTCTTCCTGCAGGGCCGGGTTGCTGGCAAGAACCTCCTCCAAGACGTTCTTGTTCGGATCGAGCGTGGCCGAGCGGTGCTGGCTGAAGTAGCCGATCTTCGCGTTGTGACCAAGCTGCCGCGTGCCCTGCTGGAACTCCACGATGCCCGCGAGGATCTTGAGCAGGGTGGACTTGCCGGAGCCGTTCGGGCCGACGAGCACGGTGCGTTCGCCGCGTTCCACGATGAGGTCGAGGCCGGAGTAGACCTTGTTGCCGCCGTAGGCCATGTGGATCCCCTCAAGGATGATGGACCGCTGGCCCAGCCGGGGCGGAACGGGGATCTGAAACCGGAAGGGCTTGCGCGGCGCGATCGGCTTCTCGATGAGTTCAAGGCGCTCGATCTGCTTGAGCTTGCTCATGGCCTGCGAGGCCTTCGACGCGACGGAGCGGAAGCGGTCGGCGAATTCCTGCAACGCCTGGATCTCCTTCTGCTGGTTCTTATAGGCGGCGGAATGGCGTTCGTAGCGGGCTTCGCGTTCGACGAGGTATTCGGTGTAGTTGCCCTCGTAGGCGATGAGCTTCCGCTCGGAGATCTCGTGGACCTGCGTGACGACCTCGTCCATGAACTGGCGATCGTGCGAGATCAGGAGCAGGGCGCCGGAATAGTTCTTCAGATAGTTCTGCAGCCAGAGGAGCGAGAGCAGGTCGAGGTGGTTGGTCGGCTCGTCCAGCAGCAGGAGATCCGGCTCCATCACGAGCAACCGGGCGAGGTGCGCGCGCATGACCCAGCCGCCGCTCATCTCCTTGGCGGGACGGCTGAACTCCGTCTCCTTGTAGCCGAGGCCGACGAGCATCTTCTTGGCCTTGGCCTCGACGTGCGGGTCGTTGAGGGCGTCGTGCTTCGCGTGCGCCTCCATGTATTCCGCGCCGGCCACGTCGCCGGCGGCCTCGAGTTCGTGAAGGCGTTTCTCAAGACGGGGAAGTTCACTGGCGCGGCCGGTGGCCACTTCGAGCACCGTCTCGTCGCCCACGACTTCGCCTTCCTGCGGGAGGAAGCCGACCATCGTCCACGGATCCCTTTCGACCACGCCTTCATCGGGCGTGTTCTTCTTCAAGATGATGGTGAACAGGGTCGTCTTGCCCGCGCCGTTCGGGCCGACCAGCGCGACGCGGTCGCCCTGGTTGACCTGCATCGAGGCGTTTTCAAACAGGGTGCGTCCACCCACCGACATCTTGAGATCGCGAATTGTAAGCATGTGAAACCGGCGGCCGAGACCGCAGACGGACGGGAAGGATGCCCGTCTCTTGGTTCCGCTGCCATGAAAGAGTGAGGCCTTGTGGGCAGGCTTTGCCTCGCCGCGAAAACCCCGAGGCAATACAGCCGCTCCAACCGGTCCGCGCGGCGAACAGGGTTTGACCGTGGCCTATGGGTTCTTAGGTTCGCCCGCATGTTTCTGCGCGTGTTCATCGCCTTCGTTCTGGCCGGCTTGTCGATGGCCGCAGCCGAGCTCTCCCCGCAACAGCAGCGTGGCCGCGTCCTCTACGGGATGGCCTGCGCCGCGTGCCACCAGTTCACCGGCCAAGGCGCGCGCGGCGTCTATCCGCCGCTCGCCGGGTCGGACTACCTGATGGCCGATCGCGAACGCAGCATCCAATGCACTCTTCAGGGCCACACCGGACGAATCACGGTCAACGGCGTCGACTACAACGGCGTCATGCCCGCACCGCTCATCGCCAACGACGACCAGAAGGTGGCCGACGTCCTCACCTACATTCGTGGCGCTTGGGGTAACAACGGCGACGCCGTCTCCGGCGACGAGGTGAAGGCCGTCCGCGCCACGCTCGCGAGCGCCGCCGAAAAACAGCCCGATCCTTTCGCGCCGCTACCCACGCCGACGCAGGGCTTCAAGATCCGCGAAGTGGTCAAGCTCCCCGCCCACGGCGTTCGTCTCGCGGCAGTGCCGGGCACGGAATGGATCTTCGTCCTGAGCAACAACGGCGACCTCTATCGCTTGGAACCCGCCAGCGGCGACCTCGTCCGCATCCTCACCGCCAAGGACTACGCCGACGTTTCCCCCGGCGGCATCGACGCGCTCGGCCTGACGATCGATTCCCACAAGCGGCTCTACATCGTCAGCAACCAGCGCGTTCCCACGCAGCCCTACCACACGAACCGCGTCGCCATCTTCCGCTCCGAGCCGCTCGGCACCAACGGCCTGCCCACCGGCCTCAAGCCGTGGTTCCAGACCAGCTATCCGTGGGGCGTCGGGCCCTACAACCACGGTGTCGGTCACATCGCCGAAGGCCCGGACGGCATGCTCTACGTCACCAGCGGTTCACGCACCGACGGCGGCGAGACCGGCACGGATCCGAATCTGTGGAAGGGCGGTGAGACCGAATTCACCGCCGGCATCTGGCGATTCGATCCGCGCCGGGAATCGCCCACGATCGAGATGTTCGCCCGCGGCATCCGCAACGCCTGGAGCTTCGCGTGGAACGACAAGGGCGAACTCTTCAGCGCCAGCAATGGGCCCGATGCCGACATGGCGGAGGAACTCGACTTCGTGCAGCGGGGCAAACACTACGGCTTCCCGTATCAATTCGCCGACAAAACGGAAAAGGCCTATCCGCACACCCCCGATGCACCGCCAGGGTTGAAGTTCACCCACGCCATCCGCAGCGTTGGCCCGGCGGCGGGCGGCTCGCCCGACAAACCGATCGCCACTTTCGACGCGCATTCGTCTCCGGCCGGAATGGTCCACTGCGGGACGGACTGGCCGGCCGCACTGCGCGGGAAGTTTCTCGTCGGCCGCTTCGGCAATCTGATCAAGGAGGCCAATGTCGGCTACGACGTGCTCACCGTGGCGCTGAAGAAGAACGCCGCCGGCGTCTACGAAGCCCGGGTCGAAACATTCCTCGCGCCCGTGGCCCGTCCGCTGGACCTGCTCCAAGTCGGCCGAAAACTCTACGTCCTCGAATACACCCGCCCGACCAACAACAGCTCCGGCCGCCCGATGAACCCGGGAAGGATCCTGGAGCTGGCGTGGTGAGGGGAGTCCCTTCAACGCGTGAGGCACTGGCCCACAGATCACGCGGATAACACGGATCGGAAACAAAGTCCTGAGGCAAAGACATGTGTTTGATCTTTTGTCGGATCGACAAGGACCATGCCGTTGGGTGGCGCAGGCCTCCGGCCTGCTTTTTCCGGCGTCCTCGCCGGAAAGCGTGGAGCGGGCTGCTTACGGAGCATCGGCGCGCATTGAGCCAGGGCGACCGCCGGGCCGCGAGGCGGGAGCACCGGCTTGTCCTGCGATCTGGTTCCAAACGGAAGCCCCGAACCGTGCCGGGTGAGACACCCGGCACCGCAGGCCGGAGGCCCGCGCCACCCGGACATCAAACCTGCGAATACGCCGTGGGCCGGAGGAAGACGCTGTTGATGTTGGTCAGGATCTCCGGGTCGGTGAAGCCGGGCGTGGAGCTCATCTTCTTCCATTCCGGGTCGGCGATGAAGGTGGCCCAGTTCTTCTCCCGCTCCACCATGTCGGCGAAGGACAGCATGTAGGTCAGCTGCGGCAGCTTTGTCCCGATGATCGTCTCGCCGAAGAAAACGGGCCTCAGCCCGGTGCGACGGAAGAGCGCGATTTCGCCCGTGTCGAACATCTCCACCTTCTTGCGGTTGGCCTTGCGGCTGTGCGCCTCGTAGGTCCGCACCTCGAAGATGCGCGGCTTCTTTTCGGCCGTCTGCGGCGGCACCTCCAGCTTCGGCAGGCCGGCGAAGGCGCGCATGAGCGAACTCTGCTTGCGGGTGTAGGACGGATCGGTCGCGGGCACGTTGGTGAACTCGGCTTTCTGCACTTCGGGATCAGCCTCGAAGCGTTCGTGCGCCGCCGTCATGGCGTCGAGCGACGCGAAGGGCAGCAGGACATACTTGGTCGGGTTGTCCGGTCCGATGAAGACGTCGAACACGCCCACGGTGCCAACGCCCGCGCGGTTCCACGCCGGCACGGCCACGTCCTTGTAGAAGTCGTCGAAGCGTTTCACCAGCGGGCCGCGACGGAGATGGTAGAGGCGGAGTTCGTAGAACTCGCGGGCGGGTGACTTGCCGGATTCGGCCCCCTGCGACATGAGCGCGGGCGCGGCGGCGGCGACGGAGGAGGTGATGAACTCGCGACGTTTCATGGTGGGATAGAGCCGAAGCCCAGCCGGGAACGCACCTGCAAAGACGCCGGGCTTGCCGCTTGGCAAGCCACGCGCGGCGGGCATTCATCGGCATCCGTGTTCTTCGACGCCCACAACCATCTCCAGGACGACCGCTTCGCCGGCCGTCACGCGGAAATCGTTTCGGAGTGCCGCAGCGTGGGCGTGGCCAAGATGGTGGTGAACGGCTCGT
>CANJSG010000265.1 GCA_947476875.1 Verrucomicrobiota bacterium | reverse complement strand
GCCAATCTGGACTACAGCGACTACCTCGGCCGGATCGCCTTCGGCAAGATCCATGAAGGCAAGGTCAAGGTGGGCGATTCCGCGATCTGCCGCCACGGCCACGGCCGGATCACGAAGGGCAAGATCACTGCGATCTACCACTTCGAGGGCATGAAGCGCATCGAGGTCCAGGAAGCGGGAGCCGGCGACATCGTCGGGCTGACCGGCTTCGAGGATGTCTTCATCGGCGAGAGCATCTGCGACTCCGAAATCCGCCCCGCCCTGCCCTATATCCCCATCGATCCGCCGACGATCCAGATGGAGTTCGCCGTCAATGACGGACCGCTCGCCGGCCAGGAAGGCAAGCTCGTGACGGCCCGCAACATCTGGGACCGCCTCACCAAGGAAATCCGCACCAACGTCGCCCTTCGTGTGGCCCAGACGAGCGATGCGAAGATCTTCTCCGTCGCCGGTCGTGGCGAAATGCAGATCGCGATCCTCGTCGAGCAGATGCGCCGCGAAGGCTTCGAAGTCCTCGTGTCCCGTCCGGAAGTTCTCTGGAAAAAGGACGCCAACGGCAACGCCCTCGAGCCCATCGAGAAGCTCTACGTCGAAGTCCCGAGCGAAAATCTCGGCACGATCATGGAAAACCTCGCCACCAGGAAGGCCCAGATCACGAACATGAACCACGTCGGAAACCTCGTCTCGATCGAGGCCCTCGCCCCGATGCGCGGACTGATCGGCTTCGAGACCGACCTGGTGAACTCCACCAAGGGCATGGGGGTCATGAGCCACCTGTTCCACGAATACGGCGAGGATCGCGGCGAGATCGCCGCCCGTAAGAACGGCTCCCTCGTTTCCATGGACAACGGTGAAGCCACCAGCTACGCCCTGAACATGGCGCAGGAACGCGGCCGCTTGATGGTCGAAGCCGGTGACCCGATCTACATCGGAATGATCGTCGGTGAAAACGCCCGCGAGGACGACATCATGGTCAACCCGGTGAAGGAGAAGAAGCTCACCAACATGCGGTCGCAGGGCGACGGCAAGGGCATCCAGCTCAACGCGCCCTTGAAGCTCAGCCTGGAGCGCGCCCTCGAATACATCGATGTCGACGAATACGTCGAAGCGACGCCCAAGAGCCTTCGCCTCCGCAAGAAGGTGCTCGACGAGAACGCCCGCAAGCGTTCGGAGAAATCTCGCAAGATTAAATTCATCGAAGATCAGCCCTGATCCCGACCCGTTTCCTTCAAGCCCGGGCCTCGAGCAATCGAGCCCGGGCTTTTTCGTCTATTGTCCTGGGGTCTTTCATCGGGTCCACCCGCTCCTGACGGCGGATTCAAAAACCCGCTGATTGCATTCAACAACCCGGTTGAATTGAACCATTTTGCCGCTTGGAACGAGGGGTCCGACCCCGTTATCTATCCGCTCCCGTTTCGCCAACGGTGCCCCAATGCCCAGCGTCTACATCAAGACCTACGGTTGCCAGATGAACGAGCGTGACAGCGAAGCCGTCGCCGCCCAGCTCGTCTCCAAGGGCTATTCCCTCGCGGCCTCCGAGACCTCGGCGGATGTCGTCCTGCTCAACACCTGCTCCGTCCGAGACCTCGCCGAACAGAAGGCCATCGACAAGATGCGCAACCTGGTCGGCGTCGCCCGCCGTGAGCGGCCTGAACAGATTTTCGGCTTCATGGGCTGCATGGCCCAGAGCCGGGGTAAGGAACTCATAGACCGTTTGCCCGATGTCGATCTCGTGCTGGGCACCCAGAAGTTCCACCGCGCCGCCGAATACCTCGATGAGTTGCTCGCCGGCCGCCGCGACAAGATCGTCGATACGGACGAAGAAGCCGGCAGCCAGGCCACCATCCGCGAGCACATCCTCGCCGGCGGACAGGCAGGCCAACAGGCCGTCACCGCGTTCGTCAGCATCATGCAGGGCTGCAACCAGCACTGCACTTTTTGCATCGTGCCGTTCACCCGGGGCGAAGAACGCAGCCGCACGATTCCCGACATCGTTTCCGAATGCCGCGAACTCGTCGGACGCGGGGTGAAGGAGATCACGCTCCTGGGCCAGATCGTTACCAGTTTCGGCAAACGCGACTACCCGCTCGTCGACGGCAAGTCGGCGTTCGTCCAACTGGTCGAAGCCGTCCACGGGATCGAAGGCTTGGAGCGCATCCGCTTCACTTCGCCGCATCCCAAGGGCTATGGCGACGATCTTGCCGAAGCCTACGGACGCCTGCCCAAGCTCGTCGAAAGCGCCCACATCCCTTCGCAGAGCGGCAGCAACCGGCTGCTCAAGCTGATGCACCGCGGTTACACCCGGGAACGGTTCCTCGGCATCCTCGACAAGCTCCGCGCCGTGAAATCCGGCATGGGCATAACCACGGACGTCATCGTCGGTTTCCCCGGCGAGACGGAGG
The DNA here is from genome assembly GCA_947476875.1 of Verrucomicrobiota bacterium. Classification (GTDB taxonomy): domain Bacteria; phylum Verrucomicrobiota; class Verrucomicrobiia; order Limisphaerales; family CANJSG01; genus CANJSG01. The sequence goes on along the minus strand of CANJSG010000265.1, from coordinate 2,092 downwards.
AGGACTTCGCGGAAACCTTGTCGCTCGCCGACGCGGCGCAGTTCGACAACGCCTACATCTTCAAATACAGCCCGCGTCGCGGAACTCCCGCCGCCGACATGCCGGACCAGATTCCGCAGGAAGTGATCGAGGAACGCCACGCCCGGCTGCTCGAACGCATCAACGCCATCGGTGCCGAAAAGTATTCCGCATTTGTGGGGCGCCGCGCCGAAATCCTTGTCGAGCGGCCCAGCAAGAAGAACGACCGACGCATGACCGGCCGCACCCGCTGCAACAAGATCGTCCTCTTCGACGGCGATGATCGGCATCGCGGACAACTCATGGAGCTCGACATCACCCGCACCGGCTCCTTCACGCTCTATGGCGATCCGGCCATTCTGATGGATTAGGCTCACTGGAAGACCGAACTGAAATGCAACCCTCCCTCGCCAACGTCTCGCTCGCGCTCGGTGCGCTCCTGCTGCTGAAAGGCGCCTTCGCCTTTGCGGCCCCGAAAGCTTTCACCAAGCTGGCCAAGGGTTTCCCGCGCAGCACTCCGCTCGGCGTCGTGCTCATGCTCGCCGCCACCGGTTGGTTCCTCTCGATCGCCTACGCCGAGTCGTTCGCCGACTTCGAGAACATCAAACCGGTCATCCTCGGCGTCTTCGGCCTCGTCGGCGTCGCCACCTGCATCTTCGTCCGCGACTTCCTTCCCGTGCGCGCCTTGGCCGTCCTGCTTCTCCTCGTGGCCAAGATCATGGTCGACGCCGGGCGTCCTCATCTCGCCGCAACGCAGCTGGTATTGGTGAACCAATACCTGGCCTACGTCTTCATCGTGGCCGGCATGTGGCTCACGATTTCGCCTTATCGCCTTCGTGACTGGCAGGACTGGATCGTTGCGTCTCCTGCGCGCCTAAAGATCGCCGCCGTCGCCTGGGTGGGCTTCGGTGGATTCCTCCTCGGGCTCAGTCTGACCGCCTACTCGAAACTCAACTGACCCAAGCCATGGCCAGAAGCGGGAAGATCCTGGTCATCCGCGGCGGAGCGATCGGCGACTTCATCCTCACCCTGCCGGTGCTGAAGGCCTTGCGGACGATGTTCCCCAGCGCGGGCGTCGAAGTGCTCTGTTCCCATCGTGTGGGTGATCTCGCGGTCGCCTCGGGCCATGCCGACGACTTCCGCCCGCTCGAAGCACGCGGTCTCGCGCCGTTCTTCGCGCCAAACGGCCAACTCGACGCGGACTGGCGGATGTATTTCAACCGCTTCGCCGTCGTCATCTCCTACCTCTTCGACTACGACGGCACCTTCCAGAGCAACGTCCTGAAGTCGGGCGCCATGCAGTTCATCCAGGGTATCCATCGTCCCAGCGACACGGCCACGAACCACGCCTCCGACCAACTCCTCAAAACCCTCGAAGCCGTCGCCATCTTCGATGCCGACGGTTCACCCGAACTGCGCTTCGAAGAGACGTCCGCTTCCGGCAAGAAAGCCGGCCAAGAAGCTGTCGTCGCGCTTCATCCCGGCAGCGGCAGTGAATCGAAGAACTGGCCGTTGAACCGCTGGCTTATCCTTGCCGAAGCCTTGGCTGCGGACCCGCGGATCCGGATTCTGCTCGTCGGGGGCGAAGCGGACCAGAAACGCCTCCAGGCAATCACCCGGGTTTTGCCCGCCGATCGCACGACGCAGCTCTTCCAGCAGCCGCTGACGCAGGTGGCCCGCGAACTGCAATCGGCCTCGCTCTTCGTGGGCCACGATTCCGGGATCAGCCATCTCGCCGCCGCCATCGGGCTTCGCGGCATCCTGCTCTGGGGCCCCACAAACGAAGTTGTCTGGCGGCCTCGGAGCGAACGGTTCGATGTCATCCGCCATCCCGCCGGCATCGCCGCCATCCAGCCCGACGTGGTCCACGCGGCCATCGTCCGGCGCTTGTCGGCGGATTGATCGGTTGCGCGGCAAGTCCGCGCTTGCGTCGGTTTAAGTCGGGCCCTTTTCTGGCGTTCTGATGTCTTTCCTGCCGATCGCACATCGAGAGCTGATCTCCGCCGCCCGCAAACAGGGCACATGGATCAGACGCACGCTGTTTTTCGCCACGATGCTGGGCATCGCGGCCTTT
>CANJSG010000264.1 GCA_947476875.1 Verrucomicrobiota bacterium | reverse complement strand
TTCCCGGACTAAAGAGCCTATGAAGGACCGTGAGATAGATCGCGCGCTCGACGTCGAACTCGAAGTGTCGGTTCGCCAACAATTCCCGGAGTACGGACTGGATGCCGGATTCCCGCCACAGGCGGCCGAATACCAGATCCGGGCCGACGCGGGTCAGGCGGGCGGGCTTGATTTGTCCGGAGGCATGGGCGTCGAGGACCGCGAGTCTATCGGAGAAGCGAAGGCCAGAGCGCAGGAGGGAATCGAGTTGCCCGGATTCCTTGAGCAAATCCAGCCGCCCCAGCGTTGCCAGGATCCGCTGCCGCACCTTGCCGCCATCGCGGTGGCTTTCGGCGACCTGAAGGTACTGGTACGAACCGGACGACTTGACTCGGAAGAACATCGGATGCGCCTGTTGGCTCTACACAAATCCGTGTTCGAACCAGAATCAATCCCTAAAACAGGTCTATATCGATAACCGACAAGACTTCCTTGGCACTACATTTCGAGGTTTCTGAAATTCACCGACCGGAATCCCCAGCAATTTCGACAATTCGCGAAGGCTTATATCAAATGACTGTCGAAGACGGGCTTGAGCGTGTTGGGTGGAAACGATGACGTCGGTTACCTCCGTCGGGCGGCCGTCCTCGTATCGTACGGTGACCTGGGTTTTGGAATCCGGTCGTGCCCACGGGATGGACCCGCTCTTGCGCGCCGCCGCCAGCGTACGTGCCAGACGATGAGCCAGAACGATTGGCAGAGGAAGGAGTTCGGGGGTTTCGTCCGTCGCGTAGCCAAACATGATCCCTTGATCGCCCGCGCCTTGCTCGGGTTTGCTGACGCCGCGGTCGATGTTTTCCGACTGGATTCCGAGAAGGTTCTGAATCGCAAGACGGTCGGGATGGAATGGTTGGTCGTCCTGAGTGTACCCGATCTCGCGCACGGCGGATCGTACGATCTCCGGGACATCGATGCTGGCCGTCGTCTTCAACTCGCCGGCAACGATGACATGGTGGTCCTTGGCAAGAACCTCGCACGCGACGTGACTGTCGGGATCCCTCCCGAGGCACGCGTCGAGGATGCTGTCGGCGATGAAGTCGCAGACCTTGTCGGGATGACCTTCGCCAACGGATTCGGACGTGAACAGATGCATTTGATTCGCGCATCCGGACCAACCCTCGAAAGGAGCCCGCGCCCGCGATTCAACGCGGCAGAGCTTTCCCGGAGATAAATGTTTCGGATCGCTCGATCCGCCCATCGGAAGTCCTTCGACCTCCTCGGCACCGTTGGCGATCTCCATCGCCCGGTTGCCAGATCCGCCTTTCAGCGGGTCGTTCCAGATGTGTCGTCAAGGTAGCCGACGGTATGCGCGGGCGACAATCACGCGGTGTGTCATAGGGATCAGGGGAATAGGGCGGGGCAAACGTCGTTCGTCGATAGGCCCGGCTGACTTCCGCAACGGGCCCGCTTCTATGACAGGGCTAGGCGTTGAATGCCGGGGCTCGATGGCATCACATGATCACGACCAGCTCGGTGTGCGGGCGCAGATGCCGGTACGCCGATGGATCACCCTATGAGCATACAAAACCCGCAGTTCAATACACCGCTGCCGGCGGCCCTGAAGAATCCGGTTGGCCGCGAAGGCGAGACCCTGTTTGGCGAAGTTCTATCCAAGGTCGCTTGGGATGAATACGCCATGGACTCGGAGACCCTGGTCATCACCCTGGGACGGGTTCGGCAGACAGTATCGTGGGATGGCGAGCGGACGGCGGCAGTGGGTCAGCGGATCGGCGCAACGGTGCAAACGGACATCGCCTTTCTCAACACGCCCGTCGGAACGACCGGGATTCGTCCGCGCCCGGCACTTGGCGTCTTGGTCCAGGCTCCGGAAGGCGCCGGATTGGTTACGTTGAAGTCCACGTCCATGGGTGCCGCCAATCAGGCGGATACGTGGGCCTCCCAGATCGCGGGTCTTCTCGAATGGCAATACTACTGGTTTCGACGGGTGGCTCTTCCCAACGAAGACGGCGACGTCCGGCTCGCCTTGCAGGACCCAGGAATCGGCTGGGATGGCGGCGCCCGAGCCGACAAGAGCCTGGGGCGAATCCAGAGCCATCTGGCGGATACACAACCGGCGTTTGAGGTCGTGGAGTTGTTGCAGCGGGTGGGACGCGGCGTCGGGTTGGCGAAAGGCTATGTCACCGACTTTTCGGCAACAAAGGTCGATATTCGGTTGGCGATCGCCGACACGCTCGCGGAGTTCTCGGTTTCCATCGAGCCCGTCAACGGATGGGGTACTGGGCTTCTATTGCGGCACACAATGCCATTGGATGGGTCTTCGATCAGCGCTGAGACCCTTAATGATTCGGAGATTGCCGGTGAATCCGGGTGCGCCGTCGGCGGAGCGTGGACGGCTGATGCTGACCGACTGGTCTTCGAACAATGGCTGCCGCTCGCCGGGCTCACGGAGGATTGGGCCAGCGACCATATTCTCAATGGAATCGCGCGGCTGGTTTGGGCCCATCGACTGATAAAAGAGTCCCCACGCGGCACGTCGGGGAAGGATCCGGCCAGTCCGATAGCCGTCCGGTTGGCGTCGGCCATCCAACCAACCGCTGATGCAGGCAACTTGGTCGAGCTACTCGGCGTCGATTTCGAGAAGTTCGGGCTCCTCGGCAACGCGACAGCAGGGCGGCAATTCTGGCAGTGGGTGCGCGACGAACGCCTTCAGGATCCGCGCGATCTTTGGCAGGCAGCGAAATGGTGCGGGGATTTGCTCGGCATCGGCGTCGAACCGATCGATTTGCCGCGGTGGACGTCCCTAGGATTTGCCCAAGGCGCGTACTGCGGAACGACCGGCATCGAATTGCCGGAGAACGGTGGCCACACGGATTCCTTGCCATCCACTCTGCTGGCCTGCATTGACAGCCTCCGCTTCGAGGCCACTGGGTCGACTCTGATTACCGTGCGAGAGGCCCTTAGAACCTGGATCCGGAATGCAGCTTCGGCGTTGACTCCCGAAGACGCGTGGAGGCTGGGGATCCGGCTCGGGGCCGCCAAGGTGCGGGAAGGTTGCCTCGTCACCGGTGTACTCGTGGTGCAGGTCTTGGGAGGAGAGTTGGAGCAACGTTTCGCACTCGGCCAGATCACCGCGGCGATTCGGAGACCTTCCAGCAATCCGTGGTACGATTTCGTCGTCAGCACGTATGACAAGCGTACTTCGGAGGCAATTGCCGTTGGCGCGAGTTTCGAGGCATCACTGGATCGTGCGCGGCGTGACCGGTCGACGCTGGGGCAATTCCTGCTTTCCGGCTGTGCCGTGGGGTTGTGCTTGGAGGTGGAGAACGCCGATACCGCTCGGGCGGTGCTGGCCTGTACTGAAGCCTCGGCACGTCAGGCCGTGGCGAGGATGTATGCGGAGGACGGGGTTGATACCCGCGATGGCTGTTCGCCGGAAGCCCTGCTTGCGGCGAGCGTTCGGTACGTGCACCGCAGCCACGGCCTGCTGCTGAGCTCGCAGTTGACCGGATGCGCCGCGGTGGTGGTTCGTCATGCGTACGACTACCTCTGGTGGCATGGATTCCTGCGCGGAATTGGCCTTCCTCAATAAAACGGACAGAGGAAACGGCGTTCTACGTCAGTTGTTTTTGAGTTCGAAATCGGCGGGCAAGAGCCGCCCAGGGAGGTCAATGGTCGCTCACGTCGAAGGAAAAACCGGATTCCGGAGACCTCCGAAACCGGGGAGCCGAAACTTCTTCCACGAACGCGACGCCCGGGCATCCATCGGAATCGTTCGAACCGGATTCATTGAATTGCGTTCCGCCCGAAACCGCCGCTCCCGGCGGGAACATGGCAGGATCCGATCATGAAAGCCTACAGGCCACCAACGATAGCGACCGCCATGGAAAAGCTCGTGTGCGAGCATGGTGATTTCTTCTGCGTGGTGATCGGCATGTTCCGGCCCTACTCGAGGGAAGGTATCGAGTGCAACGGCATGATGTATCCGCGGGTACCGCAGCGGGACGAAGGGAAGTGCCAACAGTGCCACGATCGCCCTGATGACGTTCACCGCCTCGACTGCCCGGCCGAGCCGTGTCCCCACTGCGCACGCAAGCTCGTCGATTGTCTCGGACGCAAGCGCGCCGGCGTATCTCCCGGCGATCTCAAATTCAGTTCATGCCGACCGTAAGTTCAACGTCCCCGGACGCCATGAGCGATCTCAGTGACCCGACTTCAACCGACGCAATTGGGATTCGCCCGGCACAGAAAAGAGCCCGACACGCATGGTGTCGGGCTTTGTGGTCAGTGGCACATGTAGCCAAGTTCCCGGAGGGAGCGATGGCTGCTGTGGCCCACGATGATGTGGTCGAGGAGCTCGATTTTGAGCAGTTGGCCGGCGCGCATCAGATCGCGGGTGGCCCGGATGTCCGCCTCGGAGGGGCTGGGATCGCCGCTCGGATGGTTGTGCATCACGATGACGGCGTGCGCAGCGGCAACGATTGCCGCCCTGAAGGTCTCCCGGCTGTGGATCAGAATCTGGTCCAACAGGCCGGTCGAGACCAGTTGATGGCCCTTCACCCGGCGACGGGTGTTGAGCAGCAGAAC
>CANJSG010000263.1 GCA_947476875.1 Verrucomicrobiota bacterium | reverse complement strand
GGGCCGGCTCGTCACCGAGGAGGAGTTCGGAAAGATCATCGTCAAGACCGGGCCCAACGGTGAGAAAGTCCGCCTCGGCGACCTGGCCCGGATCGAACTCGGAGCCGGCGGTTATTCGCTTCGCTCGCTGCTCAACAACAAGTCGGCCGTCGGCATCCCGATCTTCCAGTCGCCCGGCGCCAACGCGCTCCAGCTCTCGAAGGACGTCCGCCGCACGATGGCCGATCTGAAGAAGAACTTCCCCGAAGGCATCGACTACGCCATCGCCTACGATCCGACGGTCTTCGTCGACAAGTCGATCGACGCCGTCGTCACCACGCTCATCGAAGCCATCGTGCTCGTGGTCATCGTGGTGATCCTTTTCCTCCAGACGTGGCGCGCATCGATCATCCCGCTGGCAGCCGTGCCCGTGTCGCTGGTCGGAACGTTCGCGGTCATGCTGGCGCTCGGCTTCAGCATCAACGCGCTCTCGCTCTTCGGCCTCGTGCTGGCGATCGGCATCGTCGTCGACGACGCCATCGTCGTGGTGGAGAACGTGGAACGAAACATCGCCCTCGGTTTCTCGCCGCCGGAGGCGACCAAACGCGCGATGAACGAGGTCACCGGCCCGATCATCGCGACGGCGCTGGTCCTGTGCGCGGTCTTCATCCCGACGGCATTCATCAGCGGATTGACCGGCCAGTTCTACAAGCAGTTCGCCATCACGATCGCGATCTCCACGGTCATCTCGGCCTTCAACTCCCTGACGCTCTCCCCGGCTCTGAGCGCGCTCCTGCTGCGGGACCACCATGCGCCGAAAGACGGAGTCACCCGGGTGATGGACAAGGTCCTCGGCTGGCTCTTCCGGCCCTTCAACCGGTTCTTCGAATGGTCCGCCGGGAAGTATGCGGCCGGCGTCGGCAGTGTCATCCGCAAGAGTGCGATCGCTCTCGTCCTCTACGTCGGACTGGTGGCTCTGACGGGTTGGAGTTTCAACAAGGTGCCGAGCGGCTTCATCCCGACGCAGGATAAACAATACATCGTCGCCTTCGCCCAACTGCCGGACGGGGCCTCGCTGGACCGGTCGGATGCCGTCATCCGCCGGATGTCGGACATCGGCCTGAAGATCCCCGGCGTGCAGGACGCGGTCGCGTTCCCCGGCCTCAGCATCCAGGGCTTCAGCGTCGCTCCCAACGCCGGCATCGTCTTCTTCGGACTCAAACCCTTCGAAGACCGGCGCACGCCGGAGACGTCGGGGCTTGGCATCGTCGGAGCGTTGAACCAGGCCTTCGCCGGAATCCAGGACGCCTTCATCCTCGCGGTTCCTCCCCCGTCGGTGAACGGCCTCGGCACGATCGGGGGCTTCAAACTCTACGTCGAAGACCGCGCTGATCTGGGCTACGATGCGTTGTTCCAAGCGTCGAGGACCGCGTGGTTCTCCAGCTTCGGCAACCCCCAACTCGCCAACGTCTTCTCCGGATTCACCGTCAACGTTCCTCAGATCGACGCCGACATCGACCGCGTGAAAGCCAAGTCGATGGGAGTGCCGCTGCAGAATCTCTTTGAGACGATGCAGATCTATCTCGGCTCGCTCTACGTGAATGACTTCAACCGCTTCGGCCGCACCTTCCAGGTGATCGCGCAAGCGGACGCGCCCTTCCGCGACCGCGCAGAGGACATCAGCCGTTTGAAGACGAAGAACGCCAAGGGCGAGATGGTCCCGCTCGGCGCGCTCGTGAAGCTCACGGACGGCTACGGCCCCGGCCGTGTCGTCCGCTACAACGGTTATCCGGCAGCCGAACTCACCGGCGGCCCTTCCGCCACGTCGAGCTCGGGAGAAGCCGAGGCCGCGATGACGGCGCTGTTGGAGCAGACCTTGCCCAAGGGCATGGCCTACGAATGGACCGAACTGACCTACCAACGGATCCTTGCCGGCAATTCCGCCATCTACATCTATCCGCTCTGCATCCTCCTCGTGTTCCTCGTGCTCGCGGCGCAATACGAGAGTTTCCGCCTGCCCTTGGCGATCATCCTCATCGTCCCGCTATGCCTTCTCAGCGCGCTGGTGGGCGTGATGCTGAGCCACGGTGATAACAACATCTTCACCCAGATCGGGCTCATCGTGCTCGTCGGTCTGGCCTGCAAGAACGCGATCCTCATCGTCGAGTTCGCCAAGGTGAAGCAGGACGAGGGAATGTCGCCCACCGAGGCCGCCATCGAAGCCTGCCGACTCCGTCTACGGCCCATCCTGATGACTTCGATCGCCTTCATCGCCGGAGTCTTTCCGTTGGTGATCGCCCACGGCGCCGGATCCGAAATGCGCCGCGCGATGGGCACGGCGGTCTTCTCGGGCATGATCGGCGTCACTGTCTTCGGACTCTTCCTCACTCCTGTCTTCTACGTCGTGGTGATGAAGCTGGGCTGGAAGAAAAAGACCGGTTCAACGCCTGCGCCCAAGTCGGCACAGGAATCTCCCGACGGCCCGGCAACCAACCCCGCCGCGTAAACCATGAAGGGTCCTCCTGAACGTTGGCTGCTCGTGCTGCTCGCGGCGGTGCAGTTCACCCACATCATGGACTTCATGGTCATGATGCCGCTGGGGCCCCAGCTGATGCGCGAGCTGCAGATCAGTCCGGAGAGCTTCAGCCATATCGTGGCCGCCTACAGCGTCAGCGCCGGAGTCATCGGGCTATTGGCGGCGCCGTTCATCGACCGCTTTGACCGGAAGAAACTCCTGCTGATGACCTACGCAGGCTTTGTGCTGGGAACACTGGCCGTCGCGATGTCGCACACGGCCGGTTCGCTGCTGGTCTCACGCGCGATCTGCGGATGCTTCGGCGGGGTGTCCGGTTCGCTCGTGCTCGCACTGGTGGGCGACATCATCCCGCCTGAACGGAGAGCTTCGGGCATGGGAATCGTGATGACAGCGTTCGCCGTCGCCGCGGCCGTGGGAGTTCCAGTGGGGCTTTTCCTGGCGCAAAGGTTCGTGTGGGAAACCCCTTTCTTCCTTCTGGCAGGACTATCCTCGGCGACTTGGCTGCTGATCTGGAAATGGCTTCCCGCCAACCGCCGCACCACCCCCGTCGACCCGGCAATGCAGCGCGCTGCGTTCCTGAGCCTGATGCGCGACGCGAATGCCGGACGGGCTCTGCTCTTCATGGCCGCGCTGATCCTCGGACACTTCGCCATCATCCCGTTTCTTGCGCCGTATCTCGTCAACAATGCCGGCCTCGATGAAAAGCACCTGTTCCTGATCTACCTCGTGGGCGGAGTGTGCACGGTCGTCACGTCGCCGTTGGTGGGGAGAATGGCCGACCGGCTTGGGCGATTCAGGGTGTTTGCATTCATGGCGACTGCCGCCTCGATCGTGACCCTGCTGATCACGCATGGCGGACGCAAACCGGAGTGGGAGACCCTCGTCCTCGCCGCCGGCTTCTTTGTCTTCGCCAGCGGACGATTCGTTCCGGCGCAGGCCATGATGTCGCTGGCCGTAAACTCATCGCAGCGCGGGGCGTTCATGAGCCTGACGAGCTGCACCCGGGACTTTGTCGCTGGCGCCTCGGCCGGGGTGGTCGGACTCATCGTCAAAGAGGCTCCCGATGGGAGCCTCCTCCACGTGAACTGGCTCGGATGGATCGCGATCACGGCCGCCGCCTTAAGCGTCTGGCTGGCCAGCCGGGTCCTTGTGAAGGATCAACCGATCGCCGCTCCATCCCCTTAGACATTACCGCCGCGATGATCGGCCTTGCGTCCTGCCAGCACCCGCCTACAGCTCCCCCGCCAGCCCATGAAACCTGAAGCACCCGCCCCTAAACCTCCCGGCCACCGGATCTGGATCCTGGTCACCATCTGGATCCTGATGATCGGCGCGATCGTTGCCTTCCGCGCACAGCCGGAGATGGAAGCCAACTTCAAGAGCTGGGCCTCCGCCGCGTTTACCCTGCTTGGACTTGCCTTGACCGTCCTGTGGTTCCTGTTCCTGAGCCGGCTTCGCTGGCTGATACGCCTCGGCGGCTTGGCGCTGGCCGTCCTCGCGTTCTTTGGCCTCAGGCAGCTGGTTCACATCGACGGAACCGTCAACGGAACCGGCCTGCCGAATCTTGCCTGGAAATGGAGCGATCATTCCGCCGACGCACCGACGGCCTTCGCCAAGAAGTCTTCCACCAAGCTCACGCCAGAGCCGGCGCCAAAGGACATCGTCGATGTGCCGCAGTTCTTCGGGCCCGACCGCACTGGCAGTGTCCGCTCCGGACTTCTGGCGACCAATTGGACAACCACTCCGCCCCGCGAGCTCTGGCGGCAACCAATCGGCGAAGGCTGGTCGGCATTCTCCGTCGTCGGCGGCCGGGCTTTTACCCAGGAACAACGCGGCGACAATGAACTGGTCACGTGCTACGAGATCCTGACCGGCGATCTGGTGTGGGCGCATACGAACCAGGCCCGCTTCTTCGAATGGCAGGGAGGTCCTGGACCACGCGCCACCCCGACGGTGGACCGGGGACTCGTCTTCACCATGGGCGGCACGGGAATCCTGGATTGCCTCGAAGCTTCCACCGGCAACCGACGCTGGAGCCGCTCCGTTCTGACCGAGAACAGCATTCCCAACATCACGTGGGGCATCAGTTGTTCCCCGCTC
>CANJSG010000262.1 GCA_947476875.1 Verrucomicrobiota bacterium | reverse complement strand
GTCAGGTTGTGCTTGGCTACCAGTTCGGGCGTGATCGCGGGCTCGTTCATTTCGTGGCTTGGATCGACGGCCGGACATTGGCCGGAAACGTCGAAACGCCGTCAGCTTGGAAGCTCCCCCGGCGCAACACAAGCACGGTGGTCAACCCAGCCCAAGCTCCTCCAGATCCAGCTCGCGTTGGATGGAGTGGACCAGTTCGTCGGTGATCGCGCCGCCTTCGCCGATCACCCGATCAATTGCCCGTGTGGAAAGCCTCCGCCGTGGCCACCGCTCGCAGCATCGCCTTGGACTTGTTCACCGTTTCCTGGAACTCGGCTTCGGGCACGGAGTCATTGACCCAACCACCCCCCGCCTGCACGTGGGCTTTGCCATCCTTGAGCAACGCGGTGCGGATGGTGATGCAGCAGTCCAGATTGCCATTGAAGCTGAAGTAGCCAACGCAGCCGCCGTAGGGTCCGCGCTGCGTGCCCTCAAGCTGGGAGATGATCTGCATCGCGCGGATCTTGGGCGCACCGCTCAACGTGCCGGCCGGAAAGGTGGTCCGCATCAGGTCGTAGGGCGTGTGCTTCTTCGAGAGCGTCCCTTCCACCTGCGAGACGATGTGCATCACGTGGCTGTATCGCTCGACGATCATCAGGTCCTTCACCTCGACGGTGCCAAAGTCGCAGACGCGGCCGATGTCGTTCCTCGCGAGGTCCACGAGCATGACGTGCTCGGCGCGTTCCTTGGGATCGGCGAGAAGTTCCTTTTCCAACGCGAGATCCTCCTCGGTCGTCTTGCCGCGGGCCCGCGTGCCGGCGATGGGGCGGATCTCGACATGATTGTCCTCGCAGCGGACGTGCAGTTCCGGCGAAGCGCCGACGAGCGAGAAGCCTTCGAGCTCCAGCAGGAACATGTAGGGCGAGGGATTGATCGTGCGTGCGGCGCGGTAGACCTCGATCGGGCTGGCTTTGATCGAGGCGCTGAAGCGCTGCGAACCGACGATCTGGATGATGTCGCCGGAGGTGATGAACTTCTTCGACGCCTCGACGTTGGCGAGGAACTGCTCCTTGGTGACGTTGCTCGTCACCGCGAGATCGGGCACGTGGCCGCCGAGCGGGACAAGCTGGGTTTCCAGCGGCTGCTCCAGCAGCGCGACGAGGCGTTCGATCTCGCCCACGGCGTCTTCGTAGGCTTCGACCAGGCTCTGGCCCGGCACGACGCTGGCGTTGACGATGATGGTCAACGTCTGGGAAACGCGGTCGAAGACGAGCAGCTCGTCCGCGATCAGGAAATACATCGTGGGCGTGCCGAGTTCGTCCTTCTCCGGCCGGGGCACGACGGGTTCGACATCATGGATGAACTCGTAGCCGATGAACCCGACGGCGCCGCCGGTGAAGCGCGGGAGCTTCGGCAGGGTCACGGGCTGGAAGCGCTTCATGATCGTTTCGACCACTTCGAGGCCGTCGCGCACGCACTGGTCGCAGGGCTCGGCGCCGGGCCGGGGAATGCCGAACTTCTCGGTGACCTTGCCGTTCTCGATCACTTCGATCTTGGCGCCGGTCTGGCGGATGATGGCGCGGGGATTGCAGCCGACGAAGGAGTAGCGCCCGAGATGTTCACCGCCCTCGATCGACTCGAAGAGAAACGATTCACCCTGGCCGCGGATCTTGGTGTAGGCGGAGAGCGGCGTCTCGAAGTCGGCGAGGAATGTCCGGCTGACAGGGATGAGGTTCCCCTGTGCGGCCAGCTTCGTGAACTCTTCGAGGCTCGGATAAAACATGGTCGGGAGGATTTAGCGCAAAGGCGGCGGAAGGAACAGGGGCAATGTGGCCGCGTCAGGGCACGCCTGCGGCATTGCCCGCCCTTCCGTTTGCTCCGATGCTCCGCGTGACATGGCGTTCTCTTTTCTTTTCCTCGGCAGCGGCACCTCGCAGGGGGTGCCGATGATCGGCGTGGACTACCCGGAGTCCTTCCTCGCCAATCCGAAGAACCACCGAACCCGGCCCTCGATCTACGTCGAGACCGACGCGATCCGGTTCATCATCGACACCACGCCCGAGTTCCGGCTCCAGGTCCTCCGGGAAAAGATCCGCCACATCGACGCAGTCCTGTTCACCCACGGACACGCCGACCACGTCATGGGCCTCGACGACTGCCGGCGCTTCTGCGACCTGCGCGACGGCCAACCGCTTCCCGTCTACGCCAACGAACCGACGATGAACGATCTCCGGCGCGTCTTCCGCTACGCCTTCGAGGATCGCCCGGTGCCGAAGGGCTACTTCCATCCTGATCCCCGGATCGTCGATGGGCCGTTCCTGCTCGGTGACCTCGAAGTGGTGCCCATGTTGCTGCCGCACGGCCGGATCAAGACGGTGGGGTATCTCTTCAAGCAGAACGGCGTGAAACGGCTGGCCTACCTGAGCGACTGCAAGGAAGTGACCGACGAAGCCGTCGGGTTGACGCAGGGCGTGCAGGTGGCCGTGCTCGATGCGCTGCGTTTCGCGCCGCATCCCACGCACATGTGCCTCGACGAAGCGCTCACCGCCGCCCGCCGCATCCGGGCGGACCAGACCTACTTCACCCACCTGACCCACGACTACGACCACGACATCGCCCAGGCCGAACTTCCCGAAACGGTGACGTTCGCCCACGACGGACTACGCGTGCAGATTGCCCCTTAACCGCCATGAAACGCTTTCTCCCCATCGCCTTCGCCGTGTTGGGACTGCTGGCCGCGCCGCAGGGAAATGCCGCCACACCCGGGGAGTCCGTGGTCATCGTCTACAACCGGAACGCAAAGGAATCGAAGGAGATCGCCGAGCACTACGCCGAGCGCCGCGGCGTGCCGAAAAAGCAGATCGTCGGCCTGTCGATGCCGAACTCCGAGGAGATCTCGCGGGCCGATTACCGTCGTGACCTGGAGCGCCCGCTCTGGCGGTTCTTCGAGACGGAGAAGCTCTTCACCACCCGTCGGCAAGCGATCAACAACACCAACCTCAGCCAGGTCCAGTCGTTCTGGAACGTCGTTCAATCTCCGATCCGCTACATCGTCCTTTCCTACGGCGTCCCGCTCAGGATCCAGAACGATCCGTCCATCGAGGAAGCGATCGCGCCGCAGATCAACGAAGCGCTGCGCAAGAACACCGCCGCGGTGGAAAACGAACTTGCGACCCTCCCGCTCTTCGACCTGAAACTCCCGATTGTCGGCTGGATGAACAACCAGCTCTACCGCGCGACCAACGGCGCCGTGTTCCACCCAACGAACGGCGTCCTCATGGTCGCCCGCCTCGACGGTCCGTCGCCCGCCATCGCCCGCAGCCTCGTAGATAAGGCCATCGCCGCCGAGACCAACGGGCTCTGGGGCCGCGTCTACATCGACTCCCGCAACATCCGCGACGGCGCCTACAAGATCGGCGACGACTGGATGCGCTTCGCCGCCGCCGTTTCCAAGGAGATCGGCTTCGAGACCATCCACGACGAGCGGCCGGAGACGTTTCCCGTTTCGTTTCCCATGAGCGCGATCGCGTTCTACGCGGGCTGGTATGACGGAAACGTCTCGGGCCCGTTCACCCGGGCCGTCGTCGAGTTCGTGCCCGGCGCCTTCGCCTACCATCTCCATTCCGGCAGCGGCACCACGGTGCGAGATGCCAGCCGCAACTGGGTCGCGCCCCTGCTCGCGGCCGGCGCGACTTGCACGATGGGATCCGTCGATGAGCCCTACCTTACCGGCACGCCCGACATCGGCGTGTTCTTCGCCAATTTCTTCGGGCGCGGCATGACCTTCGGCGAGGCCGCCTATTCGTCCATGCTGCAGTATTCGTGGATGACCACCGTCGTCGGCGACCCGCTCTACCGGCCGTTCCGCGAGGACGCCATGAAGCAGATCCAGGAAACCATCCGGGACAAGAAACCGGGCGCCGAATGGGCCGTGCTCCGCCTCGTCAACCGCGTCGCCGATTCCGGAAAGCCGCTCATCGAAGTGACCGCCATGCTCGAAGCCGATCCCTTCCTCGCCACCAGCGCCGTCCTCCTCGAGAAGCTCGGCGACCTCTACCAGCAGCTTGGCAAACCCTCGTCCTCGATCGACGCGTGGCAACGTGCCCTCAAGCAGAACCCCAGCGTCCAGCAAACCATCCGCCTCAAGCTCGGGCTGGTCGCCAAACTGACCGAAGCCGCCCGCACCGACGAAGCCGTCGAAGCCTACGGGGATTTCCTCAAGGGCTTCCCCGACTACGTCGACCGCCTGACCGTCCTCCGACAGGCCAAACCCCTCGCCGACAAAGCCGGCAAGAAGGACCTCGCCTCGGCCTGGCAGAAGGAAATCGACAGACTCGCCCCGCCACCACCTCCAGCCCCGGCGACCAATGCGGTGCCAACGGAACCTGCGAAGAAGTAAACTGAGCTCTTCAAGGCAATGTTGAATTCATCTCTTTTTTCTGGCTCTGATTTTATCGCTGAACTTCTGGATTTCCATTGTGATGATGACATCGTCTAGCTCACTGAGTTCAGGATGTTTTTCGAGTGCGTAGGCCTTCATTCCTCGCTGTGTCGGAATGCGTGAGAAATCTGGGTCGTTCAAGAGGTTGCGTGCCAGCTTGAGCAAGCCCTCTTCTTTCTGGCGTCTTCGTTTCTCCATCTTTTCGC
>CANJSG010000261.1 GCA_947476875.1 Verrucomicrobiota bacterium | reverse complement strand
TTCAACTACCGCTTCGCCTTCTCGTGGATCAACCAACCCCTGACGTTTCTGCCTTGGTTCATGCATCTCCCGGCCCACATCGAGAACCAATGGGGACCCGTGTTCGCCGCGTTCTTCGTCTTCTTCGCCGCATGGCGACTGCAACGGGCGGTGAAGTGGTTTCAGGCCAAGAAGGCGGCGCTCTCACGAACGCATCCGTAGTTCAGGCGGGATTCAACGCCGTCAGCACGCGGCACAACGCCTCCAACCGGGGGGTTGCAACTCCGGCAGCCTTCGCCTGACGCAGGGGTTCGAGAAAGAGGCTCTGGATTTCCAAGGCCTGCCGCCTCTCGAAATCGATGATCGTCGACGCCTTGTAGGCTCCCATCTCGCGGGTGCGGTCGATCTGCACTTGGGCCAGACCGTCATCGAGCTTTAATCCCAGCGCCTGCGCAGTGTGGATGGTTTCCAGCATTAGTTCGCGCACGAGCGATGCCCAACGCGGGTCGGCCAACAGCAGATCGGAGGTCAGGCACTCTCCCTTGGGGGACGCATTGATGCCACCCTTGCCGACCGCTTCCAAACCGGCGGCACTGGCTACGCCAAGACCATTGAACGGAATGTTCCACACGAGCTTCTCCCAGTGCGTGCGGACGATGTTGTCCGAAACTTCGCACGGAACGCCGCTGTGCCGGATGGCCGAAGCGATGTCGTGCGTGCGCGGTTCGGGCCAGCGTTTCCATTCGCCGAGGACGATGCGCCCGTGGGCGAGATGCTGGATGACCCCGGGCTCGAGGCGGTTGATGCACACGAAACACAGCCCCCCCAGCGTGCGCCCGTTTCCGACGACCGCCTCAATCCGCTCTTCGTTGCCCAGGCCGTTCTGCAACGTGAGGAAGGCGGTCCCCGGACCCGCAAGGGGCGGCAGCACCGAGGCAAACTGGGAATTCGCCGTGGTCTTCAGCCCGATGATCACAAGGTCGCACGGTCCGATCTCATGCGGCGCGCGCGCGACCCTGGGCTGGACATGGAAATCGCCTTCAGGACTGAGGATCTTCACGCCCCGGCGTTTGACGACCTCGTAGTCGGATCGAACAAGGAAGTGCACGGCGTGCCCATCGCGGCAGAGCTTCGCACCGTAGTAGCTCCCCAAAGCCCCGCATCCGACAATGGCGATCTTCATGACTGGAAATGCCCCCGTGAAAGGAGTGGCGGCTGGAAAGAAAAAGGGCGCCTTGGTTCACAAGGCGCCCCGTGGGAAAGACGACGACTTACTTCTCGCCGAGGATCGCGACCTTGGCGGCCTTCGCGACGCGGAACTTCACGACCTTCTTGGCCGGGATCTTGATCGCGACGCCGGTGGCGGGGTTGCGGCCCATCCGTGCCTTGCGGTTCACGAGGACGAGTTTACCGATGCCGGGAAGGGTGAACGTGTTCTTCGCGTTCTTGTAGGCGAGCTCGGCCAGGTGGTCGATGATGCTGACGGCCTGCTTCTTGGTAATGCCGGCTTTTTCAGCGACGGTAGCAGCGAGCTGGGACTTGGAGAGTGCTTTAGCCATAAGTGATTAGTTGTGGGTTGGTCTGATTTACGACGGCCGGTCTATACAAACGCGGCAAGAAGGTCATCAAGAAAAAAGGCTCAGAACGGGCTTTTTTTTGCCCCTAGCCCTAAAAAAGCCCGGCAGGCTTGACTCTTCTTCACTTCACAACACGATCCGGCCCCAATGCCCTCGCTTTTCACAATACAGAGCGAATTCCGTTACGAGATCACCCGGAAGATCTTCGAAGGCGGCATGGGGGTCGTCTACGAAGGCGAACAGATCGGCGTCCGGAACTTCGTGAAACCCGTTGCGATCAAGGTCGTCCGCCAGCACTACACCAACCAGAAAAACTTCATCGACAACTTCATCGGCGAAGCAAGGCTGGTCGCGGATCTCATCCACACCAACATCGTCCAGACCTACCATCTGGGTGAATCGAGCGGCGTCTACTTCATCGCCATGGAGCTCATCCGCGGCGTGAACCTCGAGCAGTTCCTTCAGCAGGTGAAGGACAAGAAACGCACGCTTCCCGTGGAGCTCTCGGTATTTATCGTCAGCCGTCTCGTGCGTGGACTTGCCTACGCCCATGCGAAAACGGACAAGGACGGCAACACCCTCGGGATCGTGCACCGAGACGTGTCCCCAAAGAACATCATGATCGCGTGGGAAGGCGACGTGAAGCTGACGGACTTCGGCATCGCGAAGGCAAAAGGGCTGCTCAAGCATGAAGAGGGCGAAGTCGTGGCGGGCAAGGCCGACTTCATGAGTCCCGAGCAGGCGGACTTTCAGATCACCGACAAGCGCTCGGACATTTTTTCGTCGGGAATCGTCCTCGCGAACCTCCTTCTCGGAACCAACGTCTTCAAAGGCCAGTCACCCGACGAATCACGCGATCGCGTGATGAAAATGGCCATCCCCGATTTCCGTGGACTCGATAGCCGCATCGACGATCGGCTGAACCAGATTCTCCAGCGCGCCCTTTCCCGCGACCTGCCCGCACGCTACCAGACCGGCGAGGAGCTGCTCTACGATCTCGAGCACCTCATCTACCACAAGGGATACGGCCCCACCAACGAGACCATGGGCCGCTACATCCGCGAGCTGTTCGGCCAACTGGATTCCACGGAGCTGACAGCCATGCGCGGAAACACGCTCCTCATCGAGCGTTCGACCGAAATCTCCAACAAGCCCTAGCCCAAGCACGCTCCATGAAGTCGTCGTCGTCCATCAAGCTGGGACTTCTCCAGCAAGCCTGCTCGGCGGATCCCGCAGCAAACCTCAAAAAGACCCTCGCCGCCGCCGAACGCGCCGCAAAAGCCGGCGCCAACATCATCTGCACGCAGGAGCTCTTCCGTTCACAGTATTTCTGCCAGAACGAGGACCACGCCAACTTCAAGCTGGCCGAATCGATTCCCGGACCGAGCACCGACGCCTTCCAGAAGCTCGCCAAGAAACACGGGGTCGTCGTGATCGCCTCGCTCTTCGAAAAACGCGCCTCCGGTCTCTACCACAACACTGCGGCCATCATCGATGCCGACGGTTCGATGCTCGGCATCTATCGGAAGATGCACATCCCGGACGACCCGCTCTTCTACGAGAAATTTTATTTTACTCCCGGCGACACGGGCTTCAGGGCGTGGAAGACCAAATTCGGGAAGATCGGCGTTCTGATCTGCTGGGACCAGTGGTATCCCGAAGGCGCCCGCCTCACGGCGCTGCAGGGCGCCGAGATCCTTTTCTACCCGACGGCCATCGGCTGGCATCCCGGCGAAAAGGCCGAATACGGCGTCCGCCAGCACGGCGCCTGGGAAACGATCCAGCGCGGACACGCCGTGGCCAACGGCTGCTTCGTGGCGGCAATCAACCGCGTCGGCCATGAAACCCCGATCGGCGGAGATGGGCTTGAGTTCTGGGGACAATCCTTTGTCGCAGGCACCAGCGGTGAAATCATCGCCAAGGGCTCAGTGGACAAGGAGGAGAACCTCATCGTCCCGATCGACCTCGCCAAAGTGGACACGACACGCACGCACTGGCCCTTCCTCCGCGACCGCCGCATCGACGCCTACGGCGATTTGACCAGGCGGTTCTCGGATTGAACCGCTTCAGTCCCCGGCGCGCCGGAAGCTACGCCAAGCCGGCGACCTTCTTGAAGGCTTCTCCCTCGTTGAGCGTGGGTCGCTCTGGCCGGCCCTTGTATTTGTAGACGAGCTCCATGTTGTCCAGGCCCATCAGCCAGAGCATCGTGGCGTGAAGGTCGTGGACGTGGAGCCGGTCCTTCACGGCGCGCAGACCGAGATCATCCGTCTCGCCGATCGCCTGTCCGCCCTTCACACCACCACCGGCCATCCACATCGTGAAGCCAGTCGGATTGTGGTCGCGGCCATTGCCCTTCTCGGACATCGGCGTGCGGCCAAATTCACCGCCCCAAACGACGAGCGTCTCATCAAGCAGGCCGCGTGACTTGAGATCCTTGAGCAATCCGGCCACCGGCAGGTCCATCGACTGGCACAGGCTGCCGTGGTTTTTCTCGATGCTGTCGTGCGAGTCCCACTTGCTGCCCGCGCCGTGGTAGAGCTGCACGAAGCGGACGCCTCGTTCGACCATGCGACGGGAAAGCAGGCACATGCGTCCGAAGGTCGCGGTCTCCTTCTGGTCCATGCCGTAGAGCTGTTTGGTCGCTTCGGTCTCCTTCGTCAGATCGACGGCTTCCGGCGCCTCGGCCTGCATGCGGAAGGCGAGTTCGTAGCTGGCGATGCGCGCCTCCAGTTCCGTCTGCTCCGGATGCTGGTCGGCGTAGCGACGATTCATCCGACCAAGGAAATCCAGCTTCCCGCGCTGCTGCGAATCAGTGATGCCTTCGGGCGTGTTGAGGTTGGGGATCGGCTCGGACCCTCCCTGCATGCGCACGCCCTGGTAGACCGCGGGCATGAAGCCGGCTCCCCAGTTGCGCGGACCGTTGACGACCGATGTGGCGTTGTCCTGCATGACGACGAACGCGGGCAGGTTCTGGTTCACCGTGCCGAGGCCGTAGCTGACCCAGCTGCCGAGCGACGGACGCCCCGCGAGGATGGAACCGGTGTTCATCTGGCAGACACCGGAGGAGTGGTTGAT
>CANJSG010000260.1 GCA_947476875.1 Verrucomicrobiota bacterium | reverse complement strand
GCAAGCGCGCCGGCACCGAAGCCTTCGTGCTGGGTGTCGAGCTGTTCAAGAACGTTGAGCCGCGACTTCTTCTCGGCCTGCTGGCGGACGAGCTGGTCGAGTTCGTGGCCGGCCTGCTGGAGTTCCTGCTGCAGTTCACGCAGACGGGCCTGCCGTTCCTCGACCGTGCCGCGCGCAGTCTGGACGCTGAGCTTCTCGGCTTCGACGTTGACCTCGAATTCTGTCAGGCGGGCGTTGAGACGAGCGGTCTCTTCTTCGACCTGGATCTTCTCGGAGTTGAGCTTCTCCAACCGGATGACGTTGCCCTGCTGCTGGAGGTCGAGCGCGTTGATTTCGTTGCGGGCACGGGAAAGCTGCTGACCGTTGTTGAACGCCTCGGACTGGGCGCGCCGGAGGCCATCGGCCACGCGGCTGAGATCCGACTCGATGGCCTGGACGTCCTGCCGTTTTTCTTCCAAGGCGACGCGCTGCAACGCGAGCTGTTCCTGCGCCACGGCGAGACGTTCATTGACCTGCACCAGCTCGGCTTCGGCGGTGCGCTTGCGCTCCTCGGCTTCCGCGATCTCCTGCAGCGCCTTCAGGTTCTGCTCCTCGAGTTCGAGCAACCGTTCCTCGTTGATCCGGATCCGATTGTCGTGCCGGTCGATCAAGGCCTTGATCTCGAGGCCCTGCTGCTGGTGGAGCGAGATGTCCTGCTCCAGTTCGCTTTGCCGCGAACGCAGCTGGAGGATCTCGTCTTCGCAGCGAAGGACGGATTCATTGACGACTTCGAGTTCCACCTTGGCCTTCTCGGCCGTGACGGTGCGTTCGCCGATTTCTCCCTGGAGGATGTCGAACTGGTGCCTCGCCAACTGGGTGTCGAGGTGGAGCAGCTCGACCATGAGCGACTTGTAGCGCTTGGCCTTGCCGGCTTGGCGCTGGAGCGAACCGATCTGGCGTTTGACTTCTTTGATGAGGTCCTGGACGCGCAGGAGGTTCTGGTCGGTGTGCTCGAGCTTGCGGAGGGCTTCTTTCTTCTGGGCCTTGAACTTGGTGATGCCGGCGGCTTCCTCGAAGACGAGGCGGCGATCGTCGGGCTTCACCGAGAGAATCTGGGTGATGTTGCCCTGGGCCATGATCGAGTAGCTCGTCTTGCCCATGCCGGTGCCGGCGAAGAACTGCTGGATATCGCGGAGGCGGCAGGAGGTTTTGTTGAGGAAATACTCGGAGCCACCGTCGCGGTAGACGCGGCGGGTGATGGTGACCTCGTTGTAGCCGATCTCGACCCCGGCAGCCTTGAGATGCTCCTCATCGACGTCGCCGATGGTCAGGGAAACCTCGGCCAAACTGAGCGGCTTGCGGGTGTCGGTGCCGTTGAAGATGACGTCGGCCATTTCGCCGCCGCGGAGCGCCTTGGCGGACTGCTCGCCCAGCACCCAACGGATGGCATCGGAGACGTTCGACTTGCCGCAGCCGTTGGGCCCGACGATAGCGGTCATGCCGGGTAGGAAGTTGACGGAGGTTTTCTCCGCGAAGGACTTAAACCCGAGCACTGTAAGGTTCTTGAGGAACATGGCTGACAGCAGAGAGCCCAACCGGCAGGGGGCCTTCAAGCGGAAAGGCCCCATTAGTGGTGGAAAGTTATTCACAATCCACAAAAGCGCTGTCGGACACCCGGGCTACCTAGGGAGGATTCTCAGCCAGCACGGAGAGTTCAAAAAGGGACAAATCCAAGCCCAAGAACAGCGCATCCGGTTGAGCACGTTAACGCCAATCCCTGCGCCAAGATCACCTAAACCCTACTGTTTAGCCGACGGAAAACTCTTCGGGCTCATGCTCAACTGCCGCATGCCGTCCCAGACGTAGAACGCCCAGGCGACCACAGCCACAATGGCCGTCGCGACACACAAGCGGTTGAACCAGATCGCATCCCACTTCAGCAACCCCCAGAAGACCATGATCATCTGAAGGACCGTGGCGAGCTTGCCGACGAAGCGGGGCCGGACGTTGACGGCACCAACCGTGTAGTGGATGACCGCCGCACCGAAGAGCAGGAGGAGATCACGGCTGATGATCGTCGCCGTGACCCACAGTGGAATCCTGTCCAGGTGCGAACCGTTGTCGAAGCTGAGGACGACGATCCCCGAGACCAGGAGGAGTTTGTCGGCCATCGGATCGAGGAAGGCGCCGAGTTCGCTGCGCTGATTGTAGCGGCGCGCGATGTAGCCATCGATGCCGTCGCTGATCGCCGCGACGGCAAAACAGATCAGCCCGATGAGCCGATGCATGTCATCCCCCGTCCGCGTGTAGTAGATCATCTCCGTCACGAAGAACGGGATGAGCAGGATGCGGACAATGGTGATCTTGTTCGCGGTGGTCATCGAAACACGCCCGGCGGCGGATCACTTCACTGCTTCTCGTATTCGCCCTTGCCCGTCTTTTTCAACACGGTGAAGCCGGCCTTCTTCGCGTCCGAGATCGAAACCGGCTTCGTGATCGTCGGGGTGTTGAATGACGAAATCAGCTTCCGCACCGGCTTGCGACAGGCCGGGCACTTCGTGAGTTCCGGCGCGTTGACAGGCCGGCGCAGGGTGAATCTTCCCGAGCAGGGAGCGCAGGTGCCTTCGCAGAGTTCGTATTCGTAGAGGGGCATAGTTCAGTTCGGGCCAATCACCGCGTCGGCGAAGCCAAGAGTTTCTTGGTTACTCGTCCGTCACGTTCATACCAAGACAAAGTCCACTGGTTGGAGTTGGTGGGGTTGATAGCGAACGAGTAGCCGTAATAGTCGATATGCCCTCCACCAAAATTTAGCCGAAGTTCCGATGGATATGATTCTACTCTGTCGCCACCCAGCTCTTTGAAAAGGGCCGGAAAGCTGGGCTCATCGTTTTGCAGCCACTTCGTTTTGAGAGGCATCAGCGCGACAAACACCCGAGCCACTTGAGGGAACAAGTTGGTTTCGGTGGAAAGACGCAACTGCTTGGCTTCGATCGCGCGAATCGCTCGGAACTGGGGAGCAAGCGCTAGCAAACCAAACAGGCCAAGCATCCCAACCAATCCGACGACCAAGAGCGCAACTTTGACCACGCCTTTCTTCATCAGTTAGCGAAACATCCCTCGAAGCCCTTGCGCAGGATCGCTTCGTCGAGGTCCTTGCCGATGAAGACAAGGTGGTTGGTCTTGTGCTCACCCATGTTCCAAAGGCGTTCGGCCTGCGCGTCGAATGTCTGCTGCACACCGTGGAAGACGATGCGTTTGGCGGAACCCTTGATGTTCAGGATGCCTTTGCTCCGGTAGATTCGCGGGCCGAATTCGGTGAGAACATCGCTCAACCATGTCTCCGTCTTCTTCATGTCGAGAGGCCGGTCGTCGTTGAAATAGAACGAGGTCACGCTTTCGTCGTGGTGGGCGTGATCGTGCGTGTGTGTCGCGTCGGCCGACAACGCCGGACCATCCGCCTGCAGGCTCAGTCCGGGGCGCTTGGCGGGAAGATTCAGGGGCGCAAGCGTCTCGCGGGCCTTGAGGTTCAAGATAAGGCCAAGGTCGATCTTGGAACGTTCCGTCCGATGGATCTTCGCCAGCGGATTGATGCGCCGGATCTTGGCCTCGACCCGGTCCAGATCGGACGCTGACACCATGTCGGTCTTGTTGAGAAGAAGCACGTCGGCAAACCCGATCTGGGGTTTGGCTTCGGGCGCATCCATCAATTCCTTCTCGATATGCCGGGCGTCGACGACGGTCACAATCGCGTCGAGGCGCACCTTGTCCCGGAGTTCGGGCATGGCGAACGTCTGCGCAATCGGGCCGGGATCGGCTAGGCCGGTCGTCTCGATGAGCACGTAGTCGAAGCGCTTCTGCTTCTGGAAAAGGTTGCCCAGGCTCTTGATCAGGTCGCCCCGAACCCGGCAGCAGAGGCAGCCGTTGTTCAGCTCCACCACTTCCTCGTCCGCGCCGATCAGGATCTGGTTGTCGATCGAAACCGAGCCGAATTCATTGATGATCACGGCGCATCGGAGGCCGTGGTTGGCGGTCAAAATATGGTTCAACAGCGTTGTCTTCCCCGCGCCCAAAAAGCCGGTGAGGACAGTCGTTGGAATCGGTTCCTTCTTCTGCATGGGCGCCACTGTGCCATACGAGGCAAGAGAGGCAACGATCTGCCGCATCCGGCATCTGATCCCTGATGCATTGAGACGTTTCCCTTCATACTTCATCCCTCATGCCTCATCCTTCTTTTCATGGCTCTGGTCCGAATCCTGATCGACGGTTACAGCCTGCTCCACCGGTGGCCGGAGGTCGCCGAAGGCAAGGCCCGCCATTCCGCATCCGCCCGGGAGGAGCTTCTCGCCATCCTCCAGCAATACGGCGACGCCACGTCCACGCCGATCACCCTATTCTTCGACGGCGCGGGCGCACCGCCCGGAACGCCCAAACAACCCTCCTCGCGGAATCTTGAGATTCTTTATTCACGCGCGGGCCAGACAGCCGATGACCTGATCGAGCGGACTGCCCACAGGATGAAACCCTACGGCGAGGTCCTGGTCGTCACCGACGATATCGCCGAACGCGACATCATCACCGGCCAGGGACATCTCTCCTGTAGCTGCGACAATTTCATCCGGGACATCGGGGCAGCGCTCAACGATTTCAGCCGCGACCTCAACGGCTACAACCAGCGCGAACG
>CANJSG010000259.1 GCA_947476875.1 Verrucomicrobiota bacterium | reverse complement strand
ATTAACCGACTAATTACGGGAACACAAGGCCGCATTAGCTATCCGCCCGGTCAGCGATAAATCAGATAACGCTCGCGGCGTTCGAGGAACGGGGCCAACGCCGAGCTCCACCGCGCATGGGAGCCGGGGAGCGACACGCCATCCTTGATGTCCCGGGTCGCCTCCGGATTTCCAACCAGCGTCTCGAACTTCGGCAGGGTGAACTCTTGCGGATAGTGTTTCTGGAGCGCGGTCGCGATCGCGATGCCAATGTCGACGGACCGGAGGAGTTCCCGGTCGGTCACGGTCATCCTCACTCCGCGGCAAAGCTTGTTCGCGTGCACGCTGGAGGTCGGGGTGAACGATGTGGCGGCGAACTTGACCCCGGCAAGGTTGAGCGCATTGAGGTCCTTGGCGAGCAGGGGCCCGTCGATCCACGGGGCGCCGACGACTTCGAAGGGCATGTCCGTCCCGCGACCGACGGAAACGGGGTTGAACTCCACCAGGCCGACGCCGGGATAGAGCGCGGCCTGGTCGAGCTTCCGGATGTTCGGCGAAGGATTGATCCACGGCAGCTTCGTCTCGTCGAACCACATGGCGCGCGTCCAGTTCTCCACGGGCACGACGGTCAGCTTGGCCTTGTAGCCGAGCTCTTCGTTGAACATGAGGGCCAGCTCTCCGGCGGTCATTCCGTGGCGCACCGGCAACGTGTGGTAGCCGATGAAGCTCTGGAACCGGGTTTGCACCGGACCTTCCACGATACGCCCGCCGATGGGGTTCACGCGGTCCAGCACCATGATCTCGACCCCGGCCCGCGCGGCGGCCTCCATCGCGCCACCCATGGTGGAGACGTAGGTGTAGAAGCGGCACCCGATGTCCTGGATGTCGAAGACGACGACATCGATCTGCTTGAGCAGGTCTTGGCGCGGCTTGCGCGATTCCATGGCCAGCTTCGTGTAATCGGCTTCGCCCATTCCGGCCGGCCGTTTCGGGCTTTCGGGATACAGGCTATAAACTTTCAGTCCGGTCTTCTGGTCGATCGAATCGCCGACCTTCTCGTCGACTTCGCCGCGGATGCCGTGCTCCGGGCCGAAGAGCATCGTCAGCTTCACGCCGGGCGCATTGAAGAGCAGATCGATGGTGGAATTGCCGTCACGGTCCCGGCCGGTGTGGTTGGTGATCAACGCGACCTTCTTGCCCTTGAGCGGTGCGAATCCGTCGCGTTTGAGGACGTCGATGCCGTTGAGAACGGGCTTGTTGGTGTCCGACTGGCCACGCGGAGGCAGCGCACCTGGAACGTTCTCGTGGTTTATCCCGTAGTAAGCTTGCGCGGACAAGGTGCCGAGCGTGCCGTAGAGCGGGAGGATGTTGCCGCTTCCGTCCGGGTGGACGCGGTTGCTGAGGAAGACGTAGAAGGTCTTCGAGAACGGATCGACCCAGAAGATGCAGCCCGTGAAACCGGTGTGGCCGTAGCTGCCTACTGGAAACAGGCTGCCTCGGGGCCGGGCGTAGGCGGAATCGATGTCCCAACCAAGCCCGCGACGATTCCAGGACCCGGCGGGCGATTGCACGGAGGTCATCAGGCGCACGGTCTCGGGCTTGAACAGACGAACGCCGTCGAGTTCGCCGAGGTTCAGCATCATGCGGGCGAAGCGCGCGAGATCGGCCGTGGTCGTGAAGAGTCCGGCATGCCCGGCAACGCCACCCATGCGGCGCGAGGTTGGATCGTGGACTTCGCCTTGCAGCGCCTTGCCCGCGATCTTCTCGGTGGGGGCGATGCGCGAGGCAGGGAAACGATTGAGCGGAAGATAGCCGCTATCCTTCATGCCCAGCGGACCGAAAACCTTCTCGGCGGCAAATTCATTGAGAGGCTTGCCGCCGACGCGATGGACGATCTCGCCGACGAGGATGTAGTTGGGGTCGGAGTAGCGGAAGAAGGTGCCGGGCGGATGCGTCACCTTGAGCGCGCAGGCGAGCGCGATGGCCTTGTCGTAGCCGCTCCATGCGGGAGTTGCCGGAAGTCCGGCGATCAGGCCCGACGTGTGCGTCATCAGGTGCCGGACGGTGATGGCTTCCTTGCCGCCGCCCTTGAACTCGGGGATGTAGCGCGACACGGGCGCATCGACTTCCACCTTGCCCTGCTCGATCAGGATCATGATCGACGGCGTGGTGGCGATGACCTTGGTCAACGACGCCGCGTCGAAGATCGTCGATTCATCCATCGCCTCGGCGGCGGGATCGAGAGTGCGGGTGCCGTAGGCCTTGTGGTAGGGGGTGCCGCGATTCTCCAGCCAGAAGGTCGCGCCGGGCATCTGCTTCTTGGCGATGAAGGACTCGATGGCCGCGTCGATCTCCGAAAGTTTGGCCGAGTCGTAGATCGGAAGGGCTGGGCTATATCGCTTGTGGCAACCCGGGGTGGCCAATCCAAGTCCGACGAGCAGGGCGGCGGTTAGCAGTGAGGCGATGCGGTTCATCGCGGCGAAAGATACGGGCGACGGAATTGAACCCAAACGAAAAGCCTTGGCGAAGCTGCTACGAAAGTAGGTTTAAGGCCGGCCCACCGCTTTGCATCGAAAGATCGGGGGTTGGCAATTTCCGACCGCCGCACATCGAGTTCGATGATTGCAATTCATGCGGATTGCCTTTGCCCCATCGTAACCCTAGCGTTTCCTGATCGGCTCCATGAAAAACAAATCTGCCTCCTCACGTCGCGGCATCATTGCCGGCGGCAACTGGATCATCGACCAGGTCAAAGTCGTCGATGTCTATCCCCAGCGTGAACAGCTCGCCAACATCCGCGCGCAGCACCAGGGCTCTGGAGGCTCGCCCTACAATCTGCTCGTTGACCTCGCCAAGGTTGGCGCCGGCTTTCCGTTGACGGGCGCGGGGCTCGTCGGCAAGGACGCCAACGGCGAATTTATCCAGGCCGACTGCAAGAAGAACAAGATCGACACCAAGCACCTCGGCTCGACCAATGAGGCCGCCACGTCCTACACCGACGTGATGACCGAGAAGGATGGCGGCCGCCGCACGTTCTTCCATTATCGGGGAGCCAACGCCCTGTGGACCGGCGCCGACATCGATTTCTCCAAGCTCAAAGCCAAGATTTTCCACCTCGGCTATCTCCTGCTGCTCGATGCGATGGATGCGCCGGATGCCAAATTCGGCACCAAGGCCACCAAGATCCTCACCGCTGCCCAGGCCGCCGGACTCAAGACCAGCATCGACGTCGTCAGCGAGGACAGCGACCGCTTCGCCAAGGTCGTCGGGCCCGCCCTCAAGGCCGTCGACTACTGCATCATCAACGAGATCGAGGCCGGCAAGGTCACCGGCTTCAAGCTGCGCGGCGCCGATGGCAAGCTCGACACCGTGTCCGTCCGCCATGCGGCCGGAGCGCTCCTCCAGCAGGGCGTGAAGGAACTCGTGGTCATCCATTTCCCTGAAGGCGGATTCTGCCGCACGCGCAAGGGCGAGGATGTCTGGCAGAGCTCGCTCAAGCTCGCCGCCAAGAACATCGCTGGAACCGCCGGAGCCGGAGACGCCTTCTGCGCCGGAGTCCTGCTCGGCTTGCACGATGAAAAACCGCTTCAGGAATGCCTTGAGATCGGCGTCTGCGTGGCCGCCGCGTCCCTCAGCGACCCGACGTGCACCGGCGGCGTGAAGAAGCTGGCCGACTGCCTGGCCCTCAAGAAGAAGTTCGGCGTCCGCGCTTCGCTGAACAGCGAGGACTAAGCGGTCCAGCGTCGTCAATCCAGCGCGGCATCTCCCCCCCCTGTCGCTGCTCGGCTTCGGATAGCAGCCAGCCACGAAGTGGCTGGAAGCGGTCAAAAGTCGCGGCTTGAAAGGACGAAGGAATCGAGAGATATCCGCCGCCCCTCGGGGACAAGAATCAGCGAATCCAGGGACGCAGCCCGTAACCCTTCACCCGCTGGGAACCACATTGGAACATCCGGCGTCCCGCCGCCCGCGCGTGGGGTGGGCGAACTGGGCGGGACGAACTCTGGAAACTGCTTCTCCAGATCAAGCGGCTCTTGGAACTGCCGGTCGTAGGCGACGTCGCTCACCGTGGACCGGGTCGAGCACGGGCTTAGGCAGGCCCCATGGTGAGCCAACGGTTAACGCTCGATGGATCGACTGCCAGCGGGAACGGCGGCGTGAATTTCTCCCGCGCTGCCCGAGTCGATTTGCCTGGGGCGTCCGCCGCGCCGTGCTGGACTCCGCGGCTTCGGCCGGATACTCCATGACCCATCCCACCATGAACCGCCGCCATTTCCTCGCCACCGGAGCCGCCTTTGCCGCGGCCAGCGTCATCAACCCCCGCCTGTCGCTCGCCGCCGAGGCTGCGAAACCCCGGGCCATAGGCAAGGCCATCATGTGGGGCACGGTTGGTGTAAAGGGTTCCGTGATGGAGAAGATGAAGCAGGTCAAGGAGGCCGGCTTCGAGGGAGTGGAGCCGAACAGCCATATGGACCAGAAGGAGGTCATCGCCGCGCTGGAGGCCACCGGTCTCAAGGCCGCGAGCGTGTGCTGCTCCACACATTGGGGCCTGACGCTGTCCCATCCGAGCGAAGTGACGCGGGCGAAGGGGCTGGAGGGTTTGAAACAGTCGATCCGCGACGCGAAGGCCTATGGAGCCACTTCCGTCCTGCTGGTCCCCGGCGTCGCGCGCGACGGCGTGAGCTACGAGCAGT
>CANJSG010000258.1 GCA_947476875.1 Verrucomicrobiota bacterium | reverse complement strand
GGTGCGGCCCGTTGGCAAACAGCTCCTGATAGTTGGGGGCCCGCTGCGTGTAGGCCACCGAGAGCGCCGTCGACCACACATCGGTCGGCGTGTAGACGATCCCGGCTGATCCGCTGCCTGTTGTGAACTCGCGGAACTGGCCGGGGCCGAAGTTCGGATCGTCCGACGACGTGACGTCCTGGTGATCCAATCGGGCGCCGAACTCGAAGCGGAACTTGTCGAACTTGACCTCTTCGAAGACAAAGCCCGAGTTCACGAGGGTCTCGGTCGCCGGGAGAAAGGCCTCGTCGCCCAAAGCCGAGAAATCGGACAGCCCTGACTGGAAGCCAAGCGAGCCTTCGAACCGACCGATGGCCGCGTGGGTGACCTCAAGGCGTCCGTCGTAGCCGCGGTTCTTGAAGACGGTGCCGACGTCCGAGCCTTCGTATTCCGTGTGCTTGTAGTCTGATACTCCGAGCTTGAAGCGGATGGCTTTGATCTTTTCGAACGGTTCAGTGGCTTCACCGGCCACGTCGACGCGGCGTTGGTGCAACCGGATCGTCACGTCGGGTTCGGCGACGGTGCCGTAGCGGTTGTTGAAACCGGATACCGATGCTCCGATCCAGCCCTTGGGGCCGACATAGGATCCGCCGAAGGCTCCACCGTCGGCTTTGCCCGCGCTGTTCGGCAGGCGGTTCTCGGCTTCAGTGGGCTGCGGATCGAGGAGTCTGAGGCGCTCCGATCGAGCGAAGCCGGGGATGCGCAGGTCCTCGGATTCGCGGATGAATCCGTCGAGGTGGTAGGTCCAGCCCTTGTGGCCGCCTTCGACTACGGCGCCACCGGAGCGGAGCGAGTCGGCCGATCCGTAACGCCCTTCCACGGTGCCGCTGACGGGTGACTCGAGACGAACGTCGGGGATGCGGTTGTCGATGACATTGACCACACCGCCGACGGCCGAGGAGCCATAGAGGAGCGATGCGGGACCCCGGACCACTTCGATGCTTTTGATCGTAAGTGGATCGGACGAAACGGCGTGGTCGACGCTCGTGCCGGAGGCGTCGAGCATTCCCACCCCGTTCTGGAGGATGCGGACCCGATCCCCGTCGAGGCCGCGGATAATGGGACGGCTGGCATTGGGTCCGAAGTAGGTCGAGGTGATGCCCGGCTGGAGCGCAAGGGTTTCACCGAGGGTCGCCTGCTGGCGAAAAGCCAACTCCTCGTCGGCCAGCACGGTGACGGGAGCCGCAAGCTCGAAAAGCGTCCGGCCGAGCGGGCTGGCCGTCACCACGACGCGGTCGAGATGGACGGCATTGTCCGCATGGACGTGGTTGGTGGAACTGCCGGACGCAGGGGTCGACTGCGCGATCGCAGCGGAGGCACCGGACAAGGACAGGAGCAGGGTCGGCACACGCCACACGGCGGGCCGGAGGAACAAAACAAAATGATTCATCGAATTCTCCGAAGCTGCCCAGACCACCGTTTGGCGGTTTCAGGCGGGTCTAGTGCTACACAACGGCCAATCAATCGCACGCAGCCGTGCGACCATCCCGCCGACCGAGAGCGAGGATGACAACCTGGGGGGAGAAAGATCAGCCGAGGAATGGCGGACCGCGTTCGGAGAAGACTTTCGGAGGGGATCGAAGGATCGGAAATTGGACCGGAATCAACTCGGCGGGAGTTTCAACCAGAACCGGAAGCGGGAGAAAAACGACGGGCGTTTCGGCGCTCAGCAGTCCGTCCGCATAACTGGTCACAAGACACTGGTGGTCGTGTGAGTGGACGTGATCATGGACGTGCTGATGCAGCACGGGAGCGATCGCCGCGGCGAAGACCCCGAGCCACGAAAGCAGGACCAGGAGGGCGGCGGTCTGCATCCAAAGCGATACCGAAGGGCGCGCGGCTTGGACTGTCCAACCAGCCATGCGCCGCCCTCCGGAAACCCGGTCGGCAGACGATGGCGATGGCTGGTGCGGTTGCGTCACTTCACAAAACCCTGCAGACGGAGCCAGTTCAAGCACGTCGTAGTCCACGGATGCAGTTTCGCAGGATCGCCATCACGCGTGCCGAGGCCGATGCCGTGCGGGCCTTCCTGGTAGACATGAAACTCGAACGGGACGTTGACCTTGTTCAAGGCGTCGGCGAACGACATCGCGTTCTCAATCTTGACGCCCTTGTCCTTAAACGTGTGCCAAATGAACGCGGGCGGGGTGTTGGACTTCACCTGGAGTTCGCTGGAGAGAAGAGTGACCAGTTCCGGAGACGGATTTTCACCGAGGAGATTTTTCTTCGAACCGACGTGGGTGTTGGCGCCCATCGAGATGACGGGATAGCAGAGAATTCCCACATTGGGTCGGCTGCTGACGCGTTCGATCGGATCGGAGGAGTCGGCTTGCCCGAGATCCCAATGGGTCATCAACGTCGATGCCAGGTGGCCTCCTGCGGACGAGCCGATGATGCCGATGCGTTTCGTGTCGATCTTCCACTCCTCGGCGCGGCTGCGGACGATGCGAAGGGCGCGCGATGCGTCGTTCAACATTGCCGGATGCCGATAGCCCGCGGAGCCCAGGCGATACTTCAGCACGAAGGCCGCGACGCCGTTTGCGTTGAGCCATTTCGCATAAGCCGACCCTTCGTGATCAGCCAAACCGCCGTAGCCGCCGCCGGGACAAATGACGATGGCGGCGCCGGAAGCCTTGGCGGGATCGGGCAGGAACGGGGTGAGCGTGGGGATGTCTTTCGGCTCCGTGCCTTTCGCACCCGGAGCCCCGTTCTTCCACAGCGGAAACGCGTCCAATTGCGTCTGGGCGGACGCGCTGATGGCCAAGCAGGCGGAAGCAAGGACGGCGAACAGGGATTTCATGCCGGGAGATTTAGCGCGGGGATAGGCCGAGGGCGAGCGGTTTGTCTCAGCTGCGGCTTAGTTCTCGAACGGCCGTGTGGCCAGATCCCGGAAGCGCGTCTCCAGTTGGGGTTTGGCCCAGCCGTAGGCGATCACGAACACGCCTGCCGTATGAAGAAGAAGAAACGTCTTCAGTTGAAGGTGAGCCGTCGCGCCAACCCAAAAGAAGCTGACGAGGAACGACATCACGAGCGCCGCAATGATCATGAATCCGAGGAGGCTGGAGGACATGGCAGCTTTCCAGATAGTCGTGCGAGGGCCGCTGAAAATCCTGCGGCAACGAAACAGCACGGCGACCCACGCAAGCGCAGGAAGGCAGAGCATCATCCAAAGTATCAGTGCATGTCGGTCGGAGTGCACCATCCGCCACTGTTCGAGCAGGACCATTACTCCGCTCCAGACAATCGCCGGCAGCGCCATCAGCACCAGCGCGCGAATCATTCCGGCGGTCACGGATTTGGAGGAAAGTCCAATCCAAGGGCCAACCCAGCGCAGGGATGCGAAGCAAGCGGCCAGATAGAGGATCGGCGTCCAGGCCCAGCACTCCTCGTTTTCCGCCGGCGGACTGAGTTGATTTAGGATCAGGGCGGCCGCAACCAAGATGGCTCCTGCACCCAGAAAGATTCTCAGCATCGAGCGCTGCATCCCCCGGATGATCTCCGGCCCTTGCATCGCGGTGGTGAGGATGAGTTCCAAGGCGCCAGCATGGCGGTCTTCGTTCAGGCGGACGATGGGCTCCGCGATGATCCAGATGAGCAGGAGGAACGACGCGATGTAGAAGAAAGGCACGACCAATCCGAAATCCAGGCGCGTGCCATTGATCGACAGGAGCAGGACCGGCAGGGCTAGCAGGATCACCGTCACGACGGTTGCCATGAGCCGCTTGTCGGCAAACCGTTCGCCCAGCCACATGTAGGGATGGAGATTCAGCAGCGGCCGTTGCTTCATGGCGTAGCGCCGTTTCCATTGCTCGATCGTCGCCTTTAGGCTGGACCGCATCGTGGACGGTGGTCGGTCCGCTGGGAGACCATCCGGGGATCGGACCGACTTCTTTTTCTTACGCGCCTCCAACAGTTCCGGGCTCCAGCTGTGCGGGAGATAGCGAGCCGCGTTGATGATGGCCAATGCGCTGATGAGGCAGGTGAACCCCAGCGAATAGAGCCAGAGATACCTCGGCCAAGGCGGAGATCCGACTCCCTGCGTGACCGTCTGAACATGGATCAAACCCATCAGGGGACTTACGACCCCGTAGATCCAACTGTCCTTGGCCTGTCCTCGGAAAATTTCCTCGGAAAGCGCCGCGGCCAACACCGGGCCGACCAGGTAGACCAACAGGAGACCGAACGTGACCACCATGGCACGCCGTTCATTGGTGCTCCGGGATGAAACCCATAGCCCGATGCTGAGCGATGCCAGGCTGGTCACAATCAACATCAACGCGGTCAGCGCGACACGTTCCAGCCGGACACCGCCAAGCAGTAGCGGCATGGCCAGGAGCGGGATCATTGAGAGAAGTCCGTAGAAGGCGTTGGTGGCCTTGGCCGCCAGTTTGCCCGCTACGACATCGCCGCCGGACAGGTCGGTGAGGAAAAGAAGTCCAAGCGTTCCCTCCCGTTTCTCCCAACCGAAGGCATCGGCAGTCGCGTGAACGCCGACGGTGGCCGCATAGATCATGAGGCAAACCGTGATCACTTCGAAGAGCCGCTCACCCTGCTGGGCGGGTGAACTCCTGGCGGAGTCGATCGTCACAAAGGCCGCGATGCCCAGCATCGTGGCGAAAAACAGCGTGCGTCTGATCCATGTGCCCGGTTTGCGGGCGGCGGAGATCAG
>CANJSG010000257.1 GCA_947476875.1 Verrucomicrobiota bacterium | reverse complement strand
GCCGAGAGCGGCCACCAGGATGAGAAGACAGCGAACAGTCGCGAAGGGGAGCGGCGGCATCAGAAAGGAGAGTTGTTGTGCGGACGGAGATTCCATTCCTCCAGCAGATGTTTCGGGATCTCGCCGAGGAAACGAGACGGTTGCTGGAAGACGTCGCCGGTCGAGCCGGGCGTGAAACGCATCAGCGGATAGGTCAGGTAGAGTTCGTTTTTCGCGCGCGTCACGGCCACGTAGAAGAGCCGGCGCTCCTCCTCTTCGCCGTCGACGCTGTCGGAGGAACGGCCCGATGGAAACATGCCGTCGCAGAGCATGATGACGAAGACGATGTCGAATTCGAGGCCCTTGGCCTGGTGGACGGTGGAGAGCTTGAGCTGCTCCTGGTCACGTGATGCGGCGGTGGACGATTCCTGCGATTCCACGTTGGTCATCAGGGCAAGCTGGCTGAGGAATTCGTCGAGCGACTGGAACCGCTCGGCGAACTCGGCGAGTTGCTTCACGTCGTCGAGACGTTGGCGGTAGTTCGGGAACTCCTCCTTCAGGTAGTCCTCATAAACCGCCAGCACGATCAGCGCGATCATCTGGCTCGGCTTCGTTCGGACATCCGGCGCCTCGATCTGCGACATGGTGGCGGTGAACTGCGCCCACGCAACGGCAGCCTTCTTCGGGACGAGGTTCGACAGGCGCGCGAGCGAAACGGCCAATGCTGGACGCGGAGGGGTCGGGGGATTTGAAACCGCCGCTTGAAGACCAGGAGACGCGTTCATCTCCGTGATCACCTCGACGCGGTTCACGGAGGCGAAGAGAGCGTCCCACAGCTTCTCGGCCGCCTTGCCACCGACGCCGGGAAGCATCCGGACAAGACGCTTGAAGGCCAGTTCGTCCTTCGGGTTCGACACCATGCGGAGAAACGCGGCGATGTCCTTGATGTGCGCCTGCTCGAAGAAACGGATGCCGCTGGTGATGGAGAACGGGATGTTCCGCCGGGTGAGTTCCAGCTGCAGTTCCAGCGCGTGGAAGTGCGAGCGGTAGAGCACGGCGATATTGTTCATGCTTACGCCTTCGTCGCGGAGCTCCAGCACACGCTGGCAGATGAAGACGGCCTGCTCGCTGCCGTCGTTGCACGGGATGAGCGCTGGCTTGAGACCGCTGGGCCGTGCGGCGTGCAGCTCCTTCTTGAACTGCTGCGTGTTCGGCGCGATGGCGGCGTTGGCCACTTCGAGGATCTCCGGCGTGCTGCGGTAATTCGTCTCGATGCGGTGGACGGACGCGCCCTGGTAGCGCTCGGGGAACTTGAGGATGTTTTGGAAATTGGCCCCGCGCCACGCGTAGATGCTCTGCGCGTCGTCGCCCACGACGGTCAGGTTGCGATGGCCGGCGGCGAGCACGTCGATGATCTCGCTCTGGAGCGAATTCGTGTCCTGGTATTCGTCCACGAGGATGAACTGGAAGCGGCGCTGGTAGAGTTCGCGCACGTCGGCGTGTTCGCGGAGCAGCTTCAGCCAAAGCACCAGCAGATCGTCGAAGTCCATGCCGTTGGCGGCTTGCTTGCGCTGGATGTAGAGCCGGGCCACGCGTTCGATCTCGGGCGCGAGGTGGGCGAAGTATTCGTAGAACTGGCCGAGCGTCTCCGCGATGGACTTCCCGGTGTTCACGCTCATCGAGAAGATGTCGCCCAGCACGTCGGCCTTCGGGAAACGCGTCTCCTTCGTGTCGATCTTGGATTCGGCGATGCAGGTCGTGAGGAGGTCCTTCGCATCCTCGCGGTCGAGGATGGAGAAGAAGGCCGTGAAGCCGAGCAAGGCCGCGTGCTGGCGGAGCATGCGGTTGCCGATGCTGTGGAAGGTTCCGCCCCAGAGCGCGCGAAGTTCCGTCCCGAGCAGATCGGCCACGCGCCGCATCATTTCACGGGCGGCCTTGTTGGTGAAGGTCAGCAGGAGGATGCGTTCCGGCGCGATGCCCTGTTCCAGCAGGAAGGCCACGCGGTAGGTGAGCGTGCGCGTCTTGCCCGAACCGGCTCCGGCGATGATGAGCGACGGCCCCGGCGGCGACATCACGGCGGCAAGCTGCTGCGGGTTCAGCTCCCCGGCGTAGTCGATCTGGAGATCGGCCGGAGCCTGGGTGTTGTGCAGCACGTAGTCCCGAGACATGGCGGCGATTCAACGGCCCGCCCGGAAAAAGGGAATGCTGAATCCGAAGAACGAAGGGGAAGAGGAGCCTTCGCCCTACCATTGTTGTCCTTCCGGGCCGGGAAAGGACGTCCCTTCTACACGTCGCAGAGCTTCACGGCCTCGTTCAACGAGGTGACCTTGTCGCGGAGGGGGATGAACTCCTGGCCGACGAAGCCGTCGTATTTCACGGCGAGCAGGGCCTTCATGATGGGCGGGTAGTAGATCTCCTGCGTGTCGTCGATCTCGTTGCGGCCGGGGTTGCCAGCGGTGTGGACGTGGCCGATCCAGTCCTTGTGCTGGCGGATGCGGCTGATGACGTCGCCGTGCATGATCTGGACGTGGTAGATGTCGAACAGGACCTTGAGCCGGGGTGAACCGATGCGTTTGCAGATCTCCACGGAGCGTTCGATGTCGTCGCAAAAGTAGTCCGGGTGGCCCTTCATGGTGGTGGCCACTTTGGAGTTCAGCATCTCAAGGCAGAGCGTGACCTTCTTTTCCTCCGCGTAACCGACGATCTGCTTCAGGCCATCGACCATGTTCTTCATGCCTTCGTCGTCGCTCAGTCCGCGGCGAAAACCCGAGAAGGTGATGACGGAAAAGAATCCAGCGGCGGCCGTGGCATCGATGCTCTTGCGGAGGCTGGCGAGGCATTCGGCCCACTCCTCCTTGTGCGCGAAACCTTTGGCGAAGCCGTGGCTGCCGGTGAGCGCGCAGACGAGCCCAAGCTCCTTCAGAATCGGGAAATTCTCCGGGCCGGTCAGTTCGACGGACTTGAGTCCCATGGCGGCCGAGTGTTTGGCGAGTTCCGCCACGGGCATCGGGTTGAAGCACCACGGGATGACCGACTGTTTGATCCGCCGGTTCTTGGCGACGTAGAGCGGTTCTGCGGCTGAAGCGTTTGACGAAAGAATGGCGGGCGCGGCGGCGAGGACGGCGGCAGATTTTTTCATCCAATGGCGACGGGAAGAGGGTTGCGGGCTCATGGCGGCGAGGTTGTTGAGGTAGCCAGCCAAGGCGGGAGGGACCTGACAAGTCCCGTTGCCGGAAAAGATTTTGGGCCGGATCCACCATGGTCCTCAGTTCCTCCAAGTGCCGATCGTAAACCCGGCCGGTCGATCTTGGGCGGCCCTGCTGGGGATCGGTTTGTAGCGCCCGGGTTTGAGGACGAATTCGCAACGGGTTGCCCGGGACCGACTGGAGTCCTAGCCTCGCGCCTTGCCGATTGACCCGAACACGACGATCCCCGCGAAATCCGGTCCTCATTCCGGAAGGCGCGCGCGTGTGTCGGTGGTGATCCCCACTTGGAACGAAGCGGAAGAACTTCCCGAGACTCTCCGGAGGCTGAAGGAGGCTGTGGGAATCCATGAAATCATCGTCGCCGATGGAGGAAGCTCGGATGCGACCCGCGCGGCCGCCGAATCGGCGAGCGCCCGATGGCTTGAAGCTCCGCGTGGTCGTGGTCGCCAACTGCGCGCCGGTTGTGCGGCGGCGACGGGTGAAGTGATCGTCATGTTGCACGCGGACACTTGGGTTCCGCCGGACTTCGTTGCAGCGGTCCACCGGAGCCTCGGGGAAGCGGATGTGGTCGGGGGCGGATTCTGGAAAGTCTTCCGGCGTCCGACGCTGCTGCTGCGCGGGTCGCGGATGAAATGCTGGCTGCGGCTGAAGGCGGGCGGGCTTGTGCTCGGTGACCAGGGGATTTTCGTGCGGCGCGAAGTCCTTGAGCGGATTGGAGGCGTGCCCGATCTGGTGATCATGGAGGAGTTCGAGCTCTGTCGGCGGCTGCGCGGCGCAGGCCGGCTTGTGCTGGCGCCGGCGACCGTCGTGACGTCGGAACGGCGTTTCCGGCAGTTGGGCGTGCTTCGGACTTATGCACGGATGTGGCGGGTCAGCCTGGCCTATCACGCGGGTGTCGCGCCGGATGAGCTGAAGCGGATTTATGAGCGGCGTTGATCGTGGGCATTCGATGATTCCATCTCGTTCTCGATCTCCTTCTCGTTCTCGAAGGACGTGGAAACGAGGGCGAGCAGCAGAACGAGGACGAGAAGGAGGACGAGAAGGAGGACGAGGAAGATCGGGAATGGTGCCCGGAGTTGCACCCGGCCTTCCTGCGGAGAACGATCAGCGGGAATGGCGAACAAGTTCTACCAGCCGGGAACCGAGCGGGCGCAGAAGGTCAACGACCTCTTCGCCGCCGTGGCCCCGCGCTACGATCTGATCAACGACCTGCAGAGCTTCGGGCTGCATCGTTGGTGGAAGCGGCGGATGCTGTCGCTGGCGGAGGTTTCACCCGGGGATGCGGCGCTGGATCTCTGCTGCGGCACGGGCGATGTGGCTTTCGCTCTCGCGAAACGAAGAGCCAAGGTCATCGGCTTCGACTTCAGCGAACCGATGCTGGCCGTGGCCCGTCGACGGGGCGCCGGTTGGGCCACGGAAGGCTGCGTGGCCCCGGAGTTTCTCCAAGGCGATGCGATGAACCTGCCGTTTGCCGATGCGAGCTTCGACGTAGTGACGATGAGCTATGGGCTCCGCAACCTGTCGGATTGGGATCGTGGATTGAAGGAGATGTTCCGTGTGGCCAAGCCGGGCGGACGGATCCTGATCCTCGATTTCGGCAAGCCGGACGATC
>CANJSG010000256.1 GCA_947476875.1 Verrucomicrobiota bacterium | reverse complement strand
GCGACTTCCGCTTCGGCTCGAGCATGCACGGCGAGGAAATCTGGAAAGAGGACAAGGATACCATGCCGGGATTTCTCGGGATGTTCTGCCGCACGACTCTGCCCTGGTATTATCTGAGCCGACTGGACCGGCTGAAGGTTGAAGCCGGTGCTGTCCACTACAGCGGCGGAGTAATCGCGCGAACCGAGGACGGCAAAAAGATCATCCGCAAAGGCCAGTTCCTGCTTCGCGAAAACGACGACCTTTTCGTCCCCGCCTTGTGGAATCAGAAGGAGATCGTGGCTTACAGCCGGCAGGGCTATACCGACCGGTCATGGCAACTGCCCGAGGAATGGAATTCGGTCAAACAGGTCGCTGTCCACGACATCACCATCCAAGGACTCGCCTCGAACAAGACGATGATTCCTGTGATCGATGGAAGGCTTCGGCTGACGCTCAAGGCGGACCAGGCGGTGTCGATTTTGCCCGCATCGCCTAGTCGTTGAAATAGCCCCTCAGTCCGGCGCCCACTATTCAACCTTCTATGAAATTGAACGTCCTCGCCTTCAGAGCCTGTGTGGTCGGTTCGCTGGTTCTAGCAGCCGTCTCCTCATGCGCAGATGAACCCAAGAACCACGACTTCGACGTGGTGCGCGACGAGGCGCAGGTGCCACCATACCAACTCCCACTCATCCTGGTTTCTGCCGAGGGCAAACCGATCACGACGCCAGAGGAGTGGTTCAATGTCCGCCGGCCGCAGATTATGGCGCTGTTCGGGAACCTGATTTACGGCGTCGTGCCGGCGCCGGAGACACCCATCAAAACGACCTTCGAGGTGGTGAAGGCGAACCGGGAGTTCATGAATGAGCGCGCTATTCGCAAAGACGTCTGTGTCTGGTTCGAAAAAGCGAATGGCTCGACGGAGATGATGGTGCTGAGGACTGGCTGAAGTTTCTTGAGTTCGCGAAGTATCACCCGAAATCAGAATTGAAGAATGATCCGCATGAAAATCATCCTCGCCATTGGGGTCATTACTCTTTTGGCCTTTCCCACCCGTGGTACTCCCCTGGTGCACTTCTGGGATTTCACCAAGGCAACCCCCGGCTGGGTGGCGAACGGCATGGTCACCAACGCCCGAACCACGACCGAGGGTTGGGTGATGGAGGTCAAGGCGCCCGACCCGGCTTTGACTGGCCCGCCGATGGATTGGCCCGCCGGACAGTTCGGGCTCGTGACGCTGCGGATGCGTTCCGATTCGGATGCCCTCGGGCAACTCTATTACGGAATTGAGTTTTCGGAGCTGAAGAGCCGCGCGTTTGCTGTCCAGAACGATGGACAGTGGCACGACTATCGCATCCCCCTGCCCCCATTGCCACCGGGTGCCAGGCTTCGGCTTGATCCAAGTCATCAAGCGGGCACGGTTGCTCTCGCGTGGATTCGTGTCGAATCCAGCCCGGAGAAGTTTGAAGAGCCTTGGGTCAGCGCACGGGAACTGAGGGGCAAGAAGATCGTCGTCGGTGGGCAATACGCGACCACGGGCG
This sequence comes from Verrucomicrobiota bacterium, assembly GCA_947476875.1. GTDB lineage: Bacteria > Verrucomicrobiota > Verrucomicrobiia > Limisphaerales > CANJSG01 > CANJSG01. The sequence continues at coordinate 3,297 of CANJSG010000256.1, read as the reverse complement.
GCGACGCGGCGGTAACGTCTCGTTATTTGGCCAGGCACCCCACCTTTTTTGATTCGTGTCCTTTCGACGGCATGGTTGTGCCAGTGGTGCTCGACGCCGTTTGGGCTGAGCGTTTGGGACTTCCCCGCCGCGATTACTTTCTGCACGAGCTGCTTTGGAACACGGTTAAGCTGCCTTTCGAAGCCCTCGGCCCAGCGGTTGCCGATTTGAATTCCCTGGACTGGGGAGGGGTTACCGACAGTTTTCTCAACTACACATTGATCGACGGAGCTCGCGGCCGGTTCACGCCCGACCTTGCCGACGACCACGACTGGGCCATCGTGGAACACAACGCGGCGATGGCCGCACGCCTTTGTCGCGAGGCGAAACTGCAAGGGTTCTGGCTTGATACCGAGCAATACGGCAACTACCGCTGGCGCACGGCGTCGGGCGTTCCTGAGTTCGACACGAATCGGCCTGCAAATCTGAAGTTTCCCCTCGGCAAGGACACCCCGGAAGTCTTACGGAAGCGCGGAGCGCAATGGATCAAGGCGGTGCAGGCGGAACTGCCAGCGGTGAAAATCATGATCACCTTCGCTTGGTCTCCCGATGCCGACGGATACGGACCGTTGAAGGGAACCACCGGCTTCTTGAATGGAGTCCTCGACGCCATCCAGGCCCCGGCGCAACTGATTCACGGCTACGAGAATACGTTCTATTATGGGCAGGGACCAGGGACAAAGCACACGAAGGACGGGTTCCCCGGAGACAGAGGGAGGTTTGAAGCCGCTCGCGCCTCGATGCGGAGCTGGCGCTCGCTCAGTTCCAATCCGGCGAAGTATGACGCTTTCGTGAAGGTCGGCATGGCCGCCTGGATCGAAGATGATCCCTGGAATCTTTGGAGCGGCTGGCCCAGCGGAACCAAGGATTCCTTCTGGTCGAACCTGCCACTGGCTCTGGCCTACAGTGACGAATATGTCTGGGTCTGGTCCGAACACACACGGTACGGGCAAGCTTCGAATACCGGACTCAATCCCTTCCTCGCCTCGCTCCGCAACAGGACGTTCAATGCAGGCCGCGAAGAAGTTGCCACGCTCCTGGAAGATTTTGCGGCTGATCCGATGGCGCGCGGCTGGCACTTTGACTTCGACATGCTGGCGATCGGGCGAAAATTGGCTCCCGCTCACGCCGTCCCGTTGATGAGCGCCGACGCGGTGCCTTACGTTTGGGAAGAGGCTGCGCACGGTGTGCGAGTTCGCGGAGAGTTGCCGTCAGGGTTGGCCGGCCAACGCCGCCGTTTTGTTCATCCCATTCAGCCGTTGAGCCGGAACCAAAGCTTCCACGCCGAGTTGGATTTCCAAGTGGATACCTTCGGTGACCGTCTGGATGATCCGATGGTGTTGGGACTTTTCTCCAGCGAGCAGCCCATCCAAAGCGAGTCGCTCAGCCTTCAGATTGCCGGACCAGAGCAAGTGCGCGTCGTTCTGGCGGGAAAGGGAAAGCCTCAGACCGCCGCGCTCTCCATCTCGGGCGGTATGAAGACGGGCGAGGTTTATCGGTTGGCCTTCGACTTCGATCACGCGGCTGGCCGCGTGCAGGCCACCGTGAGTGAAGCGTCCAGTGGAGCCTCTCAGGCGGCGCAGATTCAAAGCGGCGGGGCTGTGGCATCGGAGCGTTTCGCTTGGGATGAGCTGGGGATCGCTCTTTGGGAGGCCGCGCCTGTCCCCATGCCGTCTCAGAACCCATATCGTTACCTGCTGGTCAAGGCGGCCTGCCGCCGGTGATCGGGGGGGGCAAATCAACTTTTCCTCGCTTGTGACAATTGAATCGTCAATGACAATGGCCCGAATGCACATCACCCGACCGTTGCTCGTGTTTTCCCTCTTCTATCTCACCCTCGGATCCGCGGTCGGGGACGAACCCAAGAACCACGACTTCGACGTGGTGCGCGACGAGGCGCAGGTGCCACCATACCAACTCCCACTCATCCTGGTTTCTGCCGAGGGCAAACCGATCATGACGCCAGAGGAGTGGTTCAATGTCCGCCGGCCGCAGATTATGGCGCTGTTCGGGAACCTGATTTACGGCGTCGTGCCGGCGCCTGAGACGCCCATCAAAACGACCTTCGAGGTGGTGAAGACGAACCAGGAGTTCATGGGTGGCAAGGCGACGCGCAAGGATGTCCGCATCCGCTTCGAGAACGCGAAGGGTTCAGCCGAGATGACGATCCTCGTGTTCACGCCGAACGCCGGCGGCAAACCGGTCCCCGCGTTCCTGCTGCACAGCTTTGGCGGCACGAAGGACGACGGCCACGACGCGCATCCGGATCGCCCGGGCTTTTTGCGCAACGGCCTTCCGCTCGGCGAATTCCTCCAGCGCGGGTTCGGCTTCGTCGTGGTGCCGCAGGGTGCCTTGGTCGCCCACAACGAGGTCGAATTCCTCAAGGGCATACACCCGCTGTTCTACCGCACCGGCCAGAGTTTCCCCAAAGCCAACGAGTGGGGCTGCATCTCCGCCGTGTCGTGGTCCGCGTCACGGGCCATGGATTACCTGGAGACCGACCGCGACGTGGACGCGAAACGCGTCGCCGCGATGGGCCATTCCAAGATGGGCAAGGCCACGCTCTGGACCGTGGCGCAGGACCAGCGTTTCGCCATGGCCATCTCCGCGCAATCCGGCTGTGCCGGGGCCGCGCTGTGGAAACGGAACTTCGGCGAGAACATGGAGAAGATGGTGACGCGCTTTCCCTACTGGCTCTGCCGCAACGCGTGGAAGTTCGTGCGCAACGAGGACGACCTGCCGGTGGACCAGCACATGTTGCTGGCCTGCATCGCGCCGCGTCCCATCTACGTTGCCAGTGGCGTGGAAGATCTCTGGGCCGATCCGCGCGGCGAATACCTTTCCGCGTATCACGCCAGTGAAGTGTATCGGCTGCTCGGAAAGAAGGGACTCACGTCCGAAGCGTCACCGGCCGTCGGTGAAGCGATGATCAAATCTGACGTCGGTTATCACAACCGTCCCGGCGGCCATTCCATCGAGTCGTTCGACTGGCAGAAGTTTATGGAGTTCGCCGAGTATCACCTGAAGAGGAAGTGATGCCTGCGTCCAACCAAGTTTTGCCATGCGCATTGATTTGCGCTCCCCAGACCACACCCGCCATGTCGGGCGAACGGACGGAAAAACTACATGGGTAATCGGAGGCAGCAGTCCGGCGGTTGTCAGGATAACGCCTGACCGTGCGTTTACCTTTGGAACGATGCTTTCTGAACCGGACATCTTGCAGACCCTGATGAAGTGGCGCACGCGCGTCTCGGCGGC
>CANJSG010000255.1 GCA_947476875.1 Verrucomicrobiota bacterium | reverse complement strand
GAGGGGCTGGTCGCTCAAATTTCGGACGAGGGTGGTGACGCTGTTGCTCCCGCCCTCGACGACGGTGACGGTGCCGGGGTTGTCGATGGTGAAGCCGAGGATGGAGAACTGGTCCTGCCATGTCGTCGGGTTCACCACGCCGGGATGGGCGGCGAGGATGCGGTAGAGGCCGGCCTCGTTCGGCAACGGATGGAAGTCGAAGGTGAAGTTGCCCGAGCCGTCCGTCAGCGCCGTGAAAGTGCGGCGTGTGCCGCGCACTTCGACGTGGATCGTGACGGGCACGAAGGTCGCCGGCAGACCATTGGCGGCGGAGACGGCCTGGCCGGCCATGGGAATGGTGTCGTTGGCCTTGGCCACGGTGACGGCCGTCGAGACGGTGGCGGAGTAGGCCGGACCCACCACGACGGGGATGGCGGAGATGCGGGTGTTGTTGTTCTCGAGGGCCTCGTTGACCACGTTGAGCGCGTCGGCCTCGACGATGATCCAGTAGGTGCCGGGTGCGGCGGGCATGAGGACCGTGGCCTGTTGGACAATGGAATCGCCGACATTCAACGGGCCGTTGTAGGAGAGCTGGGCTCCGAGCGTGTCGGATCCGACGAGGGGGTCATTGGAGATGTAAATGCGCTGGGTGATGTTCGTGTTCACGCCTCGGAGGCCGGCGTTGCCGAGCGTGTAGCTGACGACGAAGTTCTGCGCGGTATAGCCGTTGGTCGCGATGGTCAGGTCCGTCACGACGATGTCCGGCAGGTCGGCATCGCTGACGACGAGAGTGTCGGAACCCGAAGTAAAGCCCGCCGCCGCCGCGGTGATCGTCACGGTCTGGTTCCCGTCGGTCACGCCGTCGAGGACGCTGGCGATGTTGAACGTCGCGGAGTTGGTTCCGGCCGGAATGACGACGGACGGCGGGACGGTGGCCTCGGTGAGCTTGTCCGAGGTCAGGTTAACCACGAGCGCATCGGTCGTCGGAGTGTTGCGCGTGACGGTGGCCGTGGTAGCGGGGCTGCGGCCTTCAGGCACCAGGTCAGCGAGGATGGCGAGGGTGAGGGTTGGGCCGTCGTCGTCGGTGACGGTCAGGAGATCGGGAGTCGTGGCGCGTAGTTGGGTCCCGTTCACGGAGTCGGTGATGTATCCGATGATCGTGAGCGGCTTGGGCCCGTCGACCAGGACGTTGGTCACTGCGGAGACCGGGAAACTCGCGCTCAATGCACCGGCGGGAATGGTCACGGAAGCGGGGACCTGCGCAGCCGACGGGTTGCTGCTGAAAAGGGCGATCACCACGGCGCGGGGTCCGGTGCTGGAACGTGTCACCGTGCCCGATGTGGCATTCGGACCGGCGCCCTCGCTGACACTGTGGCTGGCCAGCGCGAGCGTGACGTTCGGGATGTCGTTGTCCTCCACGGACAAAATGGCGGACGACGAAAGGTGGTCGGTCGCCGAGGCGGTGATGGTGTAGGTATTCGTCTTCTCGATCAGGGAATCGTCCACGGGCGTCACGACGAAATTGGTCGTGCCGACTCCGGCGAGGATGACGATGGAGGCGGGGACGCCGACCTGGTTTGGATCGGAACTGAGCAACTGCACGGTCAGGTTCGTGGCGGTGATCGGGTCGCGGGTGAGCGTGGCGGTGACGAAGCCGCCTTCGACGACGTTGCTCGACGAAAGCGTCAGGGTCACGCGGCGTTGGTTGGAATCCAGAACGGTGAGCGAGTTGGTTGCCGGATCGTAGCCGACCGAAGAAGCCACAATCTGCGCGACCTGCGGTCCATCGAACTCCAGATCGGATTGAGCCGTGACGAAGAAGGTCGCACTGGCCTGGCCGGCGGGGATCAGCACGGAGGACGGCACCGTGGCCTCGGTCGTGTCGGAGCTGGAGAGCGACACCAGGAGGTCGGCGATCTTGCTGCCGTTGCGCGTGACGGTGGCGCTGACGTTCGGGTTCACCGCGTTCTCCGCGATCTGCGACTGGGAGAGCGTCATGGTCAGGGCACCGGGAACGATGACCGATGTCGGACTGATGAAGGTGTTGTTGTTGTCGAGAATCTCGTTCAGCGAGCCGTTGGAATCCGTCTGGACCACGAGATAGACAGGGCCGGAATCACTGGCAGGCGGCAGGGTCACGGTCTGCGTCACCACGAGGAAGCCGCCGGCGGGAATGGTGTTCGTCACCTGCCTCGAACCGAGGAACACGTCGAAGCCGATGATCGTGTCGGACGAAAGGTAGATGGTGTCGTTCCAGGTTCCGACGGTCGCGGCGGTGCCGATGTTGGTCAGGCCCCAGGTCACGGTGAACGGAACACCGGGACGGGCCGTCGGAGGCGCGCTGATGTAGGCCACGGCGAGGTCCGGAAGCGGTGTCAGGCCGGATGAGATCGAAAGCGTGGCAACGTTGTTCGATTCACCCGTGTTCCCCGGGTTGTATTCGAAGACGTTGTTGAAGATGTCGGCCGTGACCGTGATCAACAGGCCGCCCGCACCGTTGGCGTTGTTGGGCAGGGTGAAATTGTAGGAGCGGCTTCGCGCCGTGCCGTTGGTGATGGGCTTGGAGCCGGCGGCGTCGTAATAGACCGAAGCGTTGGCCAGGGTGACGCCGGTGTTGGTGTTCACCACGACGACCTGGTCGTAGAAGCTGCCGAAGGACGGGGCCGTGCCGCTGTTCGTCGTCGTCCAACTGATCGTGAGGTTCGTGCCGGAGGCGATGCTGGCGGGGGCGACGGTGATGTTGGTGATGCGGAGGTCGGGATACTCGTTGAGCGACGTGACCAGCGAAGCGACTGCGCCGTTGTTGGCCTCGCCGGTGCCGGAGAGGTTTGCCTCGGTGAGATAGTTGAAGGCGTCGGCCGAGACAGTCACCTCGATGGTGCCGACGGACGCGAGCCCGTCGGGCAACTGCACCGTCGTGCTGCGTGTGGCGCCGAAACCGTTGGTGAGATGGCCCGAGCCATAATACGGGTTTTGATTCGCGAGGACCTGGCCCGTGTTGATGTTCCGCACCTGGACGCTTTCATAGAATCCATTCTCCGCGCGTGCGGTGCCGCTGTTGGTCAGCCGCCACTGGATCGTCAGCAGCGCGCCCGAGAACGGTCCTGGCGACGGAGTGACGGTCAGTCCGGCGATCAGGAGATCCGGAGCGGAGAGGGTGTTGATGAGGCGGAGGTTGTTCGTCTCGGCGTTGAAGCCTGCCGCGTATTCGAAGACCTCCGCAAGGACATCGGCCTCCGCGCTGATTTCAAACGCGCCATAGACCTGCGAGTTGTTCGGCAAGGTGAAGGTCGCCTGCCGGACGCGGGATTCGCCGGGGCCGATCGGGCCGTTGAGCGGCGCGGCCGCGTCGTAGAGCGCATTCGACGTGAAGAGCGTCTGCGCTGTGGTGAGATTCCGCAGGATGACGCGGTCCGACCAGGAGTTGCTGGTGAACCGGTTCCCGGTGTTGGTCACGGCCCAGGTGACGGTGACTTGGCTTCCCGGAACCCAACCGCTCGAAGGCAATACGGAGAGGTCGGAAATCCTGAGGTCGGGATACGGCGCAATCGTGGAGCTGAACTGCACGGCCGAAGCGTTGTTGGCCTCACCGGTTCCGGCTCCGTTCTGTTCGAGGAAGTTGTTGAGGGTGTCCGTGGTGACGGTCACTTCAAGCGTGCCGACGGAGTTCGTGCCGTCGGGAAGGGTGACGGCAAGTTGTCGCGTGCGTTGTCCGGCTGCCGCGATGGGTCCGTTGGCCGGTTGGCTCTGGTCGTAGAGGACGGTCGAGTTGACGAGGATCTGGTTGTTGGCCGTGTTGCGGACGGTGACTCGATCGGTGAACGAGCTTGCCGTGGGCGCGCCTCCGCTGTTCTGGACGGTCCAGTTCACGGTGATTCCCTGTCCCGATTGCACGCCACTGCCGGGAGTGACGGAAACTCCAACCACAACGAGGTCCGGCGAGGTATTGGTCTCGAGCAACGCAGCGGGCGCCTTGGCGGCGTTGGACCAGAAGACAAAGGCGGAGGACTGGGTGGAGATCTGCCCGGCGTTGAAAAACCCCTCCGCGGACAGGAAGTAGGTTCCCGTGACGGGCAAGGCGAAGGTGTCTCGGTCGCTCTGGATCGACAGATTGAGCAGAGTCGTGTCGAGCGGGGATTTCATCCGGACGTTCGGCGGCTGTCCGCCACCGGACAGGACGCCAAGTCCGTCGAAATAGAGCCTGTCGCCGGCCACACCTTCGAACTTGTAGAACCGGGACTCCGCGATGGACGTCACCAAGTTGGTGACCGGCGTGTTATAGACGATCGATTGAGCGCCGGCCGGGGTGAACACCTTGAACGAGTAGCCCCCGGTCACGCCCACTGGTTGGCCGACGGTGAGCAGATAGTCACCCGCCGGGAGCAGAAGCATCGAGTCCGTGTAGAAGTTGGAGTCCCTGAAGTTAAGGCCATTGACCACCACGTTGCCTCCACGTGTCAAAGTCCAGGTTGCGGTGGAGCCGGCGAGGGCGTTGAAGAGCACACGGGTCGGAGCGCCGAGGGTGAAGGTGTAGAAGTGCCGCGTGCCGGGCTGGGTGATCTGGTTCGTCACCACCGTGTCGAGGGACAGCGCGTTGGTCAGATGGGTGATGGGCTGGTAGGCGAAGCTGACGAAGCCGGTCGTGCTGTTGTAGTAGGCGTTGCCCTCGATCGCGAACAGATAGCTGCCGGTGGCCGGGAGGGTGAACGTATCCTGGTCGGCGGAGAGGCTGAACTGCTGGACGATGTTTCCGGCCGGGCTATAGAGACGCGAGTAGGGGGAGTAGTTGAACCCGCTGGATTGTAGCCAACGGAAATAGACCTGCTGGCCGGCGGTCGCGTTGAACCGGTAGAAGACGGAGCCGTTACCCCCAAGGACGTTGGTGGAATTGGTCGCGCCCAGCGTCG
>CANJSG010000254.1 GCA_947476875.1 Verrucomicrobiota bacterium | reverse complement strand
TCCCTGCCCACAACTACCGGCACGGTTGCCATTTGCGAACTGGTCTTGGTCGAACTTTACGTCCTGCTTCGTAACCCCGCCGTTCTGAAGCACCCGCTCGATCCGGCAGATGCGGTTTCCATCATCCAGACCTTCCGCCAGCACCCGACTTGGGCGCTGCTCGATTATCCCGGCGACAGTTCCGGCGTGATGGACGAAGTGTGGCGGCTGGCGGCCCAACCCAACCTCGGTCGCCGCGTGGTCTTTGACGCCCGGCTCGCATTCGCCTTGCGACATCAAGGGGTGACCCAGTTTGCCACGCGCAACGAAGCCCACTTCGCCGGACTTGGCTTCACCCGCGTCTGGAATCCGCTGGCCAGTTCCCAGGCTTGAAGCCCATTGGACACCCGACGCCAGGAGCTTCACCGTAACTGCGAACACGCCCGCGCCGAAACCAAGCTGCCCGAACGTCCCGACTACGAGGTGGCGAATGGGTTCCTAGTCAGAGCACGGGAATTGGCCGCAAAAGCCCGAAAGAAAGCACATGCAACTCCATTCAGCAGCAGCGCGAGGAGACCTCGAGGGAATCCGTTTTGCGCTTTCTCACGGAGCTTCCATTGATGCCCGCGATGCCAGCGGATCAACAGCCCTGCTGTTTTCCCTCCAACAAGCGGACGCGTTCGGGCGAAGGCATGGACCAAAGACGACCGCGGATGCGGTGCGCATGCTATTGGCGGCTGGCGCCAGCTTGGACGCTGTCGATGAGCTCGATGTTTGTGCGATCTATCGAGCCGCTCAGACGGGGGACATCGGCCTGCTCAGGGCACTCTTGGAGAAGGGAGCGAATCCTCGCTCGATCACCAAGTCAGGATACAGCGTTCTGCTCCACGCCTGCTTTCAGCCCGCCTCAGCCGAAAAGATTTCGATCCTCGAGCAACTGATTTCTTTGGGGGCCGATCCCGGTCAGATTTCGGACTATGGCGAATCACCCTTGGGAGTCTCCCTGCGGTTCGGAGATTTCGCCGCCATGCGGCTGCTTCTCAGACACGGAGCCAACCCGGGTGTCCTTCAATGGGGTCCGCTGCATCAGGCCGTCGCTTTCGGGACGCTTGAAGAGGTTTCCTCGTTGGCGACTTCGCCGGAAGCTACCAATGCCAACAACAACAACCGCAGAAAGCTTTCACCCTGGCTTCTCTCCTTTGTCGCAGGCGATTTGGCCAAAGCGCAGTTGCTGGCGGACCGGGGCGCGGACCTGACACAGACGGATCATAGCGGGGCGAGCCCGCTTCATCTTGCCGCAGAGTTCGGCCATACCGATCTCATTTCGTGGTGGCTCGGCTGCGACGCAGATGTCCACACGGTCGACGCCTCTCAGAACGCCGCCATTAATCGGGCGGTTGGAAACAACCACCTGAAGGCGGCGCAAGCCCTCTTGAGGGGCGGGGCGGGCGCCGGCGGGAATGTGAATCCTGATACCCGGGCAATCCACTTTGCCCACTCGGTCGAAATGCTCCGACTACTCGTAGAGTCCGGCGACGCCGACGTGAACTGCATCGACGGATGCGGTGACTGGCCTTTGAAGAGCGCAGCGGAAGCCAATGACGTGGATCGAACCAGCTGGTTGTTGGAGCATGGCGCGGAAGTTGATCTGACTTCGACCGGTGAAACCGCCCTTCACGCCGCAGTGAGGTCAGACGCGCGCGAAGCCCTCTCCCTTCTGCTTGAAAACGGGGCGAATCCCAATGCAAAGGATGTCGATGGCTGGACACCGCTGTTCGGCGCTCAATCTTCCGAAGCGATCCATGCCCTGCTGAATGCGGGTGCCAACCCGAAACTAACCGACCAAGCTGATTGGGGGCCGGAGCGCTGGCTGAAAGATCCGGTCTTGTTGAGTGCGTTGGAGAGGAAATGAGACTTCAACCATGACCATCGAACCATGCCTTCACCGCATCGTCGCGGCAGGCGTTGAACGATCTGCTGGTCCGGGTTGCCCTGAAGCAGCGTCTCGATCGGCATTGCTACCGGGGCCGAGGAACAAGTGTTGGCTCCCGGTGGCGGGCGGTGTTGGATTCAACTCCAGCGACCATGCCCAAACCTTCTTCAATCCCCGCAACGTTGGCCGAGGGCTTTCTCGCCTTCGGCTTGGCCGTCCACGGCGCTGAAAAACCAACACCGTCGCTCTGGGGCGACTTCGTCGAGGCGGATTTCCCGTTCTGCTCCAGCGTGGTCGCTGCGCGGAAGCTGGGAGACGGATTGCCGGCGGACAATCTCACTCCGCGTGCGCTGGTGTTGAATCTGGGCCACGACTGCTGGGTGGCCTTCGACCCGGAACTGTTGCGCGTCTCGGGCGTGAAAGCCCAAGAGGGCCAGTCGAAGCTGCCGCAGATCGTCGGCGGAACCAAAGCTGCCGCGGACGAAGCCTCCCTGCGCGAATCGATCAAGGAACCCGCCGCCAAAGTGGGCAGCGGTTTCGAGAAAAACCCCACGGGCATGCCCAGCTCCGAGGGCATCGTGACCAAGTCGCAGATCGAGGCGCTCATCCTCTCCATCCAGTCGCTGAAGTGAGGCCGCTGTTCTCCAACTGGCGGAAACCAACCACCACCGCGCTCAAGTGGGCGGCGCTGGTGATCCCGATGGCGATGGCGGTCGGATCGGCCTGCGCGTTTTTTCTCTGGAGCCTGGATGCGGTCACCCACCTGCGGTTCCAGCAGCCATGGCTGCTGTATCTGCTGCCCGTTGCCGGCGTGGTCGTGGGACTGGTCTACCATCGCTGGGGCAAGCCGGCCGAAGGCGGGAGCAACCTCATCCTGGACGAGATCCACCGGCCGGGCGGTGGGGTGCCGCGACGGATGGCTCCACTGGTCTTGTTCGGCACGCTGGCCACGCATCTCTGCGGGGGATCGGCCGGACGCGAAGGCACGGCCATTCAAATGGGCGGAAGTCTGGCCGGCGGGTTCGCCCGGCTGCTGAAGCTCGCGCCTGCCGACGTCCGGGTGCTGTTGATGGCGGGAGTGGCGGCGGGTTTCGGGGCCGTGTTCGGAACGCCGGTCGCCGGCGCCGTCTTCGCGATCGAGGTCCTGACCGTCGGACAGATGCACTACGGCGCGCTGCTGCCGTGTTTCCTCGCGGCGGTCACGGCGGACTGGACCTGCCAAGCCTGGGGCATCGTTCACACGCCGTATTCCATCGGCTTCGGCGGAGCTGCCGGGATCGCCGGCGTCTTCAAGATCGACGCGGCCATTCTCGGAAAGGCGGTCGTCGCCGCCGCCGCTTTCGGGATTATCAGCGCGCTGTTCTCCCGGCTTTCACACGCGTTGAGCGGATGGTTCAAACGGTTCGTGCCGTCCGCGCCGCTGCGGCCGTTGCTCGGCGGCGTGTTGGTCATCGGGCTTACGCTCGCGCTCGGGACACGCGACTACCTCGGACTGGGCGTGACCAATCCGGATCCCAAGGCGGTCTCGATCGTCTCGTTCTTCACGTCGTCCGACATCCATCCGTGGGCCTGGTGGTGGAAGATCCTGTTCACCGCCGTGACGCTGGGCAGCGGATTCAAAGGAGGCGAGGTGACCCCGCTCTTCTTCATCGGCGCCGCGCTGGGCAACGCCCTCGCCGGGTTGACGGGCGCGCCCACCGATCTGTTCGCCGCGCTGGGATTCGTGGCCGTCTTCGCCGGGGCGACCAAGACCCCGCTGGCCTGCACGCTCATGGGAATCGAGCTGTTCGGCGGGCAGCATGTCGTCTATCTCGCGACCGCGTGTTTCATCGCCTACCGGTGCAGCGGCCGCTCGGGGATCTACCTTTCGCAACGTGCGCCGACAGCGGACAAAGAGACGACCGCCTGATTTGCGCCTTCGTGGCATCGCCGGTGGCCGACACGCCGCGATCGGCGGATCTTTTTTGGCGGCTCGGCGCATGGACTGGAAGCCTGTCACTTAGGATCGGTTGCCGCTTTGAGGCAGCGGGTGACTTTGCGGGGAAACGATGATCGACAAACTCCCAGTCCTTTTCGGGCAAGCAGCCAAAAGCCGGCGCCCTAGCCCCGGGCCTCTCCCAAGCGGAACCGCCCGATCCCCGTCGTGGTGCTGACGGGATCGGACGACAACCCGGACGTCGCGGGATCCCCCGGCTGGGAGCCGATTCCTTCAAGCTCAAGCCGGTTGATTTCAGGAGATTGGGCGGTCCCGTGGCTGTCACTTGAAGCTGGTGGACAGAACTGTCGCTGCCGTAGTCTCTCTTCCACTGTCAATTCTATGGGACGAAGATTCCTGCCAAATACCAGAGATCGTGAGCAAGGCCTTCGGGAATCCCGTGCCCTGGTCGTCGTTGTAGTGGCCCGGACAGCGGTCCTAGCAACGACAGGCGCCATTCATTGAAATGAACGGAAGCCAGGAAAACGCAGTCGCCGACCGAAGACCGGCCGAGGCCGAACTGAAGGCCTCGCTCAAGGAAGTCGGCGACCTGACGGCCGCTCTGGACGAGCACGCCATCGTGGAAATCACGGATCCGAGTGGGAAGATCATCTACGTCAACGACAAGTTCTGCGCGATCTCGCAATACACCCGCGGGGAGCTAATCGGGCAGGATCATCTCCTCATCAATTCCGGCCATCATCCCAAGGCGTTCTTCCAAAACCTGTGGGCGACCATCTCCAGCGGCAAGGTCTGGAAGGACGAGGTCAGGAACCGGGCCAAGGACGGTTCGTTCTACTGGGTCGATACGACCATCGTCCCGTTCCTGAACGACGACGGCACCATCCGCCAATACGTCGCCATCCGCGCGGACATCTCGGTGAGAAAAGCGGCGGAAGAAAAACAGCGCGCCTCGGAGACCCGCTATCGCCGGCTTTTCGAAACGACCAAGGACGGAATCCTGATCCTCGATGCCGGGACGGGCATGGTCATGGACGTGAACCCCTTCCTGATCGAGCT
>CANJSG010000253.1 GCA_947476875.1 Verrucomicrobiota bacterium | reverse complement strand
GACGGGATCCATTTGTTCTCGGGCGGGAGAGAAAAGATGATTCGAGCCTGGGATGTCGCCACGGGGGCGGAAGCGGTGGCTCCACTCGAAGGTCACACCGGCTGGGGTTATGCGCTGGCAATTTCTCCGGACGGCCGTTGGATGGCTTCCGGAGGCGGCGACACCACGGTCATCATCTGGAATCTGATCTCGCACAAACTCGAAAGGAGGCTCCCCGGTCACATCGCTGGGGTCGAGGCGCTGGCCTTTTCACCGGACGGGCGAATCCTCGCTTCAGGAGGGCGCGATCACACCATCCGGCTGTGGGACATGAAGACCGGCCAGCAAGTTTCGCTGCTGCGCGGGCACGGAGGCTCAGTGAACTGGCTCAGCTACTCGCTGGATGGACAATTACTCGTATCCCAAAGCAAGGACGGGCTGGTCAAACTCTGGCCTGCCACCACCGACCCGGAAGGCAACGCTCTCAGGGGCAGCCCGGGATGGCTGCAGGACGTGGCTCTATCGCCGGACGGACAGCGCCTGGCTTCCGTGGCTACCGATAACTTTGCCGTAGACTTGTGGGATCTGCCCACCCGGACCCGTGCCCTCCTCAACGGACACACCGGCACGGTGATGTCTGCGGCGTTTTCCCCTGACGGCAGGATTCTCGCCACCGGCAGTCACGATCAGACGGTGAGACTGTGGGATGCGAGCAACCACAAGGTCGTCGCCACGCTCACCAACGACTTTCCCGTAGGATCGACCGCTTTTTCACCGGACGGACGAACGCTGATTGTCGGCGGCTCCAGTTGGTATTTACTGGAGGAGGGGCAGCGGGCCGGCCTGCAGTTCTGGGATGTTTCGTCCCAACAGGCCATCGGGACAATCGCCGGCGACGCAGCGGACATTGTGGAGCTGGCTTTGTCGGCCAGTGGATCCTTGCTGGCGACGGGTCACAAGAAGGGTGCCGTCAGTCTGTGGGACGCCCAAACCCGCCAGCTCCTCCATCAGTTTAAGAGTCAGTTTGGGAGTCAAGTGATCAGCCTGGCGTTCTCTCCGACCGAGCCACTCCTGGCCGCCAGTGATATGGGCGGAAACATCGTGCTCTACAACACTGCGACGATGGGGGTGGTCCTTCCTTCGATGAAGGCACATACCTTTAGGGTGATGTCCCTCGCTTTCAGCCCGGACGGTCGCACATTGGCATCCGCGGGTGAAGGCGGAGGGCTGAAGCTATGGCATGTGGCCACGCGCCAGGTGGCCCTAACCCTGAAGGGGCACGTGGGCACAGTTACAGGGATCGCCTTCTCGCGGAACGGAAACTTCATGGTGAGCTGCGGCGCCGATGCCACCGTGCGGCTCTGGCCCGCCGCGACTCTCGATGAAGTCGCGGCGCCCGCAAAAACAAAAGTGAAAGAACAATGAAACCAACACCCCTCCTGCTGACCTTGGGCGGCACCGGCTCACTTCCATCCGCCGCCAGATGGATTGCCGATGGAGACGTGATCCTCGCCGGCTCGCCGTGGTAGGCTTGGTGCGCGCCGTCTTGGGAGGAAATCGCGGCGGCGGAGGCGAAGGAGAAAATGGAGACCAAGCAGCCCCGAACCCAAGCGGGGTTTGCACTGCTGTCTGCGGTGGCTCCGAAGTAAAGCCCGCCGCGTAGCTGCCCCGAGCCTTCGCAACACCAGCATCGCGCCACCCTCGCTGGCCTCCTTTCGCAGCACATCGTGAAAGCCCGCCATCGGTCCGTTAAAAAAGTCTCTCCAGCCTGATCCTTTTCGTCTCTGGATGGCGTTATTCCAAGTGAAGGCACAATGGGATGACGGGATTGGAATTCCGTCTTCAACCCCGCCTGTCGCAGCAAGCAAAAAAGAAAATCATATGATCAAATTATCCAACCCACCCATCGGACGTATGCGCCTGACGCCCCCCCACCTGACTCATCGCTCCTCATCCCGTTCGCTTCCCGGCCGGATTGGGTTCACCGTCCTGCTTCTGCTGACGGCGCTCACCGGCTTGGCCGCGCCATTCGGGACCGACGTTACTTATCAGGGACGCCTGACCGAGAACGGTGCTCCAGCCAATAGCGTCAACGACTTTACCTTCACGCTCTACGACACCGCGACTGGCGGCGCGACGGTGGGCCTGAGCAACGTGGTCAACGACCTCGCCGTGACCAATGGTTTCTTCAACGTCACGCTCGACTTCCCTGGGGCGTTCGATGGCAACGCGCGCTGGCTGCAAATCGCCGTGCGGCCGGGCGCCAGTGCCGGTGCCTACACGAACCTGGTCCCGCGTCAGCCCATCTTGGCCACGCCGTATGCGATTCGCGCGTTGAGCGCGGGCACCGCCGGAAGCGCGACCACCGCCAGCGGCGTCGCGGCGGGCGCGGTGACAAGTTCCGGCCTGGCGCCTGGCTCGGTGGGCGGAGCGGCGATTGCCGACGGCTCCATCACCAGCGCGGACCTCAGCGCCGGCCTGTTGGACACGACGTTTTGGAAACTGGGCGGCAACGACGTCGGCGCCACTCCGGGCGCGAACATCATGGGCAGCACCAACAACCAGCCGGTGGAGATTCGGGCGAACAACTTTCGCGCGCTGCGCCTGGAGCCGCGCGGGTCGGGCCTTTCGCCGACCCTGTTGGGTGGATACCACCAGAACATTGTGAATGGTTCAGGGTCCACCATTGCCGGCGGCGGCACCAGCGGCGCCATTAATCAGGCGGACGGCAACTACGCCTTCATCGGCGCGGGCATCGGGGCGCGCGCCGCTGACTCCGCGGTCGTGGGCGGCGGCGCTTACAACAGCGCTCTGGGCCCGTTTTCGATGGTCGGCAGCGGCATCGCGAACACCAATCGGGGCCTCTATGCCGCCCTCGTGGCGGGGACTAACAATTCCGTAGGACCCGGGGCGGACAGCGCGTTCGTCGGCGGTGGAGCGGGCAATCGTGCGCTCGGCCTGTACTCAAGTGTCGGCGGCGGCTCCAGCAATACCGCTTCAGGAACCAACTCCACGATCTCCGGCGGTTCGCTCAACGTGGCCGCCGGCCAGTCCAGCTTCGCCGCCGGCAACCGGGCCAAGGCAAATCACAAGGGCAGCTTCGTCTGGGCCGACTCGCAGAACATCGATTTCACCTCGTCGGCCAGCGATCAATTCCTCATCCGCGCGGCGGGCAATGTAGGCATCAACAAAACCAACCCGGCCACCACCCTCGATGTCAACGGCACCGTCACCGCAACCGGTTTTAGCGGCAATGGCGCGGGGTTGACGGGCCTCAATGCCGCCAACCTGGCCGGCCCGATCCCTGACGAGCGCCTCTCGGCTAACGTCGCGTTACGATCCGGCGGGAACAATCTGACCGGTGACCAAGTGATCTCCGGTGGCAGTCTCTTTTTCGGCGATCCCGGCACTCCAATGATCCATATGTTTTCCAGCGGCATTGCCAACGCCGACCGAATGGTGCTCTCGCATTCACCCGCATTTCCCAATTGGGGGCTGCAATACCACGACCCGACCGATCAGTTCAACTTCATCGGCGATGGTAACCCTGTCATGACGGTGAGACTCGGGTCCCACAAGGTCGGAATTGGCACGGCTCAACCGAGCGCGAGCCTGAGCGTGACCGCGGACGGCGCCCGCGAGTTGATTGGTTCAGCCAAGAGTGAAACCCTGCTCACATCTTCCGGAGATTTGGGGACTACCGCGGGCGATGAACTGGCCCTGGCCACGTTTGGGTTTGGTAGTGCCAACAACTCGAGCTTGGGTATCCGCGCGTTGCGCGTCACCGACGGCTCCAGTTGGCCTTCGACAGCGATCGGCCTGGGGATGGACGTGGACAACACCGTTCGTGCGGGAGCCAGCCTTTGGCTTAATGCGTATGGCAACGTCGGCATCGGCACGAGCAGTCCAGGGGCAAAGCTGCACGTCGTGGGCGACGCCGTTGTCGCTGGAGTCGTCAGGGCTTCCTCCGACGTGGCCGAGGGGTTTGAAGTCAGCGGTGCGGCGGCGGGCTATTCCTTGCTGGATCGAGTCACGGGCGCGGCGGGGCGCTGGTCCATGTTTGCTGGCAACGGAGACCTGGGATTCTGGAACGGGGGCGCGAACCGCATGACGCTTACGTCAGCCGGCCACCTGACGGTCTCCGTCCTCACCATCCTCGGCGGCGCGGACATCACCGAGCCGTTCAAGATGTCGGGCAAGGATCTGCCGAAGGGCGCCGTCGTCGTGATCGATGAAACCAATCCCGGTCACCTCCGTCTCAGCGAATCGGCCTACGACACGCGCGTCGCCGGCATCATCAGCGGCGCCAACGGCGTGAACCCTGGCATCAGCCTCAGCCAGCAGGGCGTGATGGAAGGCGACCAGAAGGTGGCCCTCAGCGGCCGGGTCTATGTTCAGGCCGACGCTTTCAACGGCGCGATCAAACCCGGCGACCTTCTCACGACCTCGGCCACGCCCGGCCACGCCATGAAAGTGTCCGACCCCAGCAAGGCTCAGGGTGCCATCTTGGGCAAAGCGATGACGGCACTCGTGGAAGGCAAGGGGTTGGTGCTCGTGCTCGTCACGCTTCAATAAAGGACCATTTCATGAACTTCAAACTTCTCCTGACACTCGCAGCCCTGACATCGTCTTGTGGCGTCGCCACCGCGCAGTTCATCGATATCCGGGTGTCCGTCAAAATAATCTCGCACCCGGTCACGGGCGCGCGACCGGCGGGCGTGCGAGACGATGTGATCCGCGCCAGCGCGACCAACGCGAACCGCTGGATGGCGAATTACTGGCGGGGCTATCGCTTCCACATCGTGGAAATCGTGGACGTTGGCGGCCCAACTCAGGGCGGCGCGAGCGGACCCAGCAAATGGTTCGGCCAGGTGTTTCCAGCAGGCTTTTACTCCGACATCCAGACGGACAGCCGTTATTTGCTGCGCGCGAACCAAGTGAACTTCTACG
>CANJSG010000252.1 GCA_947476875.1 Verrucomicrobiota bacterium | reverse complement strand
TCCCCGCCGGGTTGAGCAACGTGGTGGCCCTTGCCGGAGGCGGGTATCACAGTCTGGCGCTGCGGAGCGACGGGACGGTCGACGCGTGGGGACTCGATGGCGACGGCCAGACGGACATCCCCGCCGGAGTCTCTCTGACGGTCACGGTCAGCGGCAGCGTGGACGCCAACACCCCGGGCAGCTATGTGCTGACCTACAGCGCCACCAATTACATGGGCGTCAGCGGCAGTGTCATACGCACCGTGGTGGTGCGGGATTCCCTCCCGCCGGTCATCACGCTGCTGGGCTCCAATCCGGTGACGAATCTCCTCAACGCACCCTTCATCGATCCAGGCGCAACCGCGCTGGACGCCTGTGGCGGCAGCTTTGCCATCATCACCAACAGCACGGTCAATGTGGCCCAGGTTGGCACCTATACCGTGAGCTACCGCTCCACGGACAGCTCCGGTAACTCCGCCACCAACACCCTCACGGTAGTGGTGGTTCCGATCGCGCCGGCCGTGACCACCTTGGCGGCCAGCGGCATCACCGCGACCACCGCCACGCTCAACGGCACGGTCCATCCGGGCGGTGGCGTGACCACGGTGTATTTCCAATACGGGCTGACGACGAGCTACGGCAGCACCAGCGCCACGAACACGCTGGCCGCGACCAATGCGGTCTTGAACGTGACCAATCTCCTCAGCGGCCTGATCCCGGAGACGATGTATCACTACCGGTTGGTGGCGGCCAACAGTGCGGGCACCACGCTGGGAAGTGATCAGACCTTTACCAGCCTGATCAATGGCCGGCCCGTGGCCGGAGCGGACAGCCTGAGCCGGCCCAACAACACGCGGACGGCCAAGGTGGCTTTCACCACGCTGTTGGCGAACGACACGGACCCGGAGGGAGATACACTGGGCATCACGGCCGTGGGCAACGCCCTGCCGGCCGGTGCGACGGTGGAGATCTCCGGCGCCTTCGCAGTTTACACGGCGCCCAGCAACACAGCCGGCAACGGGAGCTTCACCTACACGCTCAACGATGGATTTTCCTCGGTCACCGGCATGGTGACGGTCACGGAGACCACGGCGAGCATCGCTGCAGGTTCATCGACATCGGCGGGCATAACCCAGGTCGGCAACGACATCGTGCTAAAATTCGTCGGCTTGCCCGGCCGCAATTACAAGGTGCAATACTCCACCAGCCTGAGCACGCCCCGTGTGTGGCAGGATTTCGTCCCGTCCGTGAGCCTGCTTGCGCCCGCCAGCGGAGTCATGACCTACACCGACGTGAACCCGCCCGATCCGATCCGGTTCTACCGCGTGCTGCTCCAGCGGTGAGCCGGCATCATCCCAAACCGCTTCAAGCTTATCCAAGCCATGAATACCAAGCCCATCCTCCTCACGGCCGCGCTGTTTTTGATCCCGGCCGCGCTCGGCGCGGGGCTGATCACCGAGACCTACTCATTCACGCCCGCCCAGATCATTCCCGGCGACGGCGGCGCTCCGCACATCATCAGCCTGGACTTGTCCGGCTTGTCCGGCTCGCACATTGTAAACCTCACCGAGGTGCAGGTGGGCCTGCACCTGACAGGCAACGCCCCCGTCGCCCCCGGCTGGGCCGGGGACATGATCGTGTTACTCAATCGCAACGGAGGCGACCAGACGGCGAGTTTGCTCAACCAGGTCGGCGTCTCCTCGGCCAATTCCGCAGGCTTTAGCTTCGACGGCTGGAACGTGACGCTCCAGGACTCGGCTTTGGCCAACGGGGACATCCACCTCGGCCAGCCCACCGGGACGATCCTCACCGGGATGTGGCAGCCTGACGGACGGTCGGGGGATGCCTTCGGCGACCCCCTCCGCACGCAAATGCTGGCTGTCTTCAACGGCATGTCCGCCAACACTGTCTGGGATTTGTATTTGTATAACCTGGGTGCCGAGGGTGATGGCACCGACATGACGCTCAACAGCTGGTCCCTCAACCTCACCGGCGACAACGGCATCGCCGCCGTTCCCGAGCCGAAATCGTGGGCTCTGATGGGCGCGGGCTTGCTGGCCCTCGTGGCTGGGCGGCGCTGGCGGAGGTAGGTCCGGAGACTGCGGACGTCGCGCTTTGAACCATTATGCCCCACCCAAGGGCAACCCTGCATCGATCAACCGTTCGTCTCATCTATTTGTCCCCTCCGACCTGCACGGTCTGCCGCTACGCAACCGCATGGTGACGGCCACGGTTGGCGGGGGCGCGCCGGGCGCGAGTGATTGGGTGCGGGGTGCCGGAAACGTGCAAAGAGCGGCTTTACGAACCCAAACAACCCCCTGCCTTCAGTTCCAACTCCACTGACCGTCAGGGAATCATGGACACATGGGCCGAGATGATGCGCCAGCCGTCGGGGAGTTTTCGCCAGAACTGGCTTTGTCGGCCGATTCGGATGCGGGCTTCACTGGTGCGGCGGAACTCGATGTTCACCGCTCCGCTATCGTGACCGAAGGTGACGATCTCCTTCCGAACGATCTCGCGGGCCAAACCTACCGACGGCCGGCTTTTGCGGAAGGCCTCGATCTCGGCGTGGCCATAGAGGTTCTCGGTCGCGCCGTAACGAACCGCTGAGGGGGAGTTCCAAAACAACTCCTGCAGCACGGGGACGTCGTTGCCCACAAGCGCGGTCTCGTATCGGTCGTAGACGGACGAAAGCTCGGCTACGACGGAGGGAATGTTCAGGTCGGACATTGGAGGCGACGTATCGAAGACTAGGGGGCGGGCGTGTAGGCGGCGAAGTAGCGCCGGACGGACTCGATCGCCTCGTCCGGCCAGTCCTTGAAGCCGCCCATCTTCGAGTTTGGGTTCACCGACTTGGGGTCACGCACGTAGCGGCGGAAATAGGACGGGTCCGCCTTGGCCCACGTCGAGAGGATCATCCACGGGCGCTGCGCCAGCGTTCCACCGAAGTCGCCGGCGTGGTGGCACGAGATGCAGGCGCTCAATGCCAGCGTCTGACCGACGCGCAACGAAGCGTTCGTGGCCGCGCCGGAGACTTTGAGCCTGTCGACCGTGTCGGCCGCCCGGGCGAACTCCACGCTGACGACGGCATAAGGAAACTTGGCGGGCTCTTTAAGCCCGACGAGCAGTTCGGCCCCGTCGAATTTTTCGTGCGCGACGAGATAGGGGCCAAGGGCCGCCCCGTAGGATGTCTTAGGCCATTGCGAAGGTGGCAACCCATCGATGCGGACGGCCAGAAACGGGCTGTGACGCTCGATGTAGTCCCGGGTGAAGAAGCTGAAGTAGTTGTCGGCGGCGCGCATCAGCATGATGTCCGCGTCAGGGGCCGCGCCGAGCACGCGGGGAAGTTCCGATAAGGGAACGCCTTGAAATTCCGCCGCCCGTCCGAGTTCGAGATCCTTCTCCGCCCGCACCGTCATCCTGGCCCGTTGGAGCAGGTCCGCATAGGCGACGACGCGTCGCCTTCAACGTCAAGGCCGGCAAACCCGGCCCCTGACCACCCAACCAGCCCCGCATGAAACTACTCTCCGTAAAGATAGTTCTGCTCTTCAACCTCGCCCTCTCCGCCCTCTGCGTCGTCCAATGGTCCCGCGAGACCCGGCTCCTGGGCGACCTCGAGGCCGTGGGCAAGGCCGACCACTCCAAGTCCGAGGACATCGTCAAGCTTTCCGACGTCGTCAAGAAATGGGAGGCCGAGATCTCCCGCCTCGACAACCGCGTCCAGGAACTCGTGATCCTCGAGAAGACCAACACCTCCACCATCGGGGCCCTCAACCGCGACCTCAGGCGCGCCGAGAACGCCAAGCTCGCCCTCGACCGCCAGGTCGCCTCGTATAAGGAGGCCGTCTCCCGCCAGAACGACAACATCAAGCAGCAGAACGACAGCATCGCCAAACAGAACGAGATCATCCGCGACCAGAACGACTCCCTCAAGAAGGTCGCCGAGGAGCGCAACCAGCTCGTCACCACCGTCAACGAACGCACCACCGCCCTCAACGACACCGTCAACAAGTTCAACGCCTTCGTCGCCCAGGTCGAACAGGCCCAGGCCGCAGCCAAGGACCAGAAGAAGTGACCGCGTGAAACTCCCATGCCGCCCCGCCTACCCGGGAATTTTTTTCGCTTTGGACACACCCAATCAACGGTGGCCTAAGAATGCGGTGCCTCCTTATTCCTCGACCAGAGGTGTCCCTGCCGATCGTAACGGACAGACGAGTTAACGGGGGGCGCCGAGATCGTTCCGTGCGATCCGAACTTCCGGTCGGTTTTAATCATGAACCCGGCCGGGTTGTCGACGAGAGGGATGTGCGCCGGGGTGATCGACAAACCTCCGTGGTTCAAGACGGGTTCATCCCGGTCCCATGTTGCCGCAGTCAGCGTGGCCGTGCAGACCAGTTCCAACCGGCCGTGCTTCGGGACGTGAAAAAAGCCCGAGCCATCGGCTCCCACGAGAACCTGGAACTCTGTGGCAATCCCGGGCGGGAATCGGAACGCCAGTCGCGCCGGCCGACCTCGACGCAGGACGGGGCCGAGACCAAGCATCGCCGTTCGCACAGTTGGCCCGCTGATCCCTGGTCCAGCCCGCCGACGGGTCGTTGAATTTGGCAATGAAATCGCCGCTGGAGAACTCGGCCTTCTTCACCTGGTTGGCCAGAGCCGGCTCGCCTCCGGTCCAGAGAACTTCCGCATGGAGCGAGACAGCTTCCGACAACGCGAGAGCGGCGAACCAAAGGGAGGTTGCCAGCAAAACGGTCGGGTTCATGGAGGGAGCAAGTCTTGGCGTTCGTTATAGACGCCGGAAGGGATGCTTGCCTTCGAGGTCAACGCGGATCACGGGCCACGATTTAGGCTGCACTTTCGCGCCATTCGAAATCAGGCCAGCCCAATCGCCTGTCATGTCGGGTGGCGGAGTGGGAGCGGAGGGTTCGGCTAGGAAATGGAGCGGCACTGGCGAGACTCCCGCGCTAGTATTTGGG
Source organism: Verrucomicrobiota bacterium (assembly GCA_947476875.1). Taxonomy (GTDB): domain Bacteria; phylum Verrucomicrobiota; class Verrucomicrobiia; order Limisphaerales; family CANJSG01; genus CANJSG01. Next base: position 51 of record CANJSG010000252.1, on the reverse strand, counting down.
GAAGATGGCCGGGCTCGGGAAGCGCTCCTCGGTGCTGGAGGACCCGTCGTT
>CANJSG010000251.1 GCA_947476875.1 Verrucomicrobiota bacterium | reverse complement strand
GGTCGTCCGCCACGCGCTGGCGGCTGGCCTCCGGGACGCGGTGCCCCCTGCTTGGGTTCGCCCGGTGCCTGTCCACGTTGCGGCGGGCGGCCCGAGTGGGGTTTCGCTGTCGACGGCTGGCCACCGCCGCTTCTCGAGGGAGCGGCGCTCTGCTGACGACCCGCGCCCTGGGGACGGGCGACGCTGATCGGCTTGCCGGAACGCGCGGGGCGCACTGGCCGGTCGCGGCGATCACCACCGGCCGGGGGCCGACGATCGCGACCGAACGAACGTTCACCGGAACGGGCTTGCTTGGCCTCGCCCGCCAACTGGCCGGACGCGAACCGGAAGTCCACCTGCTTCTTGAACCGATCGACCTTGGCGACCTGCACTTCGATCTTGTCGCCGAGACGGATGACCCGTCGCGTCCGTCGCCCCACCAACACGCGCCGGATCGGATCGAGCACGTAGAAGTCGTCGTCCACCGTCGACAACGGAACCAGGCCGCTCATGGCGAGGCCGGTCACATCGACGAAGAAGCCGAAGTTGCGGAGGTCCGTGACCAGCGCGGGATAACGCTGCGGCTCGGGCGCGGCGAGCTGGGCTTCGAGGAAGGCGTAGAGCTTCACGTCCTTGCTGTCGCGTTCGGCGTCGGCCGAGTTGCGCTCGGTGATGGAGATGTGTTCCGCCGTTTCCTTCAGCGTGTTGCGGGAACCATGGCTCTGCTCGAAGAGCGCGCGGTGCACGATGAGATCCGCATAACGCCGGATCGGCGACGTGAAATGGGCGTAGTGCTTCTTCGCCAACCCGTAGTGGCCGAGGGGCTCCAGCGCGTAGCGGGCGCGCATGAGCGACTTGAGGAAGCCGATCTTGAGCGCGGCCCCGATGGGCAGTTCGCCGAGATGATGGAGGAGCTTCTGCACTTCGCCGCGGATGCTGAGGTTTCCGCAGGGGACATTGTGGGCGAGGACTTCGTCGCGGTAGTCCTGCAACCGGCGCGCGTCGGGCTCCTCGTGGACGCGGTGGACGGCGGGACGCTTGAGCTGGATGAGGCGGGCGGCGACGGATTCGTTGGCCAGCAGCATGCACTCCTCGATGAGCTGGTGGGAGACGTCGTTCTCCATCCTCTCGATGCGGGCGATGCGCCCCTGTTCATCGAGACGGATCTTCATCTCGGGGAAATCCATCTCCAATGCGCCGGCCTTGAAGCGCAGGCGCCGGATGCGCTGCGTGAGCGCGTTGGCATCGTGCAGCATCTGCTCGATGGGACCGGAGGGTTCGCCCTGGATGACCGCGAAGGCTTCCTTGTAGCTGAAGCGGCGCTGCGAATGGATGACCGCCGGGAAGAAACGCGTCTTGAGCACCTCGCCCTCGTCGGAGATGAGGAACTCGACGCATTTGGTCAGGCGTTCGACGTGCGGCTTGAGCGAGCAGAGTTCGTTGCTCAAGGCCTCGGGCAGCATCGGGATGACGCGGTCGACGAGGTAGGTGGAGTTGCCGCGTTTGCGGGCCTCGTCGTCGAGCGCCGTGCCGGGCTTCACGTAGTGCGAGACGTCGGCGATGTGGACCCAGAGCTTCCAATTCCCGCCGTCGGTCCGCTGGAGGCAGATGGCGTCGTCGAAATCCTTGGCGTCGTCGGGATCGATGGTGACGACCTGATGCTTGCGGCAATCCTCACGGCCTTCGAGCTCGTGCGGCTTCACCTCGGAACCGTTGACCCGAGCCTCGTCCAGCACTTCGCGAGGAAAGCTCAGGGGAAGGTTGTATTGGCGGAGCACGCTGAGCATGTCCACGCCCTCGGCGTCGGGCGCGCCGAGCACCTCGACGACTTCGCCCTCGGGGTTGGTATGGCGGGAAAGCCATTCGCGGAGTTCCACGACGACCTTGTCGCCGATCTGGGCCGGACGGCCGACGTCCTTGGGCTCGGAGACGTAGATGTCGTGCGGGATGCGCGGATCATCGGGCACGACGTAGAGGAACCGCGCGCTGCGTTGGAGCGTGCCGACGATCTGGGTGCGATGCCGTTCCAGCACGCGGATGACCGTGCCGGTGGGCTGGACCTGCTCGCCGGGCTTGGGTGGACGCAGCCGGGCATCGAGGCGGACGAGCACACGGTCTTCATGCAGCGCGGTGCCCGTGGCGCTCTCGGGGATGGCGATCTCCTTCTGCGTGGAATCGTCCGGCGCGAGGAAACCTTTGCCGGCTCGGTTCATCCGGATGCGGCCGGGGATGAGATCCGCCTCGTTCGGCAGGATGTAGCGGTTGCCCTTGATGCGGGCGATCTGGCCCGCCTGTTCCAGCTCCTGCAGCTCCTGCTGGAGCTCCTGCTGTTTCTCCGGCGGTTGGCCCAATGCGCGAAGCAGCTCGGGCACATTGGCCGGCGCGTAATCCTTACCCCCGAGAAATTGCAGCAACTGTTCTTTCATTCCGGGGGCAGGCTACAACCAGCCGCCCACGAAGCCCAAGACATCGTTTGCGGCGAACACCTAGGCGCACCTAGGCGGGTCGCCCCGACATCTCCAAAGCTAAAGTCTCTTCACTTTCGGCGGGAAGGGGCTGAGTTCGAGGCCGGCGTTGTTCTGGGCGAAATAGTTCAGGGCCCACTCCGTCGGGAAGAGCGCGACGGCGTTCTTGTCGATGTCGAAGGCGAGCCGGCTGCTCGTCGGGAGCGACAGGACGTTCAACTGTTCGTCGGTCATCCCGGGCGGAAGCCAGCGCACGGCGGTGAAGGGAGCGGCTTCGCGGCGGGTCTCGGCGCCGTATTCCGTCTCCATGCGATACTGGAGCACCTCGAACTGGAGCGGCCCAACCGCCGCGAGCAAGGGCACGCGGCTGGCCGTGTCCTTGAGGTAGAACGCCTGGGCCACGCCTTCCAGGAGAAGCTGGTCGAGGCCTTCGCGGAACTGTTTGAACTTCGCCGTGTTCGGGTTGTGGAAGTATTCGAAGACCTCCGGCGTGAAGCGTGGGATCTCGTCGTAACGGAGGGTATTCTCGGTCGTGAGCGTGTCGCCGATGCCGAAACCGCCGTGGCCGACCAGTCCGATGATGTCGCCCGGGAACGCTTCGTTGACCGTCTCGCGTTCGTTGCCGAAGAGCTTATGCGAGGAGCTGAGCCGGACCTTCTTCCCCGACTGCACATGCTGCACAACCATGTCGCGCTCGAACCGGCCGCTGACGATGCGGACGAAGGCGATGCGGTCGCGGTGCTTGGGATCCATGTTCGCCTGGATCTTGAAGATGAACCCGCTGAAGGCCTCGTGCTCGGGAGAAACGGGCCTGGACTCGTCCGTTGCCTTGGAATCGCGGCCGCGCGGTTCGCTGCTCCACTTGAGGAAGCTGTCGAGCAGGAGCTGGACGCCGAAATTGTTCACGCCGGAGCCGAAGAAGACGGGCGAAAGTTTTCCGGCCAACACCTGCTCGTGGTCGAACTCGGCGCCCGCGATCTCGATCATCTCGATCTGTTCGCGGACGGTCTTGTAGGTGTGCTCGTCGAGCTTCTCCTGGACCAACGGATCGTCGAGGCCGGTGACATTGACCGCCGCGCGGTATTTGCCGCCGACGACGCGCTCGAACAGGTGGACCTTCTTCTCCGCACGATCATAGACGCCGCGGAAGTCGACGCCGTTGCCGAGCGGCCAGTTCATCGCGCACGTCCTGATGCCGAGCACGGCCTCCAGCTCGTCCATCAGGGCGATCGGATCGCGCGCCGGACGGTCGAGCTTGTTCATGAAGGTGAAGATGGGAACACCGCGACGGGCGCAGACCTCGAACAATTTGCGCGTCTGGTTCTCCACGCCCTTGCCCGCGTCGATCACCATGATGACGGCGTCGACGGCGGTGAGCACCCGGTAGGTGTCCTCGGAGAAGTCTTTGTGGCCGGGCGTGTCCAGCAGGTTGATGTAGTAGCCGTCGTATTCGAACTGCAGGACGGTCGAGCTGATGGAGATGCCGCGCTTCTTCTCCAGCTCCATCCAGTCGGACGTCGTGGCGCGCTGGTTCTTGCGCGCGGTGACGGAGCCCGCGAGCTGCACGGCGCCGCCGTAGAGCAGCAGCTTCTCGGTCAGCGTCGTCTTGCCGGCGTCCGGGTGCGAGATGATGGCGAACGTCCGACGGCGTTTGATTTCTTCCTGAGTGGTCACAGCAAAAGCAATTGAGCGGCGGAGCGTAGCGAAGCAGGCACACGGTGCAATGCTGGTAACGAGGGAAGGATGCGAGCCCGTGATTCCGGATTCCTGATCCCAGATACCGGATGCCGGTGCGCTGCAATGCTCTTATCAGGCATCCGGCATCTGGCATCCGGCATCCGATCCCTTCCACGCCGGATGTTCCGCGATCAACGCCAGCGCCCGTTTCACCAGCGTCTTGCCCGGCTCCATCCGGTGCCACGGCGATGCGCCGCTGGGATGCGGCAGCGGAACGACGTCGAAGGACACGCCGGCCAGTTCCTTGCGGAAGCTGCGGCCGATGAGTTCGTCGAGCTTTCCCTGAAAACCAAACTGCACCATCGCCAGCTTGCCCACGGGGATCACGAGCGTGGGCCGGAGAAGACTCAATTCCGCGTGGAGCCAGGCCGAGCAGTTTACGATCTCGTCGGGCGCGGGCACGCGGTCGCCGCCGGTCGCCTTCTTGCCAGGGAAACACCGGCACACGGCGGCCATGTAGATGGACGAGCGGAACTGCGCCTCGTTCCGGCCGCAGTTCTCCTCGAACCACCGGAACATCGTCTTGCCCGCCGTCCACGCGAAAGGCCGGCCCAGCTTGGGCTCCTTGTCGCCGGGCGCCTGGCCCACGAGGACGACTTGGCTGAAAACGGCCCCACCGCTGACCGGCTTCGACTCCATCTTGGGGCAACGCGCGCAGGCGTGGAGATCGGCGACGTGCTTCTGAAGCGCCTTCAGCTTTGATGGCGTCGCGCTCGGCTTGAGGTTGGTTCCTGGTGGGTTGGTGTCGACCACGCGCGGATCGAATCACGCCCGCGCGTTTCGTCAAAGAGCTTCCCTGCGGCATCGAATGACAGGACCGTCCCGGC
>CANJSG010000250.1 GCA_947476875.1 Verrucomicrobiota bacterium | reverse complement strand
TTCGCGACGTAGCGGCCCATGTAGGCGGCGCTGCGATCGACCTTGCTCGGATCCTTGCCAGAGAAGGCACCGCCGCCATGACGGCCGAAGCCGCCGTAGCTGTCGACGATGATCTTACGTCCGGTCAAACCGGTGTCGCCCTGGGGCCCGCCCACCACGAAACGGCCCGTGGGATTGATCAGGAACAGGGTGTCGGGCGTGAGCAGGTTCTTGGGAAGGACTTTCTTGACGATCTCCTCGATGCAGAATTCCTCGATCTGCTTGTGCTCCACATCGGCGGTGTGCTGGGTGGAGATGACGACGTTTGAAATCGCGACGGGCTGGTCGTTCTCATAGACGACCGACACCTGCGACTTCGCGTCGGGACGCAGCCAGTGGACCTTCCCGCTCTTGCGGATCTGGGTGAGCTTCCGTCCGAGGCGATGCGCGAACATGATCGGCGCGGGCATCAGCTCGGTGGTCTCGTCGCTGGCGTAGCCGAACATCAGGCCCTGGTCGCCGGCGCCCTGCTCGGCCTTCTTCTTGCCCTTGGCGGCCTTTGCATCGACGCCTTGGGAGATGTCGGGCGACTGCTGGGTGATGATGGTGTTCACGAACACCTTGTCGGCATGGAACACGTCGTCGTCGTTCACGTAGCCGATGCCGCGGATCGCATCGCGCGTGATCTTCACGAAGTCGAGCTTGGCCCGCGTGGTGATCTCACCGCCGACGATGGCGATGTTGGATTTCACGTAGGTCTCGCAGGCCACGCGGCTGTGCTTGTCCTGCGCAAGGCAGGCGTCGAGGACGGCGTCCGAGATGGTGTCGGCGACTTTGTCCGGATGGCCTTCGCCAACGGACTCCGAGGAGAATATGAAGCGTTTGCTCATGAATCGTTGTGTCATCGGCAACAGGGGTAGGCGACTTGAGTAGCCCACATATTGACGTATCAGGATGCGATGATATAAACGAACTGCCTTCAGTCAACCGGCTTTTTCCCCGCACTCTGCCAACGCGATGAGACTTTCCGCCCAACCCCGCTGGATCGTTCTGCTGGCGTTTACGCTCCTCCTGGTGCCGGTGCGGGCCGCCGATCGCGGCTACGTCGCCAGCGTCAGCCCGGTCGCCACACGAGCCGGACTGGATGCATTCAAAGCTGGCGGCAACGCGGTCGATGCCGCCGTCGCCACCGCGCTCACGCTGGGCGTGGTCGATGGCCACAACTCGGGATTGGGCGGCGGATGTTTCCTCCTGATCCGCCTGGCCGACGGACGCGTGTTCGCCATCGACGGACGCGAGACCGCTCCGGCCGCTGCGACGCGCGACATGTTTCTGCGTGAAGGAAAGGCGGATATGAATCTCAGCCAAACCGGGCCGCTCGCCGCCGGTGTGCCGGGCCAGTTCGCCGCCTTGAGCTACGCGTCGACCAATTTCGGCAAACTTCCGCTGCGGCGTTTGCTCGAACCGGCCGCGAAGATTGCCGACGGTGGCTTCATCATCGACCGCACCTACGGCCGCAACCTTTCCAGCAGCGCGGAGGATCTGCGGAAGTTTCCGGCGAGTCGGGCGATGTTGCTGAATGCTGATGGAGGCGCTCCGAAAGTCGGCGACCGTCTAAAACTTCCCGATCTTGGCCGCAGCCTGCGAACGATGGCGGAGCAGGGGGCCGCATGGTTTTACACCGGCGACTTTGCCCGATCGACCGATCGATGGATGCGGGAGAACGCCGGCCTGCTGACGACGAATGACTTCGCCGCTTATCGTCCAAAGCTCCGCGAACCCATCCGCACAACCTATCGCGGATACGAGATCATTGGATTTCCGCCGCCAAGTTCCGGCGGCGTGCATGTTGCGCAGATCCTAAACATCCTCGAACACTTCGACCTGAAGACGATGGGCGCTGACTCGGCCGACTTCGTCCACGTCGTGACCGAGGCGATGAAGCTGGCCTTCGCCGATCGGGCGCATTGGCTGGGCGATCCGGACTTCGTGCCCGTGCCGCGCGGGCTCGTCGCGCGCGAGTATTCCGCCGCGCTCGCGAAACGCATTTCCATGACACGCGCCATGCCGGTGCCGACGCATGGCGAACCGCCTAATGCGACGAGCGACGTCTTTAAGAAACACACCACGCACTTCTCCGTCGCCGACGCCGAGGGAAATTGGGTCGCCTGCACGTCCACGATCAACACGAGCTTCGGTTCCAAGGTGGTCGTGCCCGGCACGGGCATCGTGCTGAACAACGAGATGGACGATTTCTCCGCTCAGCCTGGTGTCGCGAACTACTTCGGACTCGTCGGGGCGGAGGCCAATGCCGTCGCGCCCGGAAAACGCCCGCTCTCCAGCATGAGCCCGACGATCGTGTTGAAGGACGGCAAATCCATTCTCGCCGTCGGTGCGGCCGGCGGGCCGACGATCATTTCGCAGACGCTTCTCGCCATCATCCGGACCATCGACTTTGGCATGGCGCCGAAGGCCGCTCTGGCCGCGCCGCGTTTCCACCACCAATGGCGGCCGGACGAACTCCGTGTCGAAAACCGCCTTCCCGGCAAGGTCGTGGCTGAACTGGAAAAGCGAGGCCACAAGGTTGTCCGCGCCGGGACGATCGGCGTCAGCCAAGCGGTCGGGCTCTCGCCAAAAGGCGGTTTCGACGGTGCTGCCGATCCGAGGGTGGAGGGTTTGGCTGAAGGCTACTGAACGGATGAAACAGGATTCATTCACGAAGGACACGAAGATCGCGAAGCAGGTAAGGCCAGCCGCGCTGCGGCTGGCCGCCGAGTCGCAGCGCGACTCGGCCCACTTTCGTGGATCGATCCCTCCTTCCTTCAAATCCAGAATGACGTGCCTCGCCTCTGCGAAATCTGCATCCTCCTGATCAGACTCAAATGTCCGCCACCCTCAAATCCCTTCGCGCCCTCGCCGATCCCACGCGTCTCCGCATCGTCGCGCTGCTGGAGAAGGACGAGCTTTCCGTCAACGAACTCCAGGAGGTCAGCCGCCTCGGGCAGTCGCGCATCTCCACGCACCTGGGGCTGCTGGCCGAGACCGGCCTCGTGCAATCGCGGCGCGATGGCAAGCGCACCTTCTACCGCTTGAGTATCCATCCCGACACGCATGTCCGCGAGTTCACCAAGCTCGCGATGCGCGGTGCGAAGGAACTGCCCGAACACGAGGCGGACCAGTTGAACCTCAAGCGCGTCCTCGCCCGTCGGCACGAACAGGCGCAGGTCTACTTCAACCAGGTGGCCGGCCGCTTCGACCGCAGCTACGGACCGGGCCGCAGTTGGCAGGCCTTCGGGCATCTGCTGTTGCGCATCCTTCCGCCCATCGTCGTGGCCGATCTCGGTTCGGGCGAAGGGCTCCTGAGCGAACTGCTCGCGCGCCGCTGCGCCAAGGTCATCGCGGTGGACAACTCGGAGAAGATGGTCGAGTTCGGCGCGAAGAAGGCGAAGAAGAACGGGCTCAAGAATCTCGAGTTCCGCCTGGGCGACTTGGAGAATCCGCCCATCGAGGCCGCCAGCGTGGACCTGGTGGTTCTGAGCCAGGCCCTGCACCACGCGACCGAGCCGGATGCCGCGCTCCGCTCCGCCTTCACCATGCTCAAGCCCGGCGGGCAGATCCTCATTCTCGACCTGTTGAAGCACGACTTCGAGAAGGCCCGCGAACTCTACGGCGACCGCTGGCTCGGCTTTCCGGAAAGCGATCTGCACCGTTGGCTCGAGTCGGCCGGGTTTAAGAAGATCGAGGTCACCGTGGTCGCGAGCGAAGAGCAGGAACCGAACTTCGAGACTGTGCTGGCGACGGGCGTGAAGGGCTGATCGGCTCAAGGCCCTTTCAACCACCGCAACAGATCCGCCATGTCCTGGGGCTTCAAGGCGGATTCCAGACCGGTGGGCATGAGCGAGAGCTTCATCGGTTCCATCGTCCGGATGTCGCTGCGGAGCGCGGCGTGTTCGACCCCGCCGGCGAGGCGCAGGACGACGTTGTTGGCGGTTTCGCCGGAGAGCAGTCCGGTCATTTCCTCGCCGGATTTCAACGTGATGTTCCAGCCGCGATAGCGGGCTTCGATGGTCTGGCTCGGATCAAGGATGGCCGTCAGCAGCCAGTCAGCCGGCTTGTCGGCAACCATGCCCAAGTCCGGACCGACTTCGGTTCCTTCGCCGCGCAGGCGGTGGCAACTGATGCACAGCGATTGGAACAGTTGTCGGCCGTGGGCCGCGTCGCCGGTTAGCTTTTCCACTCCGGCGTAGCCCGCGATCACTTGGGCGCGGTCGGCGGACGATGGCTTCAGGGCCGTCAGCGTTGCCGGCTTCGGAATGGGAGCGTTCCGTTTCATCTCCGCGAACAGCGCATTCTCTGGAGGCAAAGACGACATGATGGCGATCCGCAGCGTGTCATCGCCTTCGCTCCGGGCGGCGAGTTCGCGGAGCACAGGTTCGTTCCGGGCGATCGGCCACGCGCCGAGGGAGAACGCGGCCTGCAATCGCACGGAAGCGTCGCTGTCGGCAGCGGCCGATCGGACTGCGTCGAACACGGCGTCGTTCTTCCCGGCGAACGATTCGCTTTGGCGCAGTGCTTCCGCCCTGACGGCCGGGTGCGGATCCGCGATCGCCGGAACGACGGCTTCGGTTTTGAGGGCGCCTAGAAGTCCGAGCGTGCTCAGGGCCTGGATGCGCACCTGGGGCGCGTAGGTCACGGCGAGCAGTTTGGCGATCGCCGGGTTCGCGGTCGGGTCGCGGCGTTCGACGAGGAGACGTTGGGCGGTGTCGCGTTGCCAGCCGTTCGGGCTGTTCATCGCTTCCACGAGTTGCGGCGCAGTCATGTCCGCGAGATTGGGAATCGGGCGACGTTTGCTTCCTTCTGGAACGACACGATAGATGCGGCCCTTGTCGGTGCCGGCGCGGAGATCGACCCGGGCCTGCATTTCCGGCGAGATCCACTCCGGGTGTTCGAGGATGAACCGATACATGTCGGCGATGTAGAGGGCGCCGTCAGGTCCGGTCTTCAGCGTGACGGGGCGGAACCAGTTGTCGGTGCTGCTGAGAAACTCGCTCTGTTCCTCGCCGGGCGCGCGATGGCTGG
>CANJSG010000249.1 GCA_947476875.1 Verrucomicrobiota bacterium | reverse complement strand
TCCGCCTACAGAAAGGAAGAGAGCGAGATCGACAAAGATCCGAAGCTCCTGCCCCGAGAGCGCCGCGTCCTCAAAGATCTCCTTGAGCCGCAGCGCGTCGAGAAGCTCCGCTCCCTCCTCGGCCCCGAAGCCTGGGAAACCTACCGGTTCCATCACGAATACTGACATGGCCCACGGGCAACCCGGCCGGACCATTCGGCCAGCGCCGCGTTGGACAGCCACGCCGTCGGCCGTTACAACTGCCGCGCGATGAAATCAGTCTCCGTCGGCATCATTGGCGCGTCCGGTTACTCTGGTGAGGAACTCGTGCGCCTGCTCTTGAACCATCCCCACGCGGCACTCACCACCGTGACCTCCCGCCAATACGCCGGACAGACGGTCGCCCAGGTTTTTCCCAAGTTCAGCCACCTGCCCAAGGCGCGCGCGCTCCGCTTCGTCGATTCCAATGCCGAACTCGTCGCCAAGACCGCCGAAATCGTCTTCCTCGCCCTGCCCCACGGCGTCGCCGCGGAATTCGCCACGCCACTGCTCCAGCTAGGCGCCAAGGTCATCGACCTTAGCGCGGACTTCCGGCTGAAGAGCCCCGAGGTCTACAAGGAATTCTACGGCCACGACCATCCCGCGCCCGAGCTGCTCACCAAGTCCGTCTATGGCTTGCCCGAAGTCTACCGCGAGCAGATCAAAGCCTCGTCGCTCGTCGCCTCACCCGGCTGCTATCCGACGAGTATTTTGCTGCCTCTGCTCCCGTTGATCCGCGCCGGGTTGATCCAGCCGAACAGCATCATCGCTGACTCGCTGAGCGGCGTCAGCGGCGCGGGGCGCAAAGCGGAAGTCGACTACCTCTTCTGCGAATGCAACGAGAGCGTCCGGCCCTACGGCGTGCCCAAACACCGGCACCTTTCCGAGATCGAGCAGGAACTCGGGGTCGCCGCGAAGTCAAAGGTCACGATCCAGTTCACCCCGCACCTTATCCCCGTGAATCGCGGCATCCTCTCGACCATCTACGTCGCGCCGTCGAAGCACTTCGCCACCGTCGACGAAGCCGCCGCGCTCAACAAGGCCATCGCCGAAGCCTACGCGTCCGCCTACGCCAATGAGCCGTTCGTCCGAGTGCTCGAAGGCAAGCTCCTGCCCGACACCAAGAACGTCGTCGGCACCGCCGTCTGCGAATTCGCCTGGCGCCTCGATCCCCGCACCGGCCGCCTCATCCTCATGAGCGCCATCGACAACATCGTCAAAGGCGCCTCCGGCCAAGCCGTCCAGAGCCTGAACCTGATGTGCGGTTATCCGGAAGCGGCCGGGTTGCTGTAGGCCGGGCGTGGACGCGCGTCCCACAGGACAACTCGGCGACCATCTCGCAGATGATTCTTTTCCCAATCCAGCATCGGCGCTGTCTCATGGAAGTATGAAAAAGGGCCTGTTCATCCTGCTCGCCGCCTCGATCCTGGTCGCCATCGGCTTCCTGATCCGTTCTGTCATCCAGCCTCCAGGCCCGGGCACTCCAGGAGGCACCGTGGTCGTGGCGACGATTCCGCCGTCAGGAGCGTCCAATGTTTCAAAGGAGACCGTGATTCCGGACGCACGTGCCATCCGATGGGGCCCTCCCACCAACTTAGGTCCCGATTCCAAGTTCGTAGTGCAGGGACTGACAGCGAATAATCTGACCATCGTTGGAACCAACCCTCCTCCCACTTCACCAACCGTCGTCGTCCCGAGCAAATGAGCCAACGGCGACCGTAGTTGTTCGCCTCATAAACCAGACAGTGCCCATCGCCGACGCCATCACCGCCTTCCGTTCCGCCGCCATTGCCAAAGGCGATATCGCTTCACCACGCTCGCTCGACATCGCTTTCCTCGAACGCCTCGCCGACGCCTTTGCCGAACTCGACGAAGCCGGACCTGAAGGCCGCGCCGCGCTGAAGAACCTCCTCCAAGATCGTTCACCCTACGTCCGCCGCTGGGCCGCCCATCAACTCCTGTCTGAAGGTGACGCCGCTGCCCTGCCCGTTCTCCAGCAACTCGCCGCCGAACAAACTCCGCTCGGCCTGACCGTGGAAAAGCTCCTCGCCGACCACGCCGCCGGCCGCCTCACGTCGCCGTTCATCGTCGGCTCGTAGGCAAACCAGCAGGTCCGGTAGGGCGCGTCACTCCGTGCGCGCCGCAGAGCGTCCGGAAGGCGTCTTGCGTCCTAGTCCGTTGGTTGGCATGCGACGGCGGGCAGAGGACTGCCCGCCCTACCCCCTCCGCGTTCTCTGCCTCTTCTGCGGTTGAAAAACTTCGCGCCTCTTCGCGGATTAACCACTCCTGGCCGGGCGAGGACGCCCAGCCTACCGGTTGCACGATGCGTTTCTCCCGTTGATCCTCCCGTCGTGCGCGGACTCCGCTCCATCTTCATTCTGCTGACCGGCTTCCTGCCGTTCGCGGCCGTGCACGCATCCGACAACTTTTCGGCGGAAGGGTTGGAGTTCTTCGAGAACCGCATTCGCCCTGTCCTCGTCGCCTCTTGCTACGAATGCCACAGCGCCGAAGCCGGACAGGCCAAGGGAGCCCTGCTGCTCGACACGCGAGAGGGTTTGCTCAAGGGCGGCGACCACGGACCCGCCGTCGTCATCGGCCGCCCCGAAACCAGCCGCCTCGTCACGGCCATCCACCAGAACGACGCGGACCTGAAGATGCCGCCGAAGAAGTCGCTGACGACCGCACAGGTGAAGGACTTCGAAGCATGGATTCGCATGGGCTTGCCCGATCCCCGAAAAGCCGGGATCGCCCAGTCCGCCGTGAAGGGCGCGTTCAACTTCGAGCGCGAGCGTCTGCACTGGGCCTACCAGCCGGTGCGCGACTACATCCCGCCATTCTCCAAAAGCTACCGGCTTGCGCGGAACTACATCGACCACTTCCTCCTCGCCGAACTCGACGCCCGCGGGCTCAAGCCCAACCCCGAAGCCGACAAGCTCACGTTGATCCGCCGCCTGACCTTCGACCTCACCGGCCTGCCGCCCACGCCCGACGAGATCGACGAGTTCCTCGCCGACCGTTCGGCCAACGCCTACGAGAAGGTCGTCAATCGGCTGCTCGAATCGCCCGCCTTTGGCGAACGCTTCGGCCGTCATTGGCTCGACCTCGTCCGCTACGCCGATACGGCGGGCGACAGCGCGGACTTCCCCGTGCCGCAGGCCTACCGCTACCGCAACTCCGTCATCCGCGCCTTCAACCAGGACAAACCCTACGACCAGTTTCTACGCGAACAGATCGCCGGCGACCTGCTGCCCGCCACATCCCGCGAACAGCGCAATGAACAGCTCGTCGCCACTGGATTCATCGCCATCTCGCGCCGCTTCGCCGTCGACGAGTCGGAACGCCATCTGACCATCGACGACACGATCGACGTCCTTGGCAAAGCCGCGTTGGGCTTGTCCGTGAGCTGCGCGCGTTGCCATGACCACAAATACGATCCCATCCCCACGCGCGACTACTACGCGCTCCACGGCATCTTCAGCAGCACGCGCTATCCTTTCCCCGGCGCCGAGATCCGCCAACGCCCGCGCGATCTCGTCCCGCTCATTCCCGAAGCCGACGCCGCCAGGCTGCTCGATCCATTCCAGGAGAAAGCCGCGCAACTCGACGCCGACATCGCCAAGACGGAAGCCGAATTAGCCGTGCTTCCCAAGGCCGCTGGCGGCGAACAATTGAACGACTCCGCCGTCTCCACCGCGCAACGCACGAAACTGACCGAACAGCTCGGGGCCTTGAAGTATCAGCGCAAGCGCGCGCTCGACGACGCCCCGCCCATCCCGATGGCCTACGCCGTCGCCGAAGGCCCAGCGGCCGATTCGCCGATCTTCCTTCGAGGCGACCGCTTCAAGCCCGGCGAGATTGCCCATCGCGGCTTCCTCCAGATCCTCGGCGGCCAAACGCTGCCTCTGGGCACGACCAACAGCGGTCGCCTCGAACTCGCTCAATGGATCACCGCCCCGGCGAATCCGCTGACCGCGCGCGTCATGGTGAACCGCATCTGGCAATGGGCCTTCGGCCGGGGCCTCGTCGCGACATCGAGCGACTTCGGTGCGCGCGGCACCGCCCCGAGCAATCCGTGGCTGCTCGACTATCTCGCCAGCCGTTTCGTCGAAGACGGCTGGTCGGTGAAGAAGCTCACACGACTCATCGTCACCTCGCGGGCCTACCGCCAGACGAGCGCGGATAATCCGGTGAACTTCGCCGCCGAACCCAAGAACGATCTCGTCTGGCGCCACAACCGCCAGCGCCTCGACGCCGAGTCCCTCCGCGACGCCATTTTGTCCGCCAGCGGCCGGCTCGATCCGGAGCCCGGCGGCGAACATCCCTTCCCGCCGCTGCGCGAGTGGGACTTCACCCAGCACTTCCAGTTCACCGCGAACTACACGCACGAGAAACGCTCCGTCTACCTCATGCAGCAGCGCATCCGCCGAAGCTCGTTCTTCGCGCTGTTCGACGGCCCCGATCCAAACGCCAGCATGGCCGAACGCCCGCTCTCCATCACGCCGCTCCAAGCTCTCTACTCGGTCAACAACGCCTTCGTTCACGAACAGGCCGCCGCCTTCGCCCGACGCATTCTCGCGTCAGGCAAGACGACCGGAGAACGCCTGACCTTCGCCTACCGCACCGCTCTCGGCCGCCAGCCCACGGCGGATGAGATCAAGCTGGTGAGCGGGCATCTGACCTCGATGGCTGGAGTCGAATCGGGAAATGTGGCCAATGCAGAAACGTCGGGTTGGGCCTCCGTCGCCAGGGCCATCCTTGCGAGCAACGAGTTTGTGTTCGTCGACTGAACCGTCTTTCATCCCCGCCGATTCAAACCATGCCCGATCCCGCCGAACTCATTGTCGCCTGCCCGCGCTGCCGCCAGCGGGGCAAATGGTTTGCCGACAAGTGGGGCCCCTTCTGCTCCCAGCGCTGCAAGCTCATCGACCTCGGCCAATGGTTCAACGAGGAGCACAAGGTCTCCCGCGAACTCCGCCCCGGCGACTTCGAAGGCTTCGACGAACTGCCCACCGACCTCCCGCCCGACTCCGCCCAAAGCTGACCGTTGCCACGGTGTCATGAGG
>CANJSG010000248.1 GCA_947476875.1 Verrucomicrobiota bacterium | reverse complement strand
GACGAGTCCCTGCTTGAGCATCCAGGCTTCGACTTCGTCACCCGAGATGTCGGGCAGCATGGTGCCGTTGACCTCGACGCAGGGACTGAGGGTCTGGCCGCTCTTTTGGATCATCTCCGAACGCTGGGCGTAGTCGTTGATGATGTCGCGGTCCTCGAACGGCAGGTCGTATTTCCGCATGATGGCGCGGACTCCGTTGCTCCAGCCGCAGGACGGCTTCAGGTAGGCGATGATCTTGGGTTTGCTCATGACAATTTAAGTTGAGAGAGGTTGCCACCGGTCGCGGGGCGCGCAAGCGGCTTTCCACCGCACGAAACCGGGGCGTGACGCCGCGAGCCCTCGTCCCTAGGTTCCGCCGCCATGAACCGCCCCAAGGCCGTCGTGTTTGACCTCGGAAAAGTGCTGCTGGACTTCGACTACGGTCGTGCCGCCCGCCATCTCGCCGCCCACTCGACCGCGTCCGATCTGGAGATCCGCGCCGCGCTCGACCAGTCGCCGCTGCTGCACGAATACGAAACCGGCCTGCTCTCGACGAAGGACTTCTTCGCCGAAGCCGTTTCGCGCATCGGCTTCAAGGGCGACCTGCCCACCTTCGCCCGCTTCTTCGCCGACATCTTCACCCCGATCGACGACATGATCGCGCTGCACGGTGAACTGCGACAGGCGGGCGTCCCGACCTTCATCTTTTCCAACACGAACGAGCTCGCCATCGCCCACATCCGGCGCGCGCACGGTTTCTTCAACAACTTCACCGGCTACGTCCTCTCCTACGAGGAAACCGCCATGAAACCGACACCGCGGATCTACGAGGCCGTCGAGAAGATGACGTGGCTGAAGGGCCCGGAACTGCTCTACATCGACGACCGGCTGGAGAACATCGAGGAAGGCCGGCGGCGCGGCTGGCAGACGGTGCACCACGAAAATTCCACCGCCACCATCAGCGCGGTTCGACAAGCAGTGTCAGTCTGAGGCGGAAGGCCGGATGCTCGCGAACCGCGCGTCACCAAGGAACAGGACGCGTTCAGCGAGATCGTTGAGCGCCTTGCGAGCGGCTTCGAACTGTTCGGACAAAGTGTGGAAGATGCCGTCGAGGCTGTAGCGACGGGCCAACCGATGATCCCCGGCCACGCGGAAGTTCGCCTGCCCCAGTTGCTCGTAGTAGCTCAGGTCCGGAAATCCGCGCGTCTCGGCGCGATGCCGGATGCGTTCGAGGAAAAGCCCCGACATGAAGAGCGATTGGTTGCCGATCTGGGTCCTCAGGCAGAAGGCCGTCCGGTCATCCACCGTCTGCAAGGCGGCGAGCATTTCGAAGAAATAGTCGAGCGACACGTCGGAGCCCGGCAGACGGCAGCGCGTCCGTTCGGTCAGCGAGAACTCCGCCAGCAACTCGGCCACGTAATCGGCCACGCGGCGGTCGTCCAAGCCCGATCGCCGGAGGACATGCCGCACCATCACGTAGAAGTAGAAGTGCTGTGACACACGCAGGCACGAATGGTCTTCGAGCAGGGCCTGCAACAGGCGTTCGTCGTCGAGCAGGACGTCGAGCGAGTCGGGATCCTGCAACAGCGAGGCGAGGCTCGCGGAGTCCTTGTCGTTCTTGGACAGGGTGTCGATCACCCATCGAACATCCTCCGAAGTGAACTGGACGCGGCAATTGGCTTGGATGACTTTCATGGCACGTATGACGCAGCACCTGCGCTTCCCACGGATCAGCACGCCGAGTTCCACCCGCGCGGCGGACCCTGTCAGAAGCTACATCGGACTTCCGGCTGAAAACAAAAGAGCCGGCTGAGCAGTATTCCACAACTCGGATGCCGATGATCGACCAGATGCCCGATGCAGAGAAACCCGCCGCAGTCCGCATTCCGGCCAGGAACCAACGGCAGGCGATGGACTGGAGCCTTGTGCTTGCGAGCCAATCGATTCCAGCCCGGTTGGAAGCCGTCGGGGAAGAAACCTATTGGCTCGAGGTGGCGGAAGGGGACGCAGCGAAAACGCACGCGGCTCTCAACCTGTTTCAGGCGGAGAACCGGCGTTGGCGTTGGCAGCGCCGGATCCCCACGACTCCGCTGATCTTCCATTGGGGCAGCCTCGTCTGGGTCGCAGTCATCCTGGTGCTTCACGTCATCACCTCCCGCGACCTTGCGCTCTATGACGCGGGCATCATGAATGCCGCATCGGTCCGTCTCGGCGAATGGTGGCGCCCGATCACGGCGGTCACGCTTCACGCCGACACCGCCCATCTCACGGCCAACGCCATGTCGGGTTTTCTCTTTCTCGGGATCGCCATGGGCTATTGGGGAGCCGGCATTGGACTGCTGGCCGCGCTGCTGGCGGGCGTCGCGGGCAACTTCGCCGGGTGGGCCGTCTACAAGGAAACCGCGCGCATCGTCGGCGCTTCGGGAATGATCATGGGGGCCATCGGTCTGCTGGCTGTCGCGCCCATGCCGGTCGGTTCGCTCCGCCGATTGCCTCTTCAGGTTCTCCTGCGAGGCCTGACCCCGGCGCTGTTTCTTTTCGTGCTGATGGGCTTCGGGCCGGGCACGGATTGGATCGGGCATACGGCGGGATTTGTTGCGGGGATGCTCTTCGGACTTTTCCTGAATCCACTTCGGCGCCGCGCCGCGCTTCGGGCGAAGCTGAGCCAGCCCGCCATGATCGTCGCCGTCACACTGTTCGCGGCGGCGTGGATCGCACTGGCCCGGCATTGAGCCTCGTGCGGATCGGTCAGGTCGCCGCAGGGAGTCCGGCGGCCTGGGTCGTAACCCCGCTGTTCAGCATTCCGTCCAGCAGCTACAACCGCTGCATGCACCTGGCTCGAACAACCATTTTCCGACTGTCTTGCTGCAGATGGGCTGCGGCTTTTCTGGGCCTCGTCCAGTGCATCGCAACTGCGCTGGGCGTCGACTCCAACGCTTCGAAGAACCCGGTCGAGCGACCCAACATTGTCTTCATCCTGGCCGACGACCTCGGCTACGGGGAACTCGGCTGCTATGGCCAGACGCTCATCCAGACTCCGAACCTCGACCGGCTCGCGGCGGAAGGGATGAAGTTCCGGCAGTTCTACGCCGGAGCCACCGTCTGTGCGCCGTCGCGCAGCGTGCTGATGACCGGACAACACCACGGCCACACGAGGGTCCGCGGGAACGCCGCTCCGGAAGGTTCCGGTCCGCAGCGCCTCACGGCCAATGACACGACGGTCGCGAAGGTTCTCCAACAGGCCGGCTACACCACGGCCCTGATCGGCAAGTGGGGTCTGGGAATGCCGGGTGACGAAGGCATCCCCAACCGCCAGGGCTTCGACCAGTTCTTCGGCTTCCTCAGCCAGCACCACGCGCATAATCATTTTCCCGACTATCTGTGGCGCAATGAAACGCGCGTGCCCTTGCCCAACGGCGTTGTTCCCGTGGGCACCAACGGCGGTGGTTACGCGACCAACCGCGTCGTATCCGCCGACGAACTGTTCGCCGACGAAGCGATCAAGTTCATCGACTTGAACCGGGCGAAGCCGTTCTTCCTCTACCTGTCGTTCGTGATTCCCCACGCCAACAACGAGCGGACGCAGGCCTTGAAGGACGGAACCGAAGTGCCTGACCTCGGCCTCTACAAGGACAAGGATTGGACGCCGCAGAACCGGGGTCAGGCCGCGATGGTCACCCAACTCGACACACTCGTCGGCCGGGTCGTGGCCCATCTGAACACGCTCGGGCTTTCCAAGAACACGCTGGTCATCTTCACCTCGGACAACGGGCCGCATCGCGAGTCACGAAACGATCCCGAGTTCTTCGCCGCGTCGGGTCCGCATCGCGGAATCAAACGCGCCCTGACCGACGGCGGCATCCGGGTGCCGTTCATCGCGCGCTGGCCGGGCAAGATCGCCGCTGGAGCCGTCTCCGACCACGTCGGCTATTTCGGCGACTTCATGGCGACGGCGGCGGAACTCGCCAAGGCTCCCGTCCCCGAAGGCCTCGATAGCATCACGATCGCACCGACGTTGTTCGGCCGGGCGAAGGACCAGGCGAAACACCGGTTCCTCTATTGGGAGTTCCACGAAGGCGGCTTCAAGCAGGCCGCGCTGCTCGATGGACGTTGGAAAGGCCTTCGACTCAAAGGCACCGCCGGACCCATCGAGCTCTACGACCTGAGCACGGATTCCAACGAGTCGGGCAACATCGCCGCAACCCGCCCCGAGATCGTGAAGCAGCTCGACGAGTATCTCCGCACGGCCCGGTCCGAATCGGAGTTCTGGCCGATCAAAGAGCCCAAAGCCACCGCCGCCCAAAGACCGCAGTGATCCGTCTCCGCTCCACCCCCAACCAGCCATGAATTGAATCCTCCCGCTGTTCCTCATCGGCCTCGCCGCGCTGTCGTTGTCCGCGGCTGAAACCAAGACCGGGCCCCACGTTCTCTTCATCGCCGTCGATGATCTCAACCACTGGGTCGGACATCTGGGCGTGAACGCGCAGACCACGACGCAGACCCGAACGAGTGGACCAACCTCGCCAACAAGCCCGAGTTCGCCTCGGTCAAGAAAGAGCTCTCCGTCCACTTCCCAAAAACCAACGTCGTCCGCGCCAAGGATTCGACCGCCGCAGAAACGCCCGCGGTGGACGACGCCACCAAAGCCAAACGCAAAGCGGCCCGGCAGAAGAAGGCCGCCGCAGAAACGGAAAAGTGATGGCGGACGAACAGCACTCCGGCTGCACAAAGCAAAGGGCGGCCAAGTCGGCCGCCCTTTTCATTTGTCAAAGCCGACCTACCTGCCGTTTGGCGTCACCAACTCGATAACATGCCCATCCAAGTCTTTCACCACAGCGCGGCGTCCCCATTCGCTATCCTGCGGTGACGACACGACGACTGCTCCGATCTCCTGTAGAAGCGTGACGACTCCGTCTACCGAATCGACGCCGAAGCCAATCCTAGCACCGGTGGTCGGGCTCGACTTCGGTCCCAGTGGATAGATCTCAAACACCATCCCGTTCACCATCGATGAGTAGTGCTCTGGCCCGGAACCGTGGGCGTGTTTGGTGAAAAGCAGGCCCATCTGCCTGTAGAAACTGGCTGCACGATCTATGTCAGGTGATCGAAGCACGAGCAGGTTCAAGATT
>CANJSG010000247.1 GCA_947476875.1 Verrucomicrobiota bacterium | reverse complement strand
CGTCGCCAACAACGGCTGCGAGGCCGTCGCCCTGATGTCGAAGGAGGACTACGACCTCGTGCTCATGGACTGCAACATGCCCGAGATGGACGGCTTCGAGGCGACCAGACGAATCCGGTCATTCGCCGGGGAAAAGGGACGGATGACCGTCGTGGCTTTGACCGCCAACGCCATCGATGGTGATCGCGAACGCTGTCTGGCGGCGGGAATGAACGACTACCTCGCCAAGCCCGTCCAGGCCGCCGATCTCCGCGACATGGTCCTGAAACACGTCAAACGTTGAGGACGCGAAGCGGCGCCTCAATTCAGATCGAACAGCAGGACCTCTGAGGTTTCGTCCGCTTGCAGCTCGATGCCTTGACCGCTGATGGCTGCGGCGTCTCCCGCTGTGAGCGGGTGGCCGTTCACCGTCACCGCACCCGTGGCGATGTGGACCCACGCATGGCGGAGGTTCGCCAGTCCATGTTTCACAGCCCCTCCAACGTCCATCTTGTAGAGGTGGATATCCGCGTCCTGATTGATCGGAATGGAGCCGTCGCGTCCCGCCTTGGAGGCGATGAGCGCATGGTCCGTCACGGCGGCAAAACTTTTCTCCGCATAGGCGGGCGCCACGCCTTTCGCATCCGGTATGAGCCAGATCTGGAGGAGATGCACCGGCTCGGAAGGCGAGGGGTTGAATTCGCTGTGTTGCACGCCGGTGCCCGCGCTGATGCGTTGGACATCGCCGGCTTTCATCACGGCGGTGTTCCCGAGGCTGTCGCGGTGCTGGAGGGCGCCGGAAAGAATGTAGGTGACGATCTCCATGTCGCGGTGCGGGTGCATCCCGAACCCCCCGCCACCGGCGACGGTGTCGTCATTGATGACCCGCAGGCAGCGGTAGCCCATCCATCGCGGATCGTAGTAGTCGGCGAACGAGAAGGAGTGGCGGGCGTTCAGCCAACCGTGGTCGGCGTGGCCGCGGTCTTCGGATTTACGGAGGGTGATCATCGGGTTTGCGGCGATTCAGTTTTCATACGGCCCGTCTCGGACAGCGGCAACTGAGCCTCACTTGGTCAATTCGTCCAGAACCGGCTTCAGCGCGGTCCAGCAGTTCTCCGCCACGATCCGGTGGCCGGCCGGGTTGGGATGGATCATGTCGGGCTGGTTCAGCTTCGGATCGCCGCCGACGCCTTGCAGCAGGAACGGAATTAGCGTCGCGCCGCTCTGCTTGGCGACCGTTGGGAAGATCGCGGCGAACTCGTCGGTGTAGTCGCGGCCCATGGTCGTCGGCATCTGCATCCCGGCGACGATCACGCGGACGTCGGGATACTTGGCCTTCGTCTTGGCGATGATGGCCCGGAGATTCGTCAGGCTGGCGCCGGGCGTGATGCCTCGCAGGCCGTCATTGCCGCCGAGTTCGAGCAGCAGGACATCGATCCGGCGACGCAGAAGCCAGTCGATTCGTCGCAGGCCGCCGGAGGTCGTGTCACCGCTGACGCCGCCATTGACCACGGTGAATGGCAGCTTTGCGTCCTGGACCTTCTTCTGGAGCAAGGCCACGAACCCTTCCTCCGGATCGACGCCGTAGCCCGCGGCGATGCTGTCGCCCAGCACGAGCACGGTGCGGTTCGTCGTCTGCGCGGAGGCGGGATTCGCCGCAGCAACGAACAGGGCCGTGAGGATTGCGAAAACGTTACGGATCATGGGGCCCAACGTAGCTGCCGTGCGCCGCGCCGCAAACCCCGTAGCCGCCGATACGAATCGGCGCGCCTCATGCGATCAGCGCCGCCACGCCCAGAAAACCAGGACCGTGCCGTTTGACTCATCCACGTTCTCCACCAGACTGACGCGAGATGCCCGAAATCCTCGAAGTGCGGAAAGCCACCAAGTCCTTCTCCACCACGGCCGGACCGTTGCCGGTGCTGAAGGAGATCAGCTTTCTCGTTGGTGCGGGTGCGACCTGTTCGATCGTCGGCCCCTCCGGCAGCGGCAAGACGACGTTGCTCGGTCTTTGCGCGGGACTCGACCAGCCCACGACCGGCGAAGTGTTCCTGGGCGGTCGTTCGCTCACCGGTCTTGGAGAAGACGGGCTGGCGCGGCTCCGCAGCGAGCTTGTCGGCTTCGTCTTCCAGAACTTCCAGCTCATCCCGACGCTGACGGCGCTGGAGAATGTCATGGTTCCCGCCGAACTCCGGGGCGACACCGGCGCGCGCCAACAGGCCGTCGACCTGCTTGGACGCGTGGGCTTGGGCGAACGGCTTGGGCATTACCCGACGCAGTTGTCCGGCGGTGAACAGCAGCGTGTGTCGCTGGCGCGCGCTTTCATCAACCGGCCGCAAATCCTTTTCGCCGACGAACCGACCGGAAACCTCGACGCCGAGACCAGCGGCCGGATCGTGGAACTTCTCTTCGAGCTCAACCGCGCTGCGGGCACGGCCCTCGTGCTCGTGACGCACGATCTCGAGCTTTCGGAGCGCACACAGAGAACTATCCGTCTCAGGGGCGGCGCCGTCGTGGAGGACATCGCCCGATGATCGGCGCGATACTGCGTTGCCTCGTCGAGCCGTGGACCTGGCGCATGGCGTGGCGCGATAGCCGGAACAGCCGACGTCGCCTGATCGTCTTCAGCTCCTCGATCGTCCTCGGAATCGGGGCGCTCGTGGCCGTCGCCTCGTTTGGGAAAAACCTCGAAGCGGCGATCGAACTCCAGGCCAAGGGACTTTTGGGAGCCGATCTGGTTCTCGGTTCCAGGCAGGCGTTTGGTGCCGCGGAGAAGAAGCTCTTCGGCGAACTCGGCGGCCGGCAGGCGAGCGAGATCAGTTTCTCGTCCATGATCCGCTTTCCCGCGACGGACGGCAGCCGGCTGGTCCAAGTGCGCGCGCTGGAAGGTCCGTTCCCGTTCTACGGGTCGATTGAGACCGATCCGCCGAACGCAGCGCAGGAGTTCCGTGCGGGCGGCGCGCTGGTCGAGGAAGGCGTGCTCTTCCAATACGGCGCGAAGGTCGGCGATGTGGTGCGGATCGGGGACCTGACGACGAAGGTCGTGGGATCGCTGAAGAAGGTGCCGGGCGAGACGGTCGTGTTCGCCACCATCGCGCCGCGCGTCTACCTGAGCCTTGGCGAAGTGGAGCGGGCCAAGCTGATCCGTGACGGGAGCCTGGCCCGCTACAAGACGTTCTTCCAATTCCCCGCCGGCACTGGGATCAGCGAGTTGGTGACGCTGCGGAAGCCCGAGTTCGACCAGCTCCGGCTGAGCTCCGACACGGTCAAGCAACGCCAGGAGAACCTCGGGCGTTCGATGGAGAATCTGACGAACTTCCTCAGCCTCGTCGGCTTCATCGCGCTGTTGCTCGGTGGGGTCGGCGTGGCGAGCGCGATCCACACGCATGTGAAACAGAAGCTCCCGAGCGTCGCCGTGCTGCGATGCCTTGGGGCGACGGATGCGCAGACGTTTGCGATCTACCTCGCGCAGGCCATGGCGCTCGGCGCGATCGGAGCGAGCGGCGGGGCGGCTTTGGGCGTCGTCGTGCAGATCGGATTGCCGCGGGTGCTGGCCGACTTCTTGCCGCTCCCGGTCGACTTCGGAATCGCTTGGGGAGCGGTGTTGGAATCGATGGTGGCCGGGTTCGGCATCTGCGTGCTCTTTGCCCTGCTGCCGTTGCTCGCGGTGCGCTCGATTTCGCCGCTCGTGGCCATCCGGGCCTTCGTGCAGCCGGCGACAAAGCGTGATTTTGCCCAGTGGGGAGCAATCGGGCTCTTGGTCGTTGGGATCGCCGGATTCCTTGTGCGCCACACCGAGCGGTTGCGGGACGCGGCGGGTTTCGGTGGCGGATTGCTGGTGGCGTTCCTGACGTTGGCCGGCGCCGCCAAGATGCTCGTCTGGATGACGCGTAAGTTCATTGGACCGGGCTTGCCGTATGTCTGGCGGCAAGGGTTCGCCAACTTGCATCGGCCGGGCAACCGGACGCTGCTGCTTCTCACGTCGCTGGGTCTCGGGACGTTCCTCATCGTGACGCTGGTTCTCGTCCAGCGGACGCTCCTGACGCAGTTGGTTTCAACACGGCAGGACACCCGGGCGAACACGATCCTCTTCGACATTCAAACCGACCAAAGAGAAGCCGTGGCGGCTCTGCTCAAGGAGCAGGGTTTGCCCGTGCTGGATGAAGCGCCGGTGGTGACGATGAGGCTCCAATCGATCAAGGGGATCGACGTCGAGGACCAGTTGTCGCGAAAGACCAACGGCATTCCGAACTGGGTCCTGCGCCGGGAGTTCCGCTCCACCTATCGCGAAACCTTGTCGGAGTCGGAGAAACTGACCGCAGGTTCATGGCCGCAGAAAGCCACGAACGACGTCATCCCGGTCTCGCTGGATGTCGGAATTGCCAAAGACCTTCACGTCGCGATGGGCGACGAGATCGTATGGGATGTGCAGGGCGTGCCGATGACCACGCGGGTGGCGGCGTTGCGGGAGGTCGACTGGCGCCGGGTCCAACCGAACTTCTTCGCGGTGTTTCCGTCCGCTTCGCTCGAAGCCGCGCCGGCGTTCCACATCATGACCACGCGCGCTGATTCGACGGAGGTCTCCGCCAATCTTCAGCGGGCCATCGCCCAGAAGTTCCCAACCGTTTCGACCATCGACGTGACCTTGATCCTCCAGACGATCGACTCCGTCCTCGGCAAGGTTGCGTTCGTCATCCAGTTCATGGCGCTTTTCACCGTGTTGACCGGTTTGCTGGTGCTGACGGGGGCGATCCTGACCGGTCGTTTCCAGCGGGTTCAGGAGAGCGTCCTGCTTCGAACCCTGGGCGCTACCCGCAGCCAGGTGCGGCACATTCTCCTCGTGGAATACGCGGCGCTCGGACTCTTGGCCGGGCTGACGGGAGTGTTGCTATCCGTCGGCGGGGCGTGGGCGCTGAGCCGGTTTGTCTTCCAGGTGGAGTTTGTCCTGCCGGTGACGATCGTCGTGGTTTCGTTGGGCACGGTTTCGTTGCTGACGATGGCGATCGGATGGCTTGGAAGCCGCGGTGTGCTCGACGAACCGCCGCTCGTGATCCTGCGCGAGGGTTGATGGGGCCGACGGAGAGGTTCATCCCCAGATGAACCGGGATGCCGTGCCGGACGTCAGGCGGCTTTCATCTGCATGATCCGGCTGATATTGTGCTCGATGCTTTCGAGATAGGTGTTCCGGCCGTTG
>CANJSG010000246.1 GCA_947476875.1 Verrucomicrobiota bacterium | reverse complement strand
TCAAGGGTCTCAAGGATCCGTTCCTCCTTCCCGGGATGCCCGCGGCGGTCGAACGCCTCATCAGCGCCCGCAGCGCGGGCGAAGGCCTCGTGCTCTTCGGCGACTACGATGTCGACGGCGTGAGTTCGTGCGCGTTGCTCGTCGAAGGGATGACGCGCCTCGGTTGGAAGGTGGAAACCTACCTGCCGCATCGGATGGACGAAGGTTACGGCCTGAGCCCCGACGGCGCGGTCAATTGCCTGGAGAAACATCCCTGTAGCCTCCTCCTCGCCGTCGATTGCGGCTCCACCGCCTTTGAAACCATCGCCTGGTTGAAGGGCAGGGGAGTCGACGTGATCGTCCTCGATCACCATCAAGTCTCCGATCCGCTCCCGGACGCCGTGGCCTTGGTCAATCCTCAGCTCGTCAATCGCGATGCCCAAGGAGCGGGCACGCCCGACTTCCGGGAACTCTGCTCCGCCGGACTCGCCTTCAAACTCCTCCACGCTTTGACCAAGCGCGGCCGCGAACTCGGCTGGCCCGAGGCCACGGCGCTCGACATCCGCACCTTCCTCGATCTGGCCGCGCTTGGGACCATTGCCGATCTCGTTCCGTTGACGGGCGAGAACCGCATCCTCGTTTCCGCCGGTCTTCCGCGCCTGACGAAGACCACCCGGCCCGGCTTGGTCGCGCTCAAGGAAGCCGCCGGCCTCGAAGGCCCCATCGGCGTGCGCGACGTCGGTTTTGGGCTCGGCCCGCGTTTGAACGCCGCCGGCCGGTTGGAGAACGCCGACGAAGCCCTGCGGCTTCTGCTCGCACCCGATGCCGCCGTCGCCATGCCCATCGCGATGTCCCTCGACACCCGCAATCGCGAACGCCAACGCATCGAGAAGGAGATCACCGCGCAGGTCATCGGCGCGGTGAAGGTGCGGTTCAATCCCGAGACCGACCACGTCATCGTCGAAGGCCAACTCCTTTGGCACATCGGTGTGGTCGGCATTGTCGCGTCGCGCGTGCTCCAGGAATTCTACCGGCCCACCATCATCCTCGGCGGCGATGGCGAAAGCTGGCGCGGCTCCGGCCGCAGCATCGAAGGCTTCGACCTCGCGGCCGCCTTGCGACGTTGTGACGACCTCCTCGTCAAACACGGCGGTCACGCCATGGCTGCCGGCGTCACCATCCGACCCGACAAGGTCGACGAATTCCGCCAACGCCTCAACGGCATCGCCCGCGAAAAGCTTTCGGGCGAATTGCTCCGGCCCGCTCTCCGCCTCGATGCCGCCGTGTCCCTGGGCGACGTGGACCTCGCCGTCCTCGAAATGCTGTCCCGTCTTCAGCCCCACGGCATGGAGAATCCGCCGATCCAGTTCGCGTCACGGAATGTGGCCCTCGCCAAGCCGCCGCAACGCATGGGCAAGGAATCCCAGCACGCCCGCCTCATGCTCCGCGACGCCACCGGATCCGCCGAAGCCGTGTGGTGGAACTGCGCCGGCAAGCTGCTTCCCGAAGGCCGCTTCGACATCGCCTTCGCCCCGGAACGCAACGACTACAACGGCCAATCCCGCCTCCAACTCCGTCTCCTCGACTGGCGGCCCGCGACGTAGGGCGGGCATCGCTGCCCGGCCCGTTTGCGCTCGTTCTCCCGACCGCTAGGTTCCGGCCATGATGGACCTGACTGCTCCTTTTCCCCGCACCCGGGCCGAAGCTCTGGTCCGGCTGGAGGTGTTCCTGCCGGAAGCCGGACGCTATGCCGCGCGGCGGAATCATGTGCTGGCCGGTCATCCGCACGTGTCCCGGCTCTCGCCGGCCGTGCGGCACCGGCTGGTGTTGGAAGAGGAGTTGATCGATTCCGCGTTGGCCCGCCATTCGTTTCCATCGGTGGAGAAATTCGTCCAGGAAGTCGTCTGGCGAACCTACTGGAAGGGCTGGCTGGAGCTGCGGCCGGGCGTGTGGACGGATTACCGCGAACAAGTCGCCCGCTTACGGAGGAGCGCCCCGGACGACACCTTGGCCCGTGTGGCGGAGGTGACTTCGGGCCGAAGCGGCGTGGCGATCATGGACCGGTTCGCGCGGGAGCTGATCGAAACGGGCTACTTGCACAACCACGCCCGCATGTGGTTCGCGAGCCATTGGATCCATGTCGAACGCCTGCCATGGGCGCTCGGAGCCGATTTCTTTCTCCGCCATCTCCTCGACGCCGATCCCGCGAGCAACACGCTTTCGTGGCGCTGGGTGGCGGGCTTGCAGACGAAGGGCAAGACCTACCTCGTGCGACGCTCGAACGTGGAGAAATACGCGGACCCGGCGTGGATGGAAGACTCGACGGGCTTGGATCGGCTGGAGGATTCCAAGGTCGCGGCCGTCGTCATCGACGACACGGCCGACCTGTCCGTGGTGCCGCTGGCCGATCTGCCCGCGCGCCCGGAAGGCGTTCCCGGGCGCTTCGGTTTCTGGCTGCATAGCGACGATCTCTCCGTCGAAACGTCCAGCTTGGCTGGACTGAAACCAACGTCCTGTCGGGCCTTCCTCAGCGGTCGCATGGTCGAAACGCTGGGGCTGAGTCCGCTGCGCGAAGCCTACATGCGCGGTGCGATGAACGACGCCGTGGCCCGGGCTTCGGCGCACTTTGGTTGTCCGGCCGACTTTGAACTGACCGAGACGCTGCCCGAAGCGATCGCCGCCTGGGCCCGGCGCGATGGCCTCAGTGCGGTGGTGGCGTTCGAGCCCTTTGTCGGGCCGTTGCGGGACACGCTTCCGGCGATTGGATCCGCTTTGCAGGCCGAAGGCATCAAACTGCTGCCGGTGCGGCGGCCGTATGATACCGGGCTCCTTCCCATGGCCCGCAGCGGCTATTTCGGGTTCTGGGACCGAGCGCAGGGCTGGTTGAAGCAACGGCAGGACCGGCTCACCCGAGCGGCTTAGCCGGAACAGTGCAGTTCAAGGTCGGGCGGGTTTCCAGGCCGCAGTCAACTTTGTTCGTCATTTCGCAATTTTTCGTCACGATTTGACTGGTAGCGGGTTGTTGCGCGGCGCGTTTTTGATCGATTTTTTTGATTCCGGAACAGAGGCGAAGGGATGCGACGCGATCCTGTTTCCAATTGTCGCCAAAAGATTGGTGCCGGGGGCGGCGGTGACGGACTCGATGCGGGCGGTGCCGGAGCGGGTGGCGAGGTCTTCGCCGGCGCGGAGTTCGGAGGCGGGGATCCAGTCCTGCCGCGTGGCGGAGAAGAGGCGGTGCCGGTCGGTCAGGTGCAGCGGCTCGGCCACCCCGGCCAGCCGCAGGTCCATGAGGAAGGAGTTGTAGTGCGTGACGGTGGCCAGGACCACGCGGCCGGGGCCGGCCTTGATCGGCGGGCAGGGTTCCACCCGCACCACCTCGGCCCAGCCATGCAGGCCCATCTCCTCAAGGTCGAACCAGATGACGGCCCCGTCCGTGCACTCGACCGCCTCCATCCATTCCACCGACCGCAGCAGCTCAAGGTTGATGATGTCGGCCAATCGCTCCGGATTGGGCATCCGCAGGACGATCTTCCGCCAGGTGGCGGCATCGACCTCGGTGGTCTTGGCGGACGGGTCGCTGGTCAGGACGCGGTCGCCGACGCGGAGGGTTTCGATGGCCTGCGGGCCATCGGCCGTGGCGAGTTCGACGCACTTGACCGGGCCGGTTCATGTCCCAGCTGGACGGCCGACCAGACGCCTAGAAGTTCAGCCGCAGGCTTGCGGTGAACGTGCGCTCACGTGGGATCGTGCCGAGGAGATTCAGCGGGTTGAGGCGGTAGTCGGAGTCCAGGAGGTTAAGCACGCCGAGCCTCACCTCCGCGTGCCGTCGCGGAAGACGGTAGCCGACCACGAGGTTGTGCTGCCACAACTCGTCGTCGGGCTTTCCGGAGCCGTAGCCGGAGCTTTCCTGACGCAGCCAGACGCTCTCCCATTGGCCGAACACACCCGACGCATGATGGAAATTAGCGGCGAGACCCAACTGGTGCAGTAGCGCCTTTTCATCCTGCACAAGACTTCCGAGGCCAGGCAGCGCGGTCGGAATTTCTGGAAACGCAGTCGCCACCGAAGCTTCACTCAAACGGTAGCGGGCGCTTAACGAAAACGAATCGCCGATCAACTGTGCGGCATAGGCCGTCAGACTGCGTTCGCGGAACTCGAGCTGTTGCCGCGTGCCGGACGCCGAATCGGGAACCGGCAGAAGCGTGCCGTTGGTCAGCAGTCCGACGACCCGGTCTCCCGAGGACTTGAGCCACTCGGCCTCGATGCCAAACCAAGTGCCGTTCTTGAACGACTGGTCGAAGCCGATACCAGCCGAGTCGAACCTCGTGCCGGGAACGATGCCGGCGACGCTTTCGGGAATCAGGCTGCGGAAAGCCTGGTTGAAACCGCCCAACTGCGTCGGCTCGAGGCGGACGCTGTTGTCGAAGAACAAACCGCCGAGCGAGCGTGAATAGGCCGCCCGCACCAGCCCGCCTTTCCACGGAGTGAGGAGCAGGCCGGCCTTGGGTGAAACAAGGTCGCGGCTCGACTCGCCCGCTGAAACCGGCGCGAGGTCCGAGTTCTCCGGAAAACTCAGGTGATCGTAGCTGACACCTCCAATCAGCCGCAGCGGCTTGAGGATCCTCCATGAACCGTAGGCGTAGGCATTGCCGCGTTGGAGATCGGTCGACGCCCGTTGATCCGTGACGACGCCCGACAATCCCCGGTTCAGGATCGCGTGCGACTCGACCTCGCCCGCCTGCCAACGCCCGCCGACCACGAGCGAAGTTTTCTCCGACTCGAAAACCTGCTGCAACTCGGCCGAAGTCAGAGCCACTCGGCTGTCGAAGTTGAGGTCGAACCCGGGCGGCGTGCTGACGCTCGTGGGACCGGAGAACCCGTAACGAAGAAAGAGGACATTGGGCTGGGGATCGATGAGTGCGAGCCGGTCTTCCAGCCGGGAGACGAGCAGCAGGGTGTGGTTTCCCGGCGACCATTCATGGTGCCACCCTGCGTGGAGCACCGGCTCCTGGGTTTCCTCGACGCGGAAGCCAGCCTTGGCCTGAGCAGGGTCCCAGTGCCGCGCGACGTCTCCGGCTACCGATTCATTTCGGCCGACTTGGAGATAGACGTCGTCCGCGTAACCCAGCCGCTGCTTCAGCGTCAGCGAATACGAGTGCCGTTCGCTCCCACCATTGGGTTGATCGCCGTTGCTCGTCGTGTAGCTGGCATCCACCGCGTAACCGAGTCCGCCGATGGTTCCGAAGAGCGAGGCCGACTGGCGCCAGGCGCCGCCGCTGGAGTATTC
>CANJSG010000245.1 GCA_947476875.1 Verrucomicrobiota bacterium | reverse complement strand
CCACCGAGAATCCAATCGTCATCCAGGCGACTACGGCCGCGACCCGGCGCATCGGCCCGCCGATGCGCGCGCGCCAGAGATCGCTCGGGATGAGGAGCCCGCGCCAGGACCAGGTAGCGCCAGCCGCGCTGCGGCTGGCGACCGAACCGCAGCGCGGTTCGGTCCACCTTGAGCCCGACAGGAAGACGATGACCGCCAGCGCGACCACGATCATAGGCAAAGCCGACCAGAGGGCTTCGGCGTAGTTGAAGGTGGTGTTGAACCCGATCCACATCTGCGCCGGGAGCACTTTCACTTGGAGCAGAGCTGGCACGGAAAACTGGTTCAACGTCAGGACAAACGTGGCCGCCGCGGCGACGCGCAGAGCGGGTTTGGCCGCCGGCCAGAGAATCCAGCGCATCACTGCCGGACCACGGAGGAACGGATCGGATTCGAGGACGGCCTTGTCCGAGCGGCTCCACGCGGCCACGAGCAGCCCCATCGTCAGCGGCCAATGCAGGAGCGACAGGATCAGGACGGTTCCGCCGAGCGACAGGATCGAGGCTGGCACCCAACCGCGCAGGGAACCGTTCAGGCCGAAGAGTTCCAGCCAGCAGTTGGTCACCAAGAACGGAGGCAGCGCGAAGGCGACGGCCGCGGTGGCCAGCAGAAACCAACGCATCCGGGGCGCGAGGCAAAGGCACGCGATCGCGACGGCCGCTCCAAGCAACAGAGACACCACGGTCGCCGACGTGGCGACGAGCAGGCTGTTCTGGAGGAGGAGCCAGCTCATCGCAGAAAGATCTCCTTCAGCTTGGCCATGCCAACGGCTTGGGACTTCGCGATGGCGGACCAATCGGCTGGAACCATGGGCGACCCGTCGCCGCAGATCATTTCGCCGGCGACCAGGCTTTCCGGCTCCACTGCGCCGGCATCGACCAGACGTTGGATAACCGGTTTCGACGCGAGGAACTCCAGCAGCTTCCGGCCGCCTTCCGGGTTGGGGCCGGCTTGGACGAGGGCTACGGAGTTCTGGATCATCAGATCGTCACCACCGGAGAGACCGAGCGCGAGGAGCTTGCGGCCTTCGCGCTGCATGGAACGGATGTCGTCCGAGTCGGTCAAGCCGACCAACGCCTGTCCTACCGCGACGAGTTTCACGACGACGGAGTTTCCGTCGACGAGCAGCGGTTGGTTCGCGGCCAGCGCGCGGCACCAACGTTCCCAGCGTTCAGCGCCCCACCTCTGGCGCAGGGCGAGGATATGGGACGAAGTGGTGCCGAAGAGCGGATAGGCCAGGGCGACTTTGCCGCGCAGGGCCGAATTGGTCATGGCTTCGAGCGTGAGGGGAACGAGCGGATCGGTGATCGACTCACTGCGGACGACCAGCTGGCGCATGCGATGGGCGAAGTTGGTCCGGCCGACACCGCCAGCGAGCACGCCGGCCTCGACGAGTTGGACGGTGCGGAGTTCCTCGTTGTTCCAGAAGAGGTCGCACTGCGGCCGCGACTTCTCGGCGATCAACCGGTTGGCCAAACCGACGGTCTTGACCGCTTCGCTGTCGTAGACGGCGCGGACCTTGAGCCCGGTTTGTTTGGTGAATTCCTGAAAAATTGGTTCCGCGAAGACCTGGTCCTGCGAGGTGTAGACGACGACTTCGGTTGCGGCGTCCGGTTTGCAGGCGCTGAGGAGAACGACGAAGGCCAAAAGCCAAAGGCCAAAAAGCCACTTGAAGACCCATTCTGTCTTTGGGGTTTTCGTCTTCATTGGGCTTGCGTGCTTCGTCATTCCGCTCACGCCGTGCGGCGATGGTAGAACCACCATTCGAACATCAGGACACCGAGGGCCGCGACGGCTATCCAGCGCCAGAGTTCCTTGCTGGCGTTGCGCCCCGTGTTGGCGGCGACTTCGCCGAGCTTGCCCACGCTGAGTTGGTCACGCGGGCGGATGTTGCTCTCGGCGGAATCCAGGAGGCTGGCGGTGAAGACGGTTTCATTCGTGCCGGACTTGAAGCGATAGATTCCACGATGCGTGGTGTCGCCGATGACGAGTTCGCGCTGGCCGGCGACGGGGACGAGTTCCTTCTTGGTTCCGTCCGGCAAGGTCAGCGTGGCCTTGGCGGTGTCGGACGCGAGCGGTGCGCGCCATGGATCGCCCGGGCGCACGACCAGTTGGCCGGCGCGATCAGGCGAGGGATTCAGCCACTCGACGGCGTTGGCCACGAAGATGGGGAAGCTGATGCGGAGCGGCCAGGTGCTGTTGAGCGTGTCGAAGCCGATCCAGACGATGCGGCGGCCGTCCAGTTCGCCGGCGATGATCAAGGGCGTCTCGGTGGCCTCGAGGATCGATTGCGCCCAACTCGGCGTCTTGATGCGCGTGGTCTCGGCCACTTGGACGGCATCGAAGCTCACGTAGCGCAGGAGCGGATGCGACCCGCGCCAATCGACCACGGCCGGCGCTTCCACCGAGCCGTTCGCATCGAACCAATTCGTGGGCGCGGTGCGGATGGCGAGGGTGGGGATCTTCGGCCAGACGGACGGCAACACATCGTCGAGCACGAGCAGGTCGAAGCCATTGGGCGGCGAAGAAAGGTCGGTCGCGGTGGCCAATTCCACTTCGGGCGCGGAGCGCAGGGCTTTTTCGAGGAAGCGGTTTCCCTTCGACACCAGCAGCACGCGGATCGGGCGCGGCAGGATGCTGGGGATGAACGCTTCGTTGTCCACGGCCAGATCGTCTTCGGCGGCGAGCTTCACGTGGAAGACTCCGTCTTTCGCCTGTTGTGGCAGGAAGACGAGCGCGGCGGTTTCGCCGGGCGGAACCTTGATCGGGCGCGCTTCGAGGAGTTGGTTGTCGAAGCGGAGTTCGAGCAGCGAATCCAGCGCGTTCGACGAGTAGTTGCCGACGCTGACATAGAGCGCGCGCTGGCGGCGGTTCTCGGGATTCTGGCGAAGGTCGAGCTGGACGATGCCGGCGTTGTTCCCGCGTTGGCCGACGCGGTGGTAGACGAGGTTGAGGCCCTTGTTCTCGAACTCGCTCAGGTCGCCCACGGCACCGTCGGTGTAGAGATGGATCTCGGCGTTCGGCGGAGAGTTTGTCGCAAGTTCCTTGTCGTCGTTCTTCGGCACGTTGGCTTTGGCAAGCGTGTCGGCGAGCTTGATGGCGTCCCTGAGGCGGGTGGGCGATTCGCCGGCGGCGGCGGCTTGGATGGCGCGCCGCAACGCGGCTTTGCCCGCCGTGGCCGATTGCCGCACTTCGGTGGACGCACCAGCCACGAGCACAACCATCTGATCGTCGTCCTGGAGGCTGTCGACGAGTGTGAGAGCTTCGGCGCGGGCCTTCTCGAAACGGTTGGGCGTTTCGTCCACGGCCTGCATCGAGGCGGAGGCGTCGAGGATGACGATACGCAGGCGGCCGACCTTGGTTTGGCTTGAGAAGTAGGGGCGCGTCAGGGCGAGCACCGCAAGGATCAGCAGGAGAATCTGGAGCAGGAGCAGCCAGTTCTTCCGCAGCTTTTGGAAGGGGGCGTTGGCCTGGTTTTCCGCGAGGAACCGTTGCCAGAGCAACGTGCTGGCGACGAGCTTCACGGTGCGCCGCCGCTTCAGCAGGTAGAAGACGACCACCGGCGCGATGAGCCCCAGAAACCAAAGCGCGGTTGGCGAAAGAAAGTTCATTCTCTTGGCTCGGGTGGCTTGGGTGCGTCGCGGTGTTTCCGGTGTTCCTTTGGCGATCGGGTGACCGACGAGTTGGTAGTGGGCGGCCCTTCCAAGAGCAAGCCGTGAATGGCCGGAGGAATGACGAATAACGAAGGCCAAATGTCGACAGAAGCCCGACCAGCGCCGTGTCCCATTGGGCCTTTGGCCTTCGGGCTTCGGCATTGTCCACCGTCATTCCTCTGGCGGTGTGGCCTGCGGTCGCCTAAACGTCTTCCCCTGTCATGCGCAAGCCGTCGTTATTGTTCATCTTTCTCACGGTCTTCATCGACCTGATCGGGTTCGGAATCGTTTTTCCGCTCCTGCCGAAATACGTCGAGGACCTCGGCGCTTCCGGTCTCATGATTGGCCTGATCATCGCCAGCTATTCGGCGATGCAATTCATCTTCGCGCCGATGTGGGGCCGGCTCTCGGACCGGATCGGACGCAGGCCCGTGTTGCTGGTGAGCACGGCCGGTTTCGTGGCCTCGTATGCGCTCTTCGCCATCGGCTCGCTCATGACCGCTCCGGCGGCGGCTTTGGGAATGATCCTCGGCTCACGCATCCTTGGCGGCATTTGCGGGGCGAACATCACGGTAGCCCAAGCCTACATCGCCGACATCACGCCTCCGGAGGAGCGGTCGAAGAAGATGGGCCTGATCGGCATGGCCTTCGGGCTCGGGTTCATCTGCGGACCGATCATCGCCATCGTCGGCTTGCTGACGTTGGGCAAGGCCGGACCCGGCTGGATCGCGGCGGGAATCTGCCTGCTCAACCTCATCCTCGCCTTTTTCATCCTCGGCGAAAGCCTCAAGCCGGGAGCGCAACAGACAGTTCGGCGTCCGGGCGTTAACCAGTGGAAGGAGATCCTCGCCCGGCCGAACATCGGCCTGCTGGTGGGCGTGTTCTTCCTGTCGACGTTCTGCTTCACCTGCTTCGAGTCGACGTTGGCGCGGCTCATCGCGAAGAACTTCCACTTCGATCCCAAGACGCACGACGGCGAGATGGCCATCGCGGCGATCTTCGCCTATTGCGGAATTGTGGGCGCGTTCGTGCAGGGCGGACCGATCGGGCGCTTGGTGAAGAAGATGGGCGAACCGAAGCTGATCGCCTTCAGCCTGCTGCTGGTGGGAATCAGCCTGCCGCTGCTGCCGTATGCGGAAGGCAACACGCCGTTGAAGTTCGCCAGCCTCGTCGGAGCGGGCGCGGCGGCCTGGTGGTTCCTGCTGTTCGCGGTGGGACTGCTGGCGGTCGGCTCGGGCCTGACGCGGCCGCCGTTGTTCGGACTGCTTTCCAACCTCACGCCGTCCCATGAACAGGGCGCGACGCTGGGAGTGGCGCAAAGTGCGGGCAGCTTGGCGCGAATCGTCGGGCCGGTGTTCGCCAGCGCGATGTTCGACGTGAAGCCGAGCGTTCCCTATCTGGTCTGCGGAGCGCTGTCGCTGGCGACGGGCTACGTGGCGTGGAAATCGATCGCCCCGAAGATGAAACCGGTGGTCGTCTGAAGCTCGACGTCCGGTTGGAACTGGATGCCGGGCGGAGCGGTGGATTCGTCCATCAAGGACACGAAGCGCGCCAAAGATTTCATTATTAGTGCCTTCGCCGCCTCAGACTGGCCGCTGTGACCTATTCCTT